>NZ_JAAKZY010000066.1 GCF_011045015.1 Streptomyces scabichelini | reverse complement strand
CCCCCCACCCACCCAGGGGCGCGGGGAACTGCGCGACCAGCCACGACGGACCCGCACCCGAAAGCGAACCGCTCAACTGGAGGAAGCTGTCAGAGACAGCAGATCCCGCGCCGGCCCCGCAGGCCGATGCCCCGTCGGCCACACCGCCCGCAGAGCCCGGCTGAGCCGCACATCCGCAACAGGGATCTCGACAAGGCGACGAGCGGACAGTTCCTCACCGAGGGCCAGTTCGCTCAGGACGGCCGGCCCCGCCCCGCTGACCGCGGAGGCCTTGACCGCCGTGGTGGAGGAGAGCTCGATCAACGGCCGAGCGAGCCCCCCGAGAGCCGCCTCCAGGACCTGGCGCGTCCCGGAACCCGTCTCGCGAAGAATCAGCGACGTCGCCGCCAGCTCCGCCGCGTCGAGCGGCCGACGCCGCCGCGCCCATGGATGCCCGGGCGCCGTCACCACGATCAGCCGGTCGTGGGCTATGACCGCGGAGTCGAGCCCGGTCGGCACGGACAGGCCCTCCACGAAACCGAGATCCGCCTCGTCCGCGAGAAGCCGCTCGGCCACGACGGCCGAGTTGCCGGCGAGCAGCGACACCGCCGTGTCCGGACGCTGGGTGCGCAGCGCGATCAGCCAGCCCGGCAGCAGATACTCGGCGATCGTCATGCTCGCGGCCACCCGCAGCCGTGAGTCTCGACGGTCACGCAACGCCTGGGCGCCGGCGTCGAACGCCTCCGCCGCCTCTACGATCCGCCGCGCCCAGTCCGTCACCAGTGCACCCGCGTCCGTGAGCTGCGAGCCCCGGGGCGAGCGGTCCACCAGGGCCACGCCCAGCTGCCGCTCCATCGACCGGATGCGGCTGCTGGCCGCCGGCTGCGTGATTCCCAGCTCGCGCGCTGCCCGTCCCAGGCTTCCCAGCCGTGCTACGGCGAGCAGGAGCTCCAGGGCACCGAGCTCGGGCACGCTGCGGGCCAGGCCGCCGCCTGTGCCTGGGAACTCCTGTTCAGCCACGCTCATAAGCTCACCCTATGCCTCCGGCGGTTGAGCGGTTGGGTTCGTTGTCGAGCGCGGGCTCGTTGTGGCTGGTCGCGCCCGCGCGGCGGAGCCGCAAATTGATACAGCCCCGCGCCCCTGGGTGGGTGGGGGGTGCGGGGCCGTGGGCCGGTGCGTCAGCCCGTCGCAGGGTGGGCATACGGCCCGGTGTCGGTACACAGTGCGGCTGACCTGAGACCGAACCTACGCGACGGGCATACGACGCACCGACCCACGCCCCCTCCCGCCGGTGGGCAAGTGGCGGGTGCGTGGTGGCTGAGGGCTCGTCTTTTGGCTTTTAGGGGCGCGGGGAACTGCGCGACCAGCCACAACGGCGCTGCAGCCGACAACGAACCCAACCGCTCAACCGCCGGAGGCCAGCGCCTTGCTGAGGAGGCGGGGCGCTTCCGCCAAAGAGGGCCCGTACCAAGTGAGATGGCGTCCGCTGACGAGCGCGCAGGGTCCGTCGAACGCCTCAGGGCCGTCGTCGGCCGTGAAGCGATAGGGCTCGTCGGGGAGCACGACGAACTCCGCGGTCCTCAACTCGTCGATGGGGACCCGCGGATAGCGTTCCGCGTGCGTGGCGTACACGTTGTCCACGCCGAGTCGGGCCAGTACGTCACCGGCGAACGTGTCCCGGCCGAGGACCATCCACGGGCGCCGCCAGATCGGCACGACCGCTCGGAGGCGGTGAGACGGCACCGGCAGGTCCGCCCACGCGGCCTCCGCCTCGTCCAGCCACCGTGGCCGGCCCCGGACCCCACATGCCCCGGTCACCCGCTCGAGCTGGGTAAAGGCTTGGGGCACATCCCGCACTTCTGTCACCAGGACCTCAAGTCCCGCTTCCCGCAGGGCGGTCAGGTCCGGTTCCCGGTTCTCCTCCTCGTTGGCGATCACGAGATCGGGCGCGAGCCGCACGATCCGCTCGACGTCCGGATTCTTCGTGCCCCCGACGCGTACGACGTCGAGGTCGGCCGGGTGGCTGCACCAGTCCGTCGCCCCGACCAGCGCTCCGGGCACGGACACCGCCACCGCCTCGGTCAGGGAGGGTACGAGCGATACGACCCTCACCGGCCCACGACCGGTCACCGCCGGGGATCCTCAACGGCTTCGATGTGGTCCGCGACGGCGACGACCAGCACGCGGGTGTCCGGCACGGTCGCCCGCCACCGGTGTCGTACGCCGCCCGTCATGTACAGCGTGTCGCCGCGTCCGAGCCGGTACGCGCGGCCCTCCGCCTCGACCTCGACGGCGCCGTCCGCGACGTACATCAACTCGTCGTTGCGGTGCTGGAACTCGCGGCCCTCGTCCTGGTCGCCGCTGAACTCCATGGCGTGCAACTGGTGGTGACCGCGCACCAGAGGGCGCACGCGGGGCTCGTGGGTGAACTCGGAGTCGTCGGAGCGCACGACGTCGACGCTGCGCGCCGGGTCGGCGGCGGCGAGGAGTTCGACGCAGGTCGTCCCGAGGGCGTCCGCGACGCGTTGGAGGGAGCGCATGCTGGGCCGGGCCCGCTCGTTCTCCACCTGGCTCAGGAACGGCACCGACAGACCGCTGCGCTCGGCGACGACGGCGAGGGTGAGCTCCAGTGCCCGGCGCCGCCGCCGGACGGCCGCGCCCACCCGAAGGGCATCTTTGCTGTCGTCCATCGCCTCGGCTCCCTCCTGGGCGTCGTCGGTGCATGAATCGGTGCGGGCGGTTCGGTGACGGCCCGGTGTCAGTACGTACGAGCCAATGTCTCCCGATGTTTTGTTTGCACCCTACGCATGTTCGGCAAACCGTTTCATGCGCCCGTCACAACGCCGTAAACATCGCCGTCTCGACCATGCCACGAAGCGTCACAGTACGTGCCGGTACGGAACGTCAAGGGGTCGGCACGGTCGGTGTCCAGGTCGTATGCGTGGCCCGGAAGCGCCGCGAGGGGTGGCCCTCGCCACGCCGGAATCGCTTGGTTCCCGCGGCGAAGTCCACCCCTCGGTTCGGCTGCTGCCGTGCTACCGCACTGCTATGGAGTCATCCGGCTCACCATGTCCGGGTGCTCCTTCAGCCATGCGTCGACGGCTTCCTCCTCCTTGCCCTGGCCGCGGTCCTTGATCTCCGCCTCCAGGGTGCCGAGTTCGTCCTCGCTCATCTTGAAGTTCTTGATCCACTTCGTGAGCTGCGGGTACTGCCCCGGGAACGCCTTGTTGGTGATGGTGCGGATCGTGTTCCCCTCACCGAAGGCCTTCTTGGGGTCCGCCAGCTTGGTGAGCTCGTACTCGCTGTAGGCCCAGTGCGGGGACCACAGGACGGCGATGATCGGCTCCTTCTTGGCGTACGCGCGCTTCAGTTCGGCGAGCATCGCGGGCGTGGAGCCGTCGACGACCTTGTACTCCTTGTCCAGGCCGTAGCCGGGCAGGACGTCCTTCTTGAGCAGGTTCATCTCGCCGGTGCCCGGCTCAATGCCGATGATCTTGCCGCCGAAGGTGTCGCCCTTGCCCTTGAGGTCCGCGAGGGACTTGACGTCCTTCACGTACGAGGGCACGGCGAGTTCCAGCGAGGTCGGCTGGTACCAGGTGCCCAGGTCTCTCAGGTTGTTCTTGTACTTGTCCCAGTAGTTGGCCTGGGCGTACGGCAGCCACGCGTCGAAGTTGACGTCGATGTCGCCGGTGGACAGGCCCGTGTAGACCGGGCCGACGTCCATCTGCTTGAGGTTGAGCGTGTAGCCGCGCCGGGCCAGGACGTTCTTCCACAGGTAGGTGACGGCGACGTTCTCGTCCCAGGGGAAGAAGGCGACGTCCACCGGACGCTTGGCCTCCGCCGGGCTGCCGCCCGTGGAGTTCTCGACCGGGGCCAGCTTGTCGACGACGCCGGGGTTCGCCTTCAGCCAGGCGCGTACGGCGTCCGGCTGCTTGCCCTTGCCGGCCTTGTTGATCTCCGACTCGAGGCTGGTGAGCTGCTTCTCGGTCATCTTGAAGTTCTTGAGCCACTCGCCGACGACCGGGTTGTCCTTGGCGAAGCCCTTGCGGGAGACCGTGTGCACGCCGTCGCCCTTGCCCCAGGCACCCTTCGGGTCCTTGAGCTTCGTCAGTTTGTAGTCGCTGTACGCCCAGTGCGGCGACCACAGCGTGACGACGATGGGCGCCTTCTTGGCGTACGCGCGCTTCAGCTCGGCCAGCATGGCGGGCGTGGAGCTGTCGACGACCTTGTACTCCTTGTCGAGCCCGTACTCCTTGAGCACCTTGCTCTTGAGCAGGCTCATCATGCCGGCGCTGGTCTCGATGCCGGTGATCTTGCCGCCGAACTCCGAGGCCTTGCCCTTGAGGTCCTCCAGGGAGTCGATGCCCTTCATGTAGGAGGGCACGGTCAGCTCCAGGGACGTCTGGCCGTACCAGGAGCCCAGGTCGTCGAGCTGCTTGCCGTACTTCTTCCAGTACTGCTCGTGGGTGGTCGGCAGCCAGGCGTCCGTCTGGAAGTCGATGTCGCCCTGGGCGAGCGAGGTGTAGATCGGCCCCGCTTCCATCTGCTTGGTCTCGACCTCGAAGCCGCGCTCCTGAAGGATCTCCTTCCACAGGAAGGTGGAGGCGACGCCCTCGTCCCACGGGATGTAGCCGATGCTGATCTTCTTGCCCTGGCCGACGTTCGTCGAGGCGGCGGCGGTGGTGGTCTCGGAGTTCGTACCGCCGAAGACGCCCATGCCGCCGGCGACCAGTGAGAGCACCACGACACCGATCATGGCCACGGCGGGCCGGGGGCGGTAGGACCAGATCTTCAGGCCCTGCGTGGCGCGCAGCCTGGCGAGGGCGCGGCGGCCGAGCGGCGAGACCTGGGTGCCCAGGGAGCTCGTCATGCGGTCGAGGTAGATCGCCAGGATGACGATGGCGACTCCGGCCTCGGAGCCCAGGCCGACGTTCAGCTGGCCGAGGGCCTCGTTCACGTCGCCGCCGAGGCCGCCGGCGCCGACCATGCCCGCGATGGCGGCCATGGACAGGCCCAGCATGATGACCTGGTTGACACCGGCCATGACCGTGGGCAGCGCCAGCGGCAGCTGGATGCGCAGCAGGGTGTTGCCGGGGGTGGTGCCGAACGCGTCGGCGGCCTCGACCAGTTCCTTGTCGACCTGGCGGATGCCCAGCTCCGTCATCCGGACGCCGGGTGCCAGCGCGAAGATGAGAGTGGCCACGATGCCCGCGGGGGCGCCGGTGCCGAAGAAGAGGATCGCCGGGATGAGGTAGATCATCGCGGGCAGTGTCTGCATGAAGTCGAGCACCGGCCGGACCAGGTTGCTCACCCGGTCGGAGCGCGCCGCCCAGACACCCACGGGTACCGCGATGACGAGCGCGATGATCGTCGCCACGAGGACGAGCGACAGGGTGATCATCGCGTTCTCCCACAGTTCGAGGGAGTCGATGAAGGCGAATCCCAGGAAGGTGAGGACGCCGGCGGCGGTGCCGCGCAGCCAGAACGCGATGACCGCGAAGATGCCCGCGAGGAGCAGCGGCTCGGGGGCCTGGAGGACGCCGTTGATGCCGTCGTAGGTGCCCTCGAAGATGGTCTTCAGGAAGTCGAAGAGCCAGGCCATGTGGGTGAGCAGCCAGTCGACCGCGTCGTTGACCCAGTCGCCGAAGGGGATCCTAGGCATCGGTCTTCACCGCCTTGACGACCTCGTCCCGCGGTGAGTCGCAGGCCCTGGGCTCGCCCTGTTCGTCGCCGAGGAAACCGATCAGCCGCTGCCGTGGGACGACCCCGACGAGTTTCTGTTTCTTGTCGACCACCGCCACCGAGTGCGGCACGCGGGCGCTGATCGCGCAGAGGTCCACGAAGGAGGTGTCGGGCCGCGCGGTCTCGCAGCCGCAGTCCGCTTCGTCGCCCCGTAGGTTCGTGTCCATGACGGCGTCGGCGGTCAGTACCCGGGAGCGGTCGACGTCCTTGGTGAAGGAGGCGACGTAGTCGTTCGCGGGGCGGACCAGGATGTCCTCGGCTGTACCGATCTGGACGATGCGGCCGTCGCGCATGACGGCGATGCGGTCACCCAGGCGCATGGCCTCGTTGAGGTCGTGCGTGATGAAGACGATGGTCTTCTGGAGCTTCTTCTGGAGCTCGATCAGCTGGTCCTGCATATCGCGGCGGATCAGCGGGTCGAGCGCGCTGAAGGACTCGTCCATCAGCAGCAGGTCGGCGTCGGTGGCCAGAGCACGGGCCAGGCCCACGCGCTGCTGCATACCGCCGGAGAGCTCGTCGGGCCAGGACTTCTCCCAGCCGGCCAGGCCGCACATCGCGAGGGCGTCGGTGGCGCGCGTCTCGCGCTCGGCGCGCGGCACGCCCTGTACCTCCAGGCCGTACGCGGCATTCTCGAGGACGCTGCGGTGCGGGAAGAGCGCGAAGTGCTGGAAGACCATGCTGATCTTCTTCGAGCGGACCTGGCGCAGTTCGTGGTCGCTCAGCGCGGTCAGGTCCTGGTCGTCGAAGAGCACTTGTCCCGCGGTGGGCTCCAGCAGTCCGTTGAGCATGCGCAGCAGGGTGGACTTGCCGGATCCGGACAGGCCCATGACGACGAAGGTCTGGCCCGGTTCGACCGTGAAGGACGCGTCGATCACCGCCGCGGTGGTGCCGTCGGCTCGCAGTTCCTCGCGGTCCGCTCCCTGACGGAGTCGCTCGACTGCCTTGTCGGGTCCTCTGCCGAACACCTTGAACAGGCTCTCGGCCTGCAGCCTGGATGACACATGTACCTCTCGGGTCGAACCTAAGACGGCCCGCCTCCCCCGCCGGCGGGCCGTGGAGCGACGCGGGTTCCGCCCGCATGTCCGGTCCGTATTTGTTCCGCATTTGTCATGTGTGGTTGAAAACGCGACCGGGTTCGCTCCGGGTCCGCGCCTGCCCCCGCTTATGTGGGCCAAACGCCGGAGTGCTCCAGTTCACACGGTGTTTACGTTTGACGAGTAGGGACGCTCGCCGTCGTCGGCAGTTGCTCCTGAGGGTCACTGTCAGTGGCATACGGCATGATGCGGAGCGTGACGCAGCAGACGCAGAATTCCCGCCGAATCATGCTTCTCGACACCGCCTCGCTGTACTTCCGCGCCTATTTCGGAGTGCCGGATTCAGTGAAGGCCCCGGACGGCACGCCGGTGAACGCCGTGCGGGGCCTGCTCGAATTCATCGACCGGCTGGTCCGGGACCGTCACCCGGACGATCTCGTGGCCTGTATGGACGCGGACTGGCGGCCGCAGTGGCGGGTCGACCTGATCCCCTCCTACAAGGCGCACCGCGTCGCGCAGGAGACCGAGACCGGACCGGACGAGGAGGAGGTGCCCGACACCCTGTCGCCTCAGGTGCCGGTCATCGAGAAGGTCCTGGACGCACTGGGCATCGCGCGCGTGGGCGTCGAGGGGTATGAGGCCGACGACGTGATCGGCACGTTCACGGGCCGCGCCACAGGCCCGGTCGACATCGTCACCGGCGACCGCGACCTCTTCCAACTGGTCGACGACAAGCGGCAGGTGCGGGTGCTGTATCCGCTCAAGGGCGTAGGCAGCCTGCAGCTCACGGACGAGGCGCTGCTGCGCGAGAAGTATGGGGTGGACGGACCGGGGTACGCGGATCTGGCGCTGCTGCGCGGCGACCCGAGCGACGGGCTGCCGGGGGTGCCGGGCATCGGCGAGAAGACAGCCGCCAAGCTGCTGGCCGAGTTCGGCGACCTGGCCGGGATCATGGCGGCGGTCGACGACCCGAAGGCCAGGCTCACGCCCTCGCAGCGCAAGCGCCTCGACGAGTCGCGGCCGTACTTGGCTGTCGCGCCCAAGGTCGTCAAGGTGGCCGACGACGTGCCGCTGCCGGTCGTGGACACCGCGCTGCCGCGCACGCCGCGCGACCCGGCGGCTCTGGAGGAGCTGGCGGTGCACTGGGGCCTGGGCGGCTCGCTGAAGCGCCTGCTGGTGACGCTCGGATCGTGAGCCGTCACATCCTGCACTTGTTTTTCGGACCCGACCTTTTGCCAGTTCAAAGATGTGGTCATCAACACTCCAAGCGTGGTCATCGACTTGTCGAGCGAGAGGTGTTAACTAGGGGAAGGTGCTAACTTAGGCAAGCCTTAGTGAACTTCGGGAGGCCGTCATGGCAGAGCGTCCGGCACGCAGGGTTCCCAAGCCCCACTCCGCGCGGGTCGTCCGCACGGAGCGGCTCACCCCGCATATGCAGCGCGTGGTCCTCGGCGGCGAAGGCCTCGCCGAATTCACCGCGGGCTCCAGCACCGACCATTACGTGAAGCTGCTGTTCGGGGCCGAGGGCGTGACCTATCCGGAACCGTTCGACATGACGCGGATCCGCGAGGAGTTCCCGCGCGAGCAGTGGCCGGTGACCCGTACGTACACGGTGCGTGCCTGGGACCCGGAACTGCGCGAGCTGACGCTCGACTTCGTGATCCATGGCGACGAGGGCCTCGCCGGGCCATGGGCCATGCGGGTCCAGCAGGGCGAGATCGTACGGTTCATGGGTCCCGGCGGGGCATACGCACCCGATGCCGGGGCCGACTGGCATCTGCTGGCCGGGGACGAGAGCGCGCTTCCCGCGATCGCCGCCTCCCTGGAGGCGATGCCCGACGGCGCGAAGGTGTACGCGTTCGTGGAGGTCGAGGGTCCGGACGAGGAGCAGAAGATCGCCTCCGACGTGGAGGTCGTCTGGCTGCACCGCGGCGACCGGCCCATCGGTGAGGCGCTGGTCGAGGCCGTACGGGCTTTGGAGTTCCCGGAGGGCCGGGTGTGCGCGTTCGTGCACGGCGAGGCGGGCTTCGTGAAGGAGCTGCGCCGGCTGCTGCGTGTCGAGCACCAGATCCCGCGCGAGGACCTGTCCATCTCCGGCTACTGGCGGCTCGGCCACAACGAGGACGGCTGGCAGGCGGCCAAGCGGGACTGGAACGCGCAGGTGGAGGCCGAGCAGGAGGCCTCCGGCGGTTGAGCAGGGCGCCTACGGGGAGGGTGGGGTCGGTTCGTTGGCGAGTGCCGGTTCGTTGTGGCTTGTCGCGCAGTTCCCCGCGCCCCTTACGGGGCGCGGGCCGTACGGACTTCACTCCCACTAGACCGAGCGCTGGTACGCCCTGAACGTGCGGATCGACAGCCATACCGCCGCCACCGCCAGTGCGAGCAGTGCCCCTCCCCTGGTCAGTACGTCACTCCAGTCCGGGTTCTCCGCCATGGCCGAACGGCCTGCAACCATCGCCCAGTCGAGCGGGTTGAAGTCGGCGATGTGCCGCATCCAGCCGGGCATCTGCGACGGCGCCATGAAGGCGGAGGAGAGGAACGTCAGCGGCAGCAGCAGGAACGTGTTGATGCCGATGATCGACTCCCGCTCGCGCACCAGCATCCCCACCGCGTTCGAGAGCGCGCCGAAGACCGTGCCCAGCAGTGAGGCCGCGACCACGAGGACGCCCAGGCCTGCGATCCCGCCCGGATAGTCCGCGCCGCCGAGCTTCCCGAGCAGGATGATCAGCACGGACTGCACGGCCGTGGTCAGCCCCTGCTGCACGACGTTGGCGTTCATCAGGGCGCCGCGGCTGACCGGAGTGGTCAGGAACCGGTTGAGCGTGCCGCGCTCGATCTCCTCCAACGTGCCCATGCCCGCCCACATGTTGGAGCTGAGCGCGCTCATCACGACGATGCCCGGCACGAGGTAGTCCAGATACGTGGACGTGCCGAAGCCGCCGAGCTCGACGACCTTCTTGAAGAGGTTGCCGAACAGGAACAGCCAGATCGCCGGCTGGATCAGCATGAAGACGACGTACGCGGGCTGACGGAGCACCGCCATCAGCTGACGCTGCGTCATGTACCAGGTCTGGCTGAGGGTGTTGGTGCTCTGGGCGAGGGTGCTGGTGCTCATCGGGCGCCTCCGGCGAGGGCGAGAGTCCCGGTCGTACGCGCCGCCGCTTCCGCCTCCGCGTAACGGCGGCCCGCGTAGCGCAGGTAGACGTCGTCGAGCGACGGGCGGGCCACGGTGGCCGCGGCGACGCCGACCCCGACGCGCTCCAGGGCGCCGAGCAGGGCGGGCACAGCGGCAGCACCGTCCCCGGCGCGGACGCTGATCCGGTGACCGTCGAACAGCACCTCGTGCACGCCGGGCAGTGCGGTGAGGGCGCCCGTCAGGAGCGTACGACCGGCTTCGCCGACCGCTGCGCGCAGTTCCACGTGCACGGCGTCGCCGCGGAGTTCGCCCTTGAGGACGTCCGGGGTGCCCTCGACGACGACACGGCCGCGATCGACGATGGCGATGCGCTCGGCGAGCCGGTCGGCTTCTTCGAGGTAGTGGGTGGTGAGCAGGATGGTCAGGCCCTCGTCACCCGCGAGGCGGGCGATCTCGTCCCACATCGCCGTACGTGCCTCGGGGTCGAGGCCCGTCGTCGGCTCGTCCAGGAACAGCACCTCGGGCCGGTGGACCAGGCCGAGCGCCACGTCGAGCCGGCGCTGCATACCGCCGGAGTAGCCCTTGACCTGGCGGTCCGCGGCGTCGGTGAGATGGAAGCGGGCCAGCAGTTCGTCGACGCGGCTCTTCAGCGAGCCGCCCCTCAAACCGTAGAGCCTGCCCTGGAGTCGGAGGTTCTCGCGGCCGGTGGCCACCGGGTCGGCGCCGGACTTCTGCGCGACCACGCCGATCGCGCGGCGCACCCGGTCCGGGTGGCGCAGCACGTCGTGGCCCGCGACGGTGGCGGTGCCCGAGTCGGGGCGGGCCAGGGTGGTGAGGATCTTGACGGTGGTGGACTTGCCGGCGCCGTTGGGGCCGAGGAGCCCGAAGACGGTGCCCGGCTCGACAGTGATGTCCATGCCGCTGAGGGCGGTGACGTCACCGGGATAGGTCTTGATCAGCTGGCGCGCCGCCACCGCGGGCGCATGGGTGTTCATGACGACAGCTCTCCTCAATGTGCGGATGACGACTGATCCGCGTGAAGAGCGCCGGGCTATCCTGGGTGTGCCGCACCTCGATCGCCCGGCCTGCTTCACCGCGGGTCCGGTCCGGGGTTCGAGACCCTGGCGGGGCTGCTGCAACAGCCCTGCCGGGGTCTTTCTCGTTCTGGCTGCTCTTCCTGACTACTCTTCGAAGTGACCGGCCTCCAGGTCCTGGAACTCCGGCGGCATCTCCCCTGTGTCGTGGAACGTCCGCCACTGTTCGACGCCGGGCAGCGTGCCCTCCTCGACCTCCTTGAGGAAGCCGCGGACCCACTCGGCCTGCGCCTCGACCATGTGCAACTGGTACTCGGTCTCCACGAGGAAGATCCGGGGCAGCGTCTCGTAGAGCTTCGCCAGACCGCCCCGCGCGCTCGCGGCCTGCACCTCCAGGGAGTTGAGCCGCTCTTCGAGCAGCCGCACCACCTCGTCGGGATGCAGGATCCCCATCAGCGAGAGCGCGGTCTCGAAGATCGGGTACTCGCGTGCCGGTACGGCCAGCAGATCGGACAGCCACTCCGACGCCTCCTCGCGCCCGGCATCCGTGATGCCGTAGAGCGTGCGCTCGGGCCGCCTGCCCTGCCGCTGCACCTCGGCGACCTCCACGAACCCGTGCTTCTCGAGGTTCTGCACAACGGTGTACAGCGAGCCGTAATTGATCTTCGTGGTGGTGTCCTTGCCGCGCCGCCGGAGCGTCTGGGCGATCTCGTACGGATGCATCGGCTTCTCCATGAGCAGCACCATCACGGCCAATGCCAGCGGATTGCCGAGCTTCCTGCGCTTGGTCGCCACCTGAGTCACCTCGCCTCCGAATATCCGTGGCCGAACATATCGCGAGTCGAGGTGAGCGTCAATACACACGATGTATCGCGATTCGGCGCCACTCGCAAGGGCGTGAGGACTTCGGCCCGTGGCAGACATGGCCGCGTCATGCGAGCGAAACAGCCGCTCCCTAATTTCTGTCAACCGACAGGAATTCCGCTCCCCTGTTTCCCCTGTGCCGAAGGCAGGTGCCGCCGTGACGACAACCGCCCCCTCCGACGTCCACTCCGATCCACCGCACTCCCCCGGCGACGGCTCCCTCGCCGAGTTCGGCTACCGCCAGGAACTGCACCGCAGTCTGGGCCGCTACGCCTCGTTCGCCGCCGGCTTCTCCTTCATCTCGGTGCTGACGACCGTGTTCCAGTTCTTCGCGTTCGGCTACACCTTCGGCGGGCCGGTGTTCTTCTGGACCTGGCCGGCCGTGCTGATCGGACAGTTCCTGGTCGCCGCGTGCTTCGCGGAGCTGGCCGCGCGCTATCCGATCTCCGGCGCCATCTTCCAGTGGTCGTCCCGGCTCTCCAACCTCACCTTCGGCTGGTTCGCCGGCTGGATCATGGTGATCGGGCAGATCGTGGTGGTAGCCGCCGCGGCGCTCGCCCTGCAGATGGTGCTGCCCGCGATCTGGTCCGGTTTCCAGCTCATCGGCGACGACCCGACACCGACCTCCGCGGACGGCGCGGCCAACGCGGCGCTGTTCGGCGTGATCCTGCTCGTCCTGACGACTCTCGTGAACATCATCGACATCCGCGTGATGTCAGTGATCAACCGGGTCGGCGTCACCGCGGAGATCATCGGCGCCGTCCTGATCATCGTGCTCCTGCTCACCCACTCCGAGCGCTCTCCCGGCATCACGTTCCACACCGGTACGGCCGCCCAGTCGGGCCTGTTCGGGGCGCTGCTGGTGGGTTCGTTCGCGGCGGCGTACGTGATGATCGGCTTCGACAGCGCGGGTGAGATGAGCGAGGAGACGCACCAGCCGCGGCGTACCGCGCCCCGCACGATCCTCACCGCCCTCGGTGCGGCGGGCCTGCTCGGCGGCCTCATCATCCTAGGCGGTCTGCTGGCCGCGCCCAGCCTGACCGACGGCCGGCTCGGCGTCGAAGGCCTGAGTTACGTCCTGACGAGCAGCCTGGGCGACGGCGTGGGCCGGCTGCTGCTCGCCGACGTCGTGGTGGCCATCGCGGTGGCGACCCTCGCGATCCAGACGGCGGCCTGCCGGATGCTGTTCTCCATGGCCCGCGACGGCCAGCTGCCGTTCTCCGGACGGCTCGCGAAGGTCAACCCGCGCACCGGCATGCCGAGTGCCCCCGCCCTGGTCGTCGGCGTCCTGGCCGCGGCCCTGCTGCTCCTCAACTTCGCCTCGCCGGAGGCGTTCCTCGCCATCGGCACCACGTGCATCGTGATGCTGTACCTCGCGTACGCGATGGTGACGGGCCCCCTGCTGTGGCAGCGCCTGCGCGGCAACTTCGACACCACCGGCACCGACGAGACGGGCCGCCCGTTCTTCTCCCTCGGCCGCTGGGGCGTCCCCGTCAACGCCCTCGCCCTCCTCTACGGCCTGTTCATGACGATCAACCTCGCCTGGCCGCGCGCCGAGGTGTACGACCCGGCGGGCGGGCACTGGTACTTCCAGTGGTTCACCGTGCTCTTCCTGAGCGTGACGCTCGTCCTGGGCGGCGCGTACCGGGTGTACAAGGCGCGTACGGCCGTCGCGGAGGCGCCCGCGTACGCCGCCTCAGCCTGACCGCGTGGCCTCCTGGCTGCCTGCCCGCCTGTTGACGTCTGGCTGCCTGACCGCCTGACGAGGCCTCTGCGTACCCTTGACCAGGTGAGACGTAGGACGACCCGGATTCCGCCCGCTCCCCTGCCACAGCGTGAGGGGGTGGATCCGGTGCGGGTCCGGCTGCCCGTGGAGGGGTCGTGGGGCACCGTGCGGGAGCATCTGGTGGAGCGGCTCGCGGTGGGGGCCGGGGTGATCGACGGGATGCTCGACGCGGGGCTGATCGTCGGTGAGGACGGGCTGCCGGTGGCGGCCGACGCGGCGTACGTGCCGGGGTTGTTCGTGTGGTTCCACCGGGAACTGCCCGACGAGGAGCCCGTGCCCTTCGACCTCGGCATCGTGTATCGCGACGAGCACATCGTCGTGGCCGACAAGCCGCACTTCCTCGCCACGACGCCGCGCGGCAGCCATGTCGCCCAGACGGCTCTCGCGCGGCTGCGGCGGGAGCTGGGCATTCCGACGCTCGGGGCCGCTCACCGGCTGGACCGGCTCACGGCCGGGCTTGTGCTGTTCACGGTGCGGCCCGAGGAGCGTGGCGCGTATCAGTCGCTGTTCCGCGACCGGCTCGTACGCAAGGAGTACGAGGCCGTGGCGCCGTACCGGGAGTCGCTGGTGCTGCCCCGCACCGTGCGCAGTCGGATCGAGAAGGAGCGCGGGGTGATGGCCGCGCGGGAGGTGCCGGGCGAGCCGAACGCCGTGAGCCGGATCCAGCTGGTCGGGCAGCGGGAGGACCGCGCGCGTTACCGGCTGGTTCCCAGCACCGGGCAGACCCACCAGCTGCGGGTGCACATGAACGCGCTGGGTGTGCCGATCCTCGGCGACCCCCTCTACCCGGTCGTGACGGGCCCCGTGCCGGCCGGTGACTTCCGGCGCCCGCTCCAACTGCTGGCGCGGGTACTGGAGTTCACCGATCCGGTCACGGGGCGAAAGCACTCGTTCGTGAGCGGACGAACGCTGGAGGCGTGGTCCGCGTACGAGGACTGGGCCGCCGGCGGCCCGGGCGGGTCGGGTCAGTAACCGCGCCACCAGCGTACGAAGCGCCGCCAGGCGCCGAGCCTGCGCTCCGGCACGGCAGCCGGAGCCGCGGGCTGAGGCTGGGCCGAGGCGAGTTCGCGCCGGGCAGCCGTCGGCTCCGGCTCGGGTGCCGTCGGCCGCGCTGCCGGGGCGGGTTCGGAACTCGGGGCCGGTGTGGTGACCTGCCAGTCCGGGCGGGGCTGCGGAGCGGGATGCGCTCCGGGCCGCTGCATGACGTCCTGCGCCGGTTTCGGCGCGAACGTGACCGGGAGTTCCACCAGATGCCGGGACGAGATGGACGCCGTCCAGCGCAACTCGTGTTCCTCGCAGGCGAGTTGGACGTCCGGCAGTCGCATGAGGAGCGCGTCGACGCCGACGTCGGCGATGGCGCGGCCGATGTCCTGGCCCGGGCACTCGTGGGGGCCGCCACTGAAGGCGAGGTGCGAGCGGTTGCCCTGCATGTTCGCCGTGAGGTCCGGGCGGACGCGCGGGTCGACGTTGCCCGGTGCCATTCCGAGCAGCAGTCCGTCGCCCTTGCGGATGCGCTGGCCGCCCAACTCGGTTTCCTGCTTGGCGAAGTAGCCCAGGACGGCACTGAACGGCGGCTCGTCCCACAGGGACTGCTCGACCGCCTCGGGCACCGTCATCTGGCCGCCGTTGAGCTGGGCGCGGAAGCGCGGGTCGGTGAGCACCATGCGCAGTACGTTGGCGATGAGGTTGGCGGTGGCCTCGTAGGCGGCGCACAGCACGAGGCGCAGGTGCTGGGCCACCTCGTCGTCGGTGAGCCTTGCCGGGTGCTTGATGAGGTGGCTGGTGAAGTCCTCCTGGGGATGGGCGCGGCTGCGGACGGTGAGCCGCGTCAGCACGCTCATGAGGTACTCGTTGCTGGCGATCGCAGTCTCAGTGCCCTTGATCAAGTCGCGGGCGGCGTGCACGATGCGGTCGTTGTACTCCTCGGGCATGCCGAGGATCTCGCACAGCACGGCCATCGGGAGGTGCTCGGCGAACTGGCTCACCAGGTCGGCGCTGCCCTCCTCGCAGAAGCGGTTGACCAGGAGCTGCGTCGAGCGGTTGATGTAGCGGCGGATACCGCGGTGGTCGATGGTCGACATGGCGCCGGTGACCGCGCCACGCAGCCGCAGGTGCTCGTCGCCCTCGGCCATGGCACAGATGGGCTGCCAGGCGAAGAGGGGCATCAGCGGGTGGTCGGGCCCGGCCGTGCCGTCCCGGACGGCGGTCCAGATGCGGCTGTCGCGGCAGTACTGCGAGGGCGTGCGCACCATGTGCAGGTTCTCGGTGTGGCCGAGCACCACCCAGATCGGCACGTCGTTGTGGAGCAGTGCGGGGGCCACCGCACCGTGTTCGGCGCGCAGTTTCTCGTACAGGGCTCCCAGGTCCTCCGCCTCGGGTCCGTACAGGCGGCGCAGTCCGCCGGGGCCCGTACCGTGGGCGGGGCAGCCCGGTGGCGGGCCGAGCGTGGGGTCGTCCGTGCCGGTTGGGGAGTGGGATTCAGGCGTCACGGCAGTCGCTTTCGAAGCTGAAGTGGTGAAGTGGAGATGTGGTGACGTGGTTTCGATGTCTGTCTTGGGGGTTGATGTCTGTCTGGGGAGTTGACGGGCGGGGTCAGGCGGACGCGGAGGCCATGGCGATCGAGTGCAGGAACCGCATCAGGGTCATCAGGACGTCACGGCTGGAGGCCCTGCGGCGCGCGTCGCACTTCACGATCGGGATCTCCTCGGGGAGATCGAGCGCCGAGCGCAGGTCGTCCATGGGGTAACGGGGCGCGTCCGGGAAGTCGTTGACGGCGACGACGAACGGCACACCGCGCTCCTCCAGGCGGCCGATGACGTCGAAGCTGACTTCGAGGCGGCGGGTGTCGATCAGTACGACCGCGCCCAGGGCACCCTCGAACAGGCCGTTCCACAGGAACCAGAAGCGCTCCTGGCCCGGTGTGCCGAACAGGTACAGCACCAGCTGTTCGGTGATGCTGATGCGGCCGAAGTCCATGGCGACGGTGGTGGCCGTCTTGCTGTCCGAGCCGTAGTTGTCGTCGACTCCGACGCCGGCCTGCGTCATGGTCTCCTCCGTGGTCAGCGGCCTGATCTCGCTGACGGAGCCCACCATCGTCGTCTTGCCGACCCCGAAACCACCCACGATCACGATCTTCACGGCGGCTTGCGCCGTGTGCGGAAGATGGTCCTCGGCGCGAGGGCCCGTGATGGTGTCAGAGCTTTTGAAGTCCATGCATCACCGCTTCGAGGAGGGAACGGTCGGGCAGCTCCGAGCGGACGATCGGGGCGCGCGCCTGTACCAGTTCAGCCGTCAGCAGCTCGGTCAGCAGTACGGTCACGACGCTGAACGGCAGATTGAGATAGGCCGAGAGTTCGGCCACGGACAGAGGGGTCTTGCAGAGCTGGAGCAGTGCCGAATGTTCCGGCTGGGCGGTGGGCGGCGTGTCGGCGCTCGCCACGATCAGGGTCACCAGGTCGAGCGGGGCACGATCACCGTCCTCGACCTGGCCGGTGAGGATGTACAGCCTGCCCGGGTGGGGCACCTCGCCCTGCCCCGCTCCTGCCGCCGGGGCATCCGCAGAGATCCCCTCCGGGATCTTCTCGGGGACGTGTTCCGGCGGTTCCTTGGGGAAGCGCCGTCGTCGTTGCGGAGGAGTCATACGGCCTGCCCGTTCCGCCGGGGCGGACTCGTCAGGTGGGCGCCGATCCGTACGACGAGGTCGCGCATGCGGTTGCTCATCAGCCCGGCGTCCACGGTCTCGTCCGCGAGCACGGCGAGATAGGCGCCCGGGCCCGCGGCCATCATGTAGAAGTAGCCGCCGTGGATCTCGATGATCACCATCCGCATCCGGCCGTCGGTGTCCGGGATCTCGGTGGCGACGGCCCCGGCCAGGCTCTGCAGTCCGGCGCAGGCGGCGGCGATGCGGTCGGCGGCGTCGGGGTCGCCGCCGTACCGGGCGATGCGCAGGCCGTCGGCAGAGAGCACGACGACCTGCCGGGTCCCGTGCACCCCGTCGGACAGCTCCTTGAGCATCCAGTCGAAGTTGGCTCGCTGCTGGATCACTTGAGGTCCCCCTCGTCGTCGGCCTCCGCAGGGGCCGGAGTGTTCGTCGCGCCTGGTGTCTTGTCCTTGCCGTCCTGGCCGTCCTGGTCGTCGTTTCCGCCCTTGAGGCCGGCCATGAACGCCTCGACCCACAGCCCGGGTTCGGGCTCCTCCTTCTTCGGGGCGGGCCGCGCCGCGGTGGAGGAGGCGGACCAGTCGATGACGGGGCGGCCGGCCTTGCGCGCAGCCTCCGCCTCCGCTTCGGCGGCCCGGGCCTCGGCGATCCGCTGGCTGAAGGGGATCTTGACCCGGCTGCGGCGCTGCGGCAGGCCGTTCGCCGTCCACTCGGTCACCTCGGGGACGTCGTCCTCCATCGCGGCCACCGAGTCGGGGATGCGGGGTCCTGTGGTGGGACGGCGCCGCTTGGGCTTGCGCTCCGGTCCCTCGACACCGCCGAAGTCCACCTTGGGCACGGAGGAGGCACCGATGCCGTGGGCGAGGCCGGGGGCGGGGACGGATTCCTCGGTGAGCATGTCGCGGGGTACGACGATCACGGCGCGGACACCGCCGTACGCGGACTGCCGCAGCGAGACCTGCATCTTGTACATCTGCGTGAGCCGGCCGACGACGGCCATGCCGAGCCGCGGCGTCTCGCCGAGGTCGTTGAGGTCGATACCGGCCTGGGCCTTGGCGAGCATGCCCTCGGCCCGCTTGCGTGCTTCCTCGCTGAGGCTGACGCCGCCGTCCTCGATCTCGATGGCGACGCCGGTCTGCACCTCGACGGCGGTGACGTGCACCTTGGTCTGCGGCGGCGAGTAGCGCGTGGCGTTGTCGAGGAGTTCGGCGGCGGCGTGGATGACGGGTTCGACGGACGGGCCGTTGACGTTGACCTTGGCGATCGAGTGCAGCTCGATGCGCCGGTACTCCAGGATCCGTGACATGGAACCGCGCAGCACGCTGTAGAGCGGTACGGGCTTGGGCCACACGCGGCCCGGGCGGGAGCCGCCGAGCACGGAGATGGAGTCGGCGAGGCGGCCGATCAGTGCGGTGCCGTGGTCGATGCGCAGCAGGTCGTCGAAGACCTCGGGGTTGCGCCCGTGGTCCTCCTCCATCTCGCGCAGTTCCTTGTTCTGCTGGTGGACGATCGCCTGGACGCGTCGGGCGATGTTGACGAAGGCGCGCTGCGAGGAGTCGCGCATCGCTTCCTCGTGGTCCACGATCGCCAGCATGATGCGCAACAACTCGCGCTGGGAGTTGGGGAGTTCACGGTAGGCGGGGTCGGCGTCGACGACTTGGCGGATCGACTCGTCGGGGGAATCGCCGCCGCGCAGCCGATACAGCGCGGCGGGCAGCAACTCCTTGCCGAGGTGGACGATCTGGTCGTCATGGGCGGCGATGCGCTGTTCCAGAAAGGCCGTCCGGTGCGCGAGTTCCGCGCGGACGGCTCGGATGACACGGCCGCGGCGGACCGCCTCGGCGGCGGTCGCGATCACCAGCAGCGTCGCGATGGCTCCGCACCAGCCGACAGCGATTCGGGCCGGTTCCGTCACGGCGGCGACGGCGGCCCCGGTCGCCGCGGCCATCAGTATGGCCGGCAGCAACAGCACGCGCGCGTAGGGAAGTTCACGGCCACCGGGAGGCGATTGAACACTCACCATGTATGCCCTCTAAGACAAATCGGCTGGGGATTTGGGGGGAGTTCTATGGATCTTCAGAACATTGGGGAACAAGCGCACGAATACACCGCAACTCGGTGCGCCGCGGGCGAGCTTAGTCCGACCGGATCATCGCTGAGTCATATTCAGCAAGCACCTGAAATCGCCCTGGCGACAGGAGTAATCTCGGCCCCATTTGCACGCTCGGAAGCCATTCGAACACGATGCGTAACTGCGTACGAGCACACGAAAACCCCTCGTCAGAAGGGGCGAGACCCGGCCCGTAGGGCGCGCTGAGGGGTCCCGGCTCAGATCCCCGCGATCCGCAGAGCCGCGTCCGCGGTGGCCTCGGCGAACGCCGAGACGGGCCGGTCGGGATCGGATCGGTGGACCAGGATGACACCCTCGATCAGACCGAAGACCAGATCCGTCCGCAGATCCAGCTCAGTCTTGGCGAGCGCGCCGCCCGCCGCGGTCGCGGCGAGCAACTGCCGGTAGGCGTCCTTGAGTTCGGCCCGTACGGCATGAAAGCCGGCGAAGCGTTCGGCGCGCACCTCGGGCAGCAGATAAAGGCCGCCGAGGTTGTGCGGACCGCCGCAGAGCAGCTCGACGTCCGTGCGGCACAGGTCCCACAGCCGGTCCTCCGCCGGAGTCATGTCCTCGGCGAGGAGCTGCCGTGCGTAGGCCAGCGAGGGCGTGACGGTGGACTCCAGGAGCTCGGCGAGGAGGTCCTCCTTGCCGGAGACGTAGTGGTACATGGACGCCTGACGCATGCCCGCCCGCTCGGCGACGGCACGGGTGGTCGTGGCCGCGTACCCACGCGTCGTGAACAACTCCGCGGCGGCCGTGAGGAGTTCGTCGCGCACCGAGAGACCACTGTCCGGCCGCCGCTCGGCGCGCGGCCTGCCCACTCGTCGTCCGCTGGTCCCCATGCGTTCGATCCTCGCACACGGCCCCGGACGCCGATCTCGGTGAGCCATCGGTA
This sequence comes from Streptomyces scabichelini, assembly GCF_011045015.1. Taxonomy (GTDB): domain Bacteria; phylum Actinomycetota; class Actinomycetes; order Streptomycetales; family Streptomycetaceae; genus Streptomyces; species Streptomyces scabichelini. The sequence goes on along the minus strand of NZ_JAAKZY010000066.1, from coordinate 26,917 downwards.
ACCGCGCCGCAACGCCCGGGCAACGGCGCCGACCCGCCGGGCTCCTAATTTCTGTCGGGCGACAGAAATGACGTACACCGACAGACCGAAATGACCGACCACTGCCGAGCCGGAGGTCCAGCGATGGCGACAGCGACCACGTACGGAGCCCGGGCCCACGCCAGGGCCCAGGAAGGCACCAGCGCCGAGGCCATGCCCGTAGTCCCGGCGAGCGACTGGCCCGCACCGCCCTGCGAGGCGGGCCATCTGGTGTGGGCGGAGACGGTGGCGGGCGGCAACTACACGCACAGGGTGCTGGCCCGCGGCACGGAGCTGCGGCTGACCGACCTCAGGGGCGACGCCTGCGCGCATCTCCTGCTGTTCGCCGCCGACCGGCCCTGGGAGCGCCTGAACGTGGCGGACACGGTCAAGGTGCAGTGGAACGCCTACCTCGGCGAGGACCGGCTGCTCCTCTCCGACCAGGGCCGCGTCCTCGCCTCGGTGGTCGCCGACACCTCCGGACGGCACGACGCGCTGTGCGGCACCTCCACCCTCGTACGGAACACGGAGCGGTACGGGGACGGGACGCCGCAGTCCGCGTCCCCCGCCGGGCGCGAGCTGTTCAAGCTGGCCGCCGCGAAGAACGGCCTGACGGCCCGGGATCTGCCGCCGTCGCTGTCCTTCTTCCAGGGCGTGGAGGTACGCGACGACGGCGCCCTCGACTTCACCGGCTCGGCCGGTCCTGGCGCGAGCGTGACGCTCCGGGCCGAGCAGGACGTCACGGTGCTGCTCGCCAACGTGCCGCACCCGGCCGACCCGCGCGCCGACTACACCAGCACCCCGCTGGAGGTGCTGGCCTGGCGCGCCGAGGCCACCCCGCCAGGCGACCCGCTGTGGGAGGCCTCACCGGAGGGCCGCCGCGCCTTCCTCAACACCGCCGAATTCCTTGCCGCGAGGGGGATCGCATGAGCGACACAGCCACCGTCAAGTCCGTCGTCCCGGCCCGCTCCGCCTGGTCCGCGACCGTGCGGACGGGCGAGACGCTCACCCTCACCGACCTGCACGGCAACCAGGCCGTCGATTTCCTGGCGTACGACGCCCACGACACGGCCGTCCGCTACAGCGCGCCCGACACGATCCACGCCCAGGGCAACATCTTCCTGACCACCGGCAGCGTGCTGCTGTCCAACGAGCACACCCCGCTGATGACCGTGGTCGCGGACGACGTCGGCCGGCACGACACGGTCGGCGGCGCCTGCTCCAAGGAGTCGAACACCCTGCGCTACGGCCACCACACCTGGTCGCAGCACGCGTGCGTAGAGAACTTCCTGGCCGAGGGCTCCAAGTACGGCCTCGGGAAGCGCGATCTCGTCTCGAACATCAACTGGTACATGAACGTGCCGGTCGAGAAGGACGGCACCCTCGGCATCGTCGACGGCCTCTCCGCCCCGGGCCTGCAGCTCACACTGCGCGCGGAGCGCGACGTGCTCGTCCTCGTCTCCAACTGCCCGCAGATCAACAACCCCTGCAACGGCTTCGAGCCGACGGCCGTGGAGATGACCATCAGTGAGGCGGGCACTCGATGAGCGGCGGGGAAACGGCCGACGGCGGAGGAACGGCCTTCGACACGCTCCTCGTCGCCAACCGGGGCGAGATCGCGGTCCGGATCATCCGTACGGCACGTGAGCTGGGTCTGCGTACCGTCGCGGTGTACTCCGACCCCGACCGCTCGGCGCCCCACGTCCGGCTCGCCGACGAGGCCGTACGGCTCGGTCCCGCACCCGCCAAGGAGTCGTATCTCGACGCCGATCTCATCCTGAAGGCGGCGAAGGACACGGGCGCTGGGGCGATCCACCCGGGCTACGGCTTTCTCTCCGAGGACGCCGCGTTCGCACGGCGCTGCGAGGAGGCGGGAATCGCGTTCGTGGGGCCGACGCCGGAGCAGCTGGAACTGTTCGGGGCGAAGCACACGGCCCGGGCGGCGGCACAGGCGGCCGGGGTGCCGCTCGCACCGGGCACGGGTCTGCTCGCCTCCGTGGAGGAGGCCGTGGCGGCGGCGGACCGTATCGGCTATCCGGTGATGCTCAAGGCGACCGGCGGCGGAGGCGGTATCGGCATGTCGGCATGTCGCTCCGCCGACGAGTTGGCCGAGGCCTGGGAGCGAGTGCAGCGCGTCGCCGCCGCGTCCTTCTCCTCCGCCGGGGTCTTCCTGGAGCGGCTGGTCGAGCACGCCCGCCATGTCGAGGTGCAGGTCTTCGGCGACGGCACGGGCCGCGTCGTCACCTTCGGCGACCGCGACTGCTCCCTCCAGCGCCGCAACCAGAAGGTGGTGGAAGAGGCCCCGGCACCCGGGCTCCCCGCCCATGTGCGCGATCAACTGGCCTCCGCCGCCCGGGACTTGTGCTCCTCGGTCGGCTACCGCTCCGCCGGAACCGTCGAGTTCGTCTACGACGCGGCCCGCGAGGAGGCGTACTTCCTGGAGGTCAACACCCGGCTCCAGGTGGAGCATCCGGTCACCGAGGAGATCTACGGCGTCGACCTCGTCGCGTGGATGCTGCGACTCGCACGCGGCGACTCCGAGGTCGTACGCGACCCGGGCGCGCCCCGCGGGCACGCCGTCGAGGCACGCGTGTACGCCGAGGATCCCTCGCGCGAACACCGGCCCAGCGCGGGCCTGCTGACCCGGGTCGAGTTCCCGCCGGGCGTACGCGTGGACGGCTGGGTCGAGACGGGCACCGAGGTCACCACGTCGTACGACCCCATGCTCGCGAAGATCGTCGCGTACGGCTCCGACCGTGCGGACGCGCTGGCCCGGCTGGACGATGCGCTGGCCGGGACCCGGGTCGACGGCATCGAGACGAACCTGGGTCTGGTGCGTGCGGCGCTCGCGTCGGAGGACTTCCGGGCGGCCACGCACTCCACGGCGACGCTCGCGGGGGTGAGCGATCCGACGCCGCGCATCGAGGTCGTCTCCGGCGGAACGCTGACGACCGTCCAGGACTGGCCGGGCCGGATCGGCTACTGGCAGGTGGGCGTACCGCCGTGCGGACCGATGGACGACCTGTCGTTCCGGCTGGGCAACCGTGCGCTGGGCAACGACGAGGGCACGCCCGGCCTCGAATGCACTTTGCGGGGGCCGTCGTTGAGGTTCACGCACGAGACGACCGTGTGCGTGACGGGCGCTCCGGCACCGGTCACCGTGGACGGCGCGGCGGTCGCGCAGTGGGAGCCGGTGACGGTGCCGGCGGGCGGTGTACTGGAGATCGGTGCGCCTCGCGAGCACGGTCTGCGGACGTACGTGCTCTTCGCCGGCGGCCTGGACATCCCCGCCTTCCTGGACAGCGCGGCGACCTTCACGCTGGGCGGGTTCGGCGGGCACGGCGGGCGGGCGCTACGGACGGGCGATGTGCTGCACGGAGGCGCGATCGCGTCTTCGGGTGCGGCGGTCCCCGAGGACGAGCGGCCGGTGTTCGGCGCCGAGTGGCAGGTGAGCGCGCTCGAAGGCCCGCACGCCGCCCCGGAGTTCTTCACCGAGGACGACATCCACGACTTCTACGCGGCCGACTGGAAGGTCCACTTCAACTCGGCACGCACGGGCGTACGGCTCATCGGTCCGAAGCCCCGCTGGGCGCGCACCGACGGTGGTGAGGCGGGCCTGCACCCCTCCAACATCCATGACACGCCCTACGCGGTCGGCGCGGTCGACTACACGGGCGACATGCCGGTCCTGCTCGGCCCCGACGGCCCCTCCCTCGGCGGGTTCGTGTGCCCGGCGACGGTCATCAGCGCGGAGCGCTGGAAGCTCGGCCAGCTGCGCCCCGGGGACACGGTGCGTTTCATACCGGTGGACGTGGCGGGTGCGAGGCGGCCCGCGATCGTGGACGGGGGCGTACTCGCGCGGGACGGCGACGTGACGTACCGCCGCAGCGGCGACGACAGCCTGCTGGTCGAATTCGGGCCCATGCAGCTGGACCTGGCGCTGCGCATGCGGGTGCACGCCCTGATGGAGGCGGTGGCCGAGGCCCGCCTCGACGGGATCGTGGACCTCACTCCGGGCATCCGCTCCCTCCAGATCCAGACGGACCCGCACCGCCTCCCCCAGCACCGACTCCTCACCGCGGTACGGTCGCTGGTCGCGACGCTCCCCCCGACGGACAAGCTGGTCGTGCCGTCCCGCACCGTCCACCTCCCCCTCTCCTGGGACGACCCGGCCACCCGAGAGGCGATCGCCCGCTACATGGCGGGCGTGCGCGACGACGCGCCCTGGTGCCCCTGGAACATCGAGTTCATCCGCCGTGTCAACGGCCTGGACTCGGTGGAGGACGTGTACCGGACGGTCTTCGACGCCGAATACCTGGTCCTCGGGCTGGGCGATGTGTACCTGGGCGCACCGGTGGCCACTCCCCTGGACCCGCGCCATCGCCTGGTCACGACGAAGTACAACCCGGCGCGCACGTGGACGGCCGAGAACTCGGTCGGCATCGGCGGCGCGTACCTCTGCATCTACGGGATGGAGGGCCCCGGCGGCTACCAGTTCGTGGGCCGCACGACCCAGGTGTGGTCCGGCTGGCAACAGCGGGGCGCGTTCGAGCCCGGCTCCCCCTGGCTGCTGCGCTTCTTCGACCGCATCAAGTGGTACCCGGTGGAACCGGACGAACTGCTGGAGCTGCGGGCCGACATCAAGTCGGGCCGCTTCGTACCGCAGATCGAGGAGGGCGTCTTCTCACTCGCCGAGTACGAGGCGTTCCTGGCCGAGAACGCGGACTCCATCGCGGAGTTCAGGGCGGGCCAAGGCGCGGCCTTCTCCGCCGAACGGGACGCGTGGGAGGCGGCGGGCGAGTTCACCCGCGCCGAAGCGGCCGCCGCTCCGGCCACGGCCCCCGCGGAGGTGACGGTCCCGCCGGGCGGCCGCCTCGTGGAGGCCGAATTCGCCGCGTCGGTATGGCAGTTGAACGTAGCCCCGGGCGACGAGGTAACCACCGGCCAGCCCCTCCTCGCCCTGGAGGCCATGAAGATGGAGTCCAGAGTGCACGCACCGATGGACGGCGTGGTGATACAGATCCTCACCAAGCCGGGGGCCCAGGTGGAACCGGGCACGGCACTGCTGGTCGTGGGACCTACGGCTCCCTGAAACCAGCCTGGTGCTGTGTGGGCAGCCGTCCCGCCCGTCTGCGGACAGGCGTTCCGCAGGGCGGAACGGGTGGGCACAGACGGCCACCGGGCCGCACCCGACAACGAAACCCCAGAGCAAGGAGCACCGATGTCGCCCTGGTCCCAGACCCTGACCCTGACCCGAGTCCAGATGGCCTACGCCCGCATCGAGGCCGTCGACCGCCCCGAGATCTGGATCGACCTGCGCCCGCAGGCAGAGGTCGAGGCCGAGGCCCGAGCAATCGACGCCCGCCTGGCCACAGGCAAACAACTCCCCCTGGCGGGCAGCCTGTTCGCAGCGAAGGGCAACATCGACGTAGCGGGCCTGCCCACAACCGCCGGCTGCCCTTCCTACGCGTACCAGCCGAAGGCAGACGCCCCGGCGGTCGCCCGCCTCCGCGCGGCAGGCGCGATCGTCCTCGGCACCACGAACCTGGACCAGTTCGCCACCGGCCTCGTCGGCACCCGCTCCCCCCACGGCGCCGTGCGCAACGCCATCGACCCGCACAGAATCAGCGGCGGCTCCAGCTCGGGCTCGGCCGTAGCGGTAGCGCTCGGCATCGTGGACTTCGCGCTGGGCACGGACACCGCGGGCAGCGGACGCGTTCCGGCCGCATTCAACGGCATCGTCGGCCTGAAGCCCACCCGAGGCCTCGTCCCCACCGACGGCGTGGTCCCGGCCTGCGCCTCCCTCGACTGCGTAACGGTCTTCGCCCGCACCCTCCCGGAGGCAGAACAGGCTCTCACCCACATGATCTCCCCACCCGCCCGGGAACTCCCCGCGCTCCCGCAGCGCACACCGGGCCCGTGGCGCGTGGCCGTCCCGCCCAGGGAGCAGCTCGGCGAGCTGGACAAGGGCTGGGCAGAGGCGTACGAGGCAGCCGTGACCCAGCTGAGCGCATCAGGTGCGGAGTTGCGCACCATCGACCTCACCCCCTTCACGGAAGCCGCCGCGATGCTCTACGAGGGAGCCTTCGTGGCGGAGCGCTACACGGCCGTAGGGAGCTTTGTCGACAAATTGCTCTCCGAGGGCGGCGACGGCCTGGACCCGACGGTCGCCGGAATCATCACCCGCGCCCGGGACATCCCGGCCCACCAGCTCTTCGCCGACCAGGAGCGCCTGGCGTCCCTGCGCCTCCGCGCGCTGGAGTCACTCGGCGACGCGGACGCCCTGCTCCTGCCGACCGCGCCGGGACACCCGACCCTCGCCGAGGTCGCCGCCGATCCCCTGGGCACGAACGCCCGGCTCGGCCGCTTCACCAACTCCACGAACCTCTTCGACCTGGCCGCCGTGGCCGTCCCGGCGGGCCAGGTGGCGGGGCTCCCCTTCGGCGTCATGCTGATCGGCCCGGCCTTCACCGAGGAACGCCTCGCCCGGATCGCCCGCCCTCTTGAGGTGCCTCCGGTCCGGCTGGCCGTGGTGGGCGCACACCTGTCGGACCAGCCCCTGAACGGCCAACTCCTCGCGCTGGGAGCCCAGTTGGAACGTACGACCAGGACCGCACCCGTCTACCGGCTGCACGCCCTGGCCACCGACCCGCCCAAGCCGGGCCTGGTCCACGTGGACGCGGACGGGGCCGCGATCGAGGCCGAGGTGTGGCGGCTGCCCGCCGAGGGGCTCGGCCGCCTCACCGCCGCGCTCCCCCGCCCGATGGCGCTGGGCCGGGTCACGCTGGCCGACGGCAGCGACGTACCCGGATTCCTGTGCGAGCCGAGCGCGCTCGACGATGCGCGGGACATCACGGAGTACGGGGGCTGGCGCGCCTACCTGGACTCCCTCACCGGCTGATACGGGAACTGATCGCGCCGGGTCAGCCGACCGACGAGTACGCGACGACCCCACGCAGCAGCCCGTCCACGGCCTTCCGCGCGTTCTTCGCCACGGTCGACCCCTTGCCCGTCCCGGAGACCGGCGCCGCCGCCGATATCTGGCCGAGCACGTCGATGACCTGCTTGCACCACCGTACGAAGTCACCGGCGGGCATGTCGGCCTCGCGGAGCACCTCGTCGAGGCCCTTGCCGGAGGCCCACTCGTACGCCGCCCAGGCGAAGCCCAGGTCGGGTTCGCGCTGGCCGACGCCCTCGGTCTGACTGATCCGGAAATCCTCCTCCAGGGCGTCGAGGCGACCCCAGATGCGGACCATCTCGCCGAGCGCGGCCTTGGCCTTGCCGGACGGCAGCTTCGGCGCCAGCGCGTCGTCGCCGACTCGCGCCTCGTACACCAATGCCGAGACGCACCCGGCCAGTTCGGCCGGTCCGAGGCCTTCCCAGACCCCGGCGCGCAGGCACTCGCTGGCGAGCAGGTCCAGCTCTCCGTAGAGCCGGGCGAGCCGCTTGCCGTGCTCGGTGACCTCGTCACCGCGCAGATAGTCGAGCTCGGTCAGGAGCGCGACGATCCGGTCGAAGGTACGGGCGATGGTGTTCGTCCGCCCCTCGATGCGCCGCTCCAGCTGCGAGGTGTCGCGCAGCAGCCGGTGGTAGCGCTCGGCCCAACGGGCGTGGTCCTCACGGTCGTTGCACCCATGACAGGGGTGGGCGCGCAGCGCCGTGCGCAGCCGGGCGATCTCGCGGTCGTCGGCGGCCTCGGCCCGCCTCTTGCGGTGCCGGTCGGGCACGATGTGCCCGGCCTTGGTGCGCAGCGCGGAGGCCAGATCACGGCGGGACTGCGGCGAGCGCGGGTTGAACGACTTCGGGATGCGCATCCGCTCCAGCGCCTCGACGGGCACCGGGAAGTCGATCGACGCGAGCCGCTTGACCTGGCGCTCGGCGGTGAGGACCAGCGGCCGCGGCCCGTCGTGGTGCTCGAAACCGCGGTGGCCGTTGGACCGCCCGGCGGGCAGCCCTGGGTCCAGCACCAGCGCAAGCCCCGCGAACTTGCCGGTCGGCACGTGGATCACATCGCCGGGCTTGAGCTTCTCCAGCGCCACGGCCGCTTCCGCACGCCGCTGCGCCGCCCCCTGCTTGGCCAGCTCCGTCTCGCGGTCCTTGAGTTCGCGACGCAGTCGCGCGTACTCCTCGAAGTCCCCCAAGTGGCAGGTCATGGAGGCCTTGTAGCCCTCAAGTCCCTCTTCGTTGCGCTGCACCTGGCGGGAGATCCCGACGACCGACTTGTCGGCCTGGAACTGCGCGAACGACGTCTCCAGCAGCTCGCGCGAGCGGTGCCGGCCGAACTGCTCGACGAGGTTGACCGCCATGTTGTACGACGGCTTGAAGCTGGAGCGCAGCGGGTACGTGCGCGTGCCCGCCAGGCCCGCGAGGTGCTCCGGGCTCATGCCGCGCTGCCACAGCACCACGGCGTGGCCCTCGACATCGATGCCACGGCGCCCTGCACGGCCGGTCAGCTGGGTGTACTCGCCGGGGGTGATGTCGGCGTGCTGCTCGCCGTTCCACTTGACGAGCTTCTCCAACACCACCGAGCGGGCGGGCATGTTGATGCCGAGCGCGAGGGTCTCGGTGGCGAACACGGCCTTGACCAGACCGCGTACGAACAGCTCCTCGACGACCTCCTTGAAGGTCGGCAGCATGCCCGCGTGGTGGGCCGCGATGCCGCGCTCGAGACCTTCGAGCCACTCGTAGTAGCCCAGGACGTGGAGATCCTCGGCCGGTATGGAGGCCGTACGCCCTTCGACGAGCGCGCGGACCTTGTGGCGCGCCTCGTCGTCGTTCAGCCTGAGGCCCGCGTACATACACTGCTGGACGGCGGCCTCGCAGGCCGCGCGGCTGAAGATGAACGTGATGGCGGGCAGCAGCCCCTCGGCGTCGAGCCGCTCGATGACCTCGGGCCGCCCCGGCGTCCACACGCGCGATCTCTGCCGCCGCTCACGCTCGCGGTCGGCCTCGCGCATGTTGCGGCCCCGTCTGCGGTCCTGGTACGAGGGGCGGGTCGCCTCCATGCGTGCCAGACGTGTGAGGTCGGGGTTGACGGCCTTCTTGTGGCCCTCACCCTCCTCGAAGAGGTCGTAGATGCGGCGTCCGGCCAGCACGTGCTGGAACAGCGGCACGGGACGGTGCTCGGAGACGATCACCTCGGTGTCGCCGCGGACGGTGTCGAGCCAGTCGCCGAACTCCTCCGCGTTCGACACCGTCGCCGACAGCGACACCAGCGTCACCGACTCGGGGAGGTGGATGATCACTTCCTCCCAGACGGCGCCACGGAAGCGGTCAGAGAGGTAGTGCACCTCGTCCATGACCACATAACCGAGTCCGAGGAGCGTCTGCGAGCCCGCGTACAGCATGTTGCGCAGGACCTCGGTGGTCATGACGACCACCGGTGCGTCGGAGTTGACGCTGTTGTCACCGGTGAGCAGGCCGACCTTCTCGGCGCCGTAACGACGGGCCAGATCGGTGTACTTCTGGTTCGACAGCGCCTTGATGGGCGTGGTGTAGAAGCACTTCTTGCCCTGCTGGAGGGCGAGGTGGACGGCGAACTCGCCCACGATCGTCTTGCCCGAGCCGGTGGGCGCGGCCACCAGCACACCCTTGCCCGCCTCGAGTGCCTGGCAGGCCTCGATCTGGAAGGGATCGAGGCCGAAGTCGTACATCTCGCGGAAGCCCGCGAGCGCGGTGGCCTGCTCGACAGCGCGCTGCCGCGCTGCCGCGTACCGCTCGGCCGGTGAGAGATCCTCTGTCATCGTGCTTTCGAGCGTACCGGGAGCCACTGACAACAGGACGATCAATATCCGGATCGTTGGGTTCGTTGTCGGCTGCAGCGCCGTCGTGGCTGATCGCGCAGTTCCCCGCGCCCCTAAAGGGGCGCGTCCCCGAAGCCCTCAGCCACCACGTGCCCGCAACTTGCCCACCGGCGGGAGGGGGCGTGGGCCGGTGCGTCGTATGCCCGTCGCGTAGGTTCGGTCTCAGGCCACCCGCACCGTGTACCACCACCGGGCCGTATGCCCACCCTGCGACGGGCTGACGCACCGGCCCACGGCCCCGACCCACCCACGAACCCAGGGGCGCGGGGAACTGCGCGACAAGCCACAACGAACCCGCACCCGACAACGACCCCTCAGGTCACATCGTCATAACCGTTAACGCGATCCCGATCGCGTTCCCCGGCGGAGTCGGCCTGCGCCGGCAACGCCCGACTAGCCGACACAGGCTCGATCTCACCGACGTCCTCAGGCGTGAGGTCGAGCTCGGACGCCTCGTCATCGCCAGGACCCGCGGCCTCACGACGAGCCCTACGGCGGTCGTTGATCAGAGAGAAGGCGATCGCCGCAAAGTACAGGACCCAGATGGGAGCGGCGAGCGCGATCATCGTCAGCGGGTCCGTGCTGGGCGTGGCGATCGCGGCGAACAGCGTGATGCCCATGATCATGCCGCGCCACCAGCCGGCCATGCGCTTGCCGGAGATCGCCCCGGTGATGTTGAGCATCACCAGGAGCAGCGGCAGCTCGAAGGAGAGACCGAAGACAAGCACCATGCGCGTGACGAGGTCCAGCAGATCGTCCAGCGGCAGCAGGTTGTCGATGTCGGACGGCGTGAACTCGATCAGAACCTTCGCGGTGGTCGGCAGGACCATGTACGCAAAGAAGGCGCCGCCGAGGAAGAGCGGGACTCCCGTGCCGACGAACGCGTAGGCGTACTTCTTCTCGCCCTTGTGCAGTCCGGGCGCGACGAACGCCCAGAGCTGGTAGAGCCAGATCGGCGAGGCGAGGACGACGCCCGCCATCAGGGACACCTTCAGCGCCAGGGTGAAGGGCGTGATCAGACCGTTGATGGTGATCCGCGCGCAGGGGTTGCTGTCCTCGGACGCCCTCGCCAGCTGCTCGAAGGATTCCGCGCAGCCGACCTCTTTGAGCATCGGCTCGGTGAAGAAGTTGATGATGTCGTTGTAGAAGAAGGCGGCGACGACCGTGACGAGGACGATGGCCAGCATCGCCTTCGCGAGCCGGTTGCGGAGCTCACGAAGGTGCTCCGCGAGGGGCATCCGCCCCTCCGGATCCTTCTCTTCCTTCTTGCGGGCAGACTTGAGCAACCCACGTTCCCATCTCGTGCAGCGGGCCGGAGATCACCGGCCCTGCGTCAGCGCTTCGTCGTGTCCGTCGGCTCGGTGACCGGACGGGAGCTGGTCACATCGCCGGGCGCGGCCTGGATGGTGCGCTGAGCCGGGGGCTGCTGGTCGTCGTGCGGCGGACCGGCCGGAGTGGCGCTGTCGTCCTTGCCCTCCGTCTTCATCGCCTTGGCCTCGCTCTTGAGGATGCGAGCAGACTTGCCCAGGGAGCGGGCCATGTCCGGAAGCTTCTTCGCGCCGAACAGCAGGATGATGACGACGAGGATGAGAATGATCTCGGGAGCTCCGAGCCTTCCGAACATAAGTCTTTACCTTCTCACCGAGGCGACGTGGGCGGGGTGCCGTCCGACCCGTCGGACGTCTGTCCGAGGGTCGTGCTGACAGCGATCGTAACGCTCAGGGGTGAACGCGAGGCAATCCCTGTGCGTACTCCCGGTTTGCGGCCCGCGCCTCGTTCTCCGGGCCGCGTCCAGCAGCGTACCTGCCGATACTGCGAAGTTGACAGGTCAGAGTGACTCAAAGCGCCCGTCCGCGGCGACTCACAGCACGTCCGCAGAGCGTGCCGCGGCCGCGGAGGCCCGTTCCAGATCCTCGGCGGCGTGGTTGATCCGCCGAGCGGAATCGGCGACTTGCCTGCTCAGGCGCTCCGCCTCCAGGAAGACCCGGACGGCGAGCACGCCGAGAACGGCGATTCCCAGAAAACTCACAGCGATCGCGAGCATCGGCCAGAACATGCGCCGAGCCTAGACGGTGGAGTGCAGCCGCAGGGTCCGCACCCCTCCGCCGGTAAGGAGTTCGACGATCCGCTCGCCGGCCGGCTTGCGCACCGCCGCGCCGCATTCCGGGCAGGTGAAGGAGTAGAAAGTGGTCCGAGGTGTGGCGCCGATCGCCAGCCGCAGCGCGTTCGCGGGGAGTTCGAGCCGGGCGCGGCAGTCGGGGCAGGCGGCCTTGAACACCACGGGATCCACTCTCGTCATGCCCGAGAACGCGGACGTCACGGACATTCCCTGGGTGCCAGACATCGCCGACCTGCTCACAGCCCTTGCTCCTGCCTGCCGTACAGCCCGTCCTGAACTCCGTGCGCTCCCTCGTGCGCACTCGCCTCCCCCACTCTCGGCTCTGCTCGAGCGGGGGGACCCCCATCATCGGCCGGTGCGTCGTACGCCGCGAGCGCCTCACGCGCCGCCTTCTGGGCGCTGTCCGCGACCTCCCGCGGCGACACGATCCGGCCGTCCCGCCCGAGCCGCAGCGCAAGGCGCCGCAGCGAGCCGGGATCGGAGGCACGCAAGGTGATACGCAGACCGCCGTCGGGAAGTTCATCGGCGCTGTCGTGCGGGTAGTACTCGGCAACCCAGCGCCCGCCAGGACCGACCTCGACGACCACCTCAGGATCCTCGGCGGCGGGCTGCACCAGCCCCTCGGACAGGTCTCGCAGCTCGATCTCGGGCGGCGCGGACGGCTCGTCCAGGATGCGGATCTCCGCGACCCGGTCCAGCCGGAAGGTGCGCCGCGCCTCGGAGCGGCGGCACCAGGCCTCCACGTAGGTGTGGCCGACGCTGACCAGGCGGATCGGGTCGATCTCGCGCTCGGTGAGTTCGTCGCGCCCGGGCGAGTAGTAGCGGATCCACAGCCGGCGCCGCTCGGAGATCGCCCGGTCGACGTCCGCGAAGACCCCGCCCTCGGACTCGAACGTGACCGAAAGCCGGGCACTGGCGCCCGCGGCCTCGCCCGATGCGGCCTCCACCTTGGCGGTGGCCCGCAGCAGCGCCTGCCGGTCGCCCTCACGCAGTCCGGGCAGGGTCGCCACGGCCCGGGCGGCCACCAGCAGCGCGGTCGCCTCGTCGGCAGCCATCCGCAGCGGCTCGGCCGCCTCCGCGCCGAGGGCGCCCGGATTGCGCCACCAGATCCGTTCGCCGTCGGTGTCGATGTCCAGCAGATCGCCGCCGCGGAAGCTGGTCCCGCACAGCGGCAGCACGTCGAGGTCGGAGATCAACTCGTCCTCGGTGATCCCGAAGGCCCGGGCGACATCGCCGACCCGGGCGCCGGGACGCTCCCGCAGATACGTCACCAGGGACAGCATCCGCCGGGTCTGGTCGATGGCGCTCACGGTCCTGACCGGTTTTCCCACCACTTTCTTACGCCCCCTCAGCCCTTGGCCACGGCGCGCAGCCGGTCCACGACATCGGCCCGCAGCTCGGCGGGCTCCAGGACCACCACATCGGGCCCGAACTCGACGAGCCAGGCGTCAAGGCCGTGCCCGTACGGGATCTCCAACTCGTCCCAGCCGTCGCCCAGTTCCCGTACGGAGACGGCCTTGGCGCGCAGTGGGTAGCCCGCGCCCGTACGCAGCCGGATCAGCGCGGAGCGGTCGGCGGTCTCTCCGGCCCAGCTCGCGACGGTCTCACGCACGGTGACGACGTCGGGCACCTCGGCCGTGAACTTCCCGCTCCGGGTACGGACCTTGCCGGTGATCCGCGACAGCCGGAAGACGCGCTCGGCGCCCCGGTCACGGTCCCAGCCGGCCAGGTACCAGTGGCCGCGCCAGCATTCCAGCGCCCAAGGCTCGACGATGCGGGGCTCGGGGTGGGCGGCGGTGGCCTTGCGGTAGTCGAAGGCGACGGGGCGGCGGTCGCGGCAGGCCAGCATCAGCGGTTCGAAGGCCGCCTCGTGCACGGGGATGTGCGGTTCCAGGGCGCCATGGGTCTCGTACGGGTCGACGTCCTCGGGCAGTCCGGCCGCGCGCAGCTTCTGCAGGGCGCCGCTCGCCGCACCCGCGAGGCGGGCCTGCTGCCAAACCTTGGCGACCAGGCCCAGGGCGGCGGCCTCCTCGGCGTCGAGCGCGATGGGCGGCAGGCGGTTGCTGTCGCGGCGGGCCAGATAGCCGATCTCGCCGTCGAGGCTCTCCACCGTCTCGATGACCAGGCCGAGCTCCCGCAGATCGTCCTTGTCGCGCTCGAACATCCGGTTGAAGGAGTCGTCCGAACCGGCTGCACCACTTCCCGGCCTGAAGGCCTCGACGTAAGCCTCGATGGAATCGCGCAACTCGCGCTTGCTGAGCGGCCGCCGCGTCCCGAGCAGACACAGCGCCAGGTTCATCAGCCGCTCGGCCTTGGCAATGGCCATCGACGCCCTTCCCTATGATGCTTCCGATCGATGACCGTACCGCTCCGGAGTGTCGTGGCAAAAGCCGAGGGCCCATGCCCGGACAGGCATGGGCCCCAGGTGATCGGGTCCGGTCGGACCACGATCACACGGCGTACGAGGACCGGGCGGCGAGCCGATCGCGGCCGGACCTCGCGCAGATCAGACGGCGACCAGGTCGCAGACGAAGATCAGCGCCTCGCCGGGCGCGATACGGCCGCCGCCGGCACCGCGGTCGCCGTACGCGAGGTGGGAGGGGATGGTCAGCTGACGGCGGCCACCGACCTTCATGCCCTGTACGCCCTGGTCCCAGCCGGAGATGACCTGGCCGACACCGAGCTGGAACTCCAGCGGCATACCGCGGTTCCAGGAGGCGTCGAACTCCTCGCCGGTGGAGAAGGCCACGCCCACGTAGTGGACCTTGACGAAGTCACCGGCCTTCGCGACCGGGCCCTCGCCCTCCCAGATTTCCTTGATCTCGAGGTCCGCCGGGGGCTCGCCGCCCGGGAAGTCGACCTCGGGCTTGTCGATGCTCACTTCATTACTCCTTGTTACGCGGCCTGTGTCCCGGACGGTGTCATCGGCACCGTGGTCAGACCGTTCCGAGAATATCCACGACGAAGACCAGCGTGTTCTTCGCCAGTTCACTGCTGGGGGTGGCGCCGTAGCCGAGCGAGGGCGGGATCACCAGCAGGACGCGGTCGCCCACGTTCTTGCCGACGAGCCCCTGGTCCCAGCCCTTCACCACGGATCCGTTGCCGATCTGGAAGCCGATGGCACCTCCATGGTCCCAGGAGGAGTCGAACTTCTTGCCGTCCTCCCACTTGACCCCGGTGTACTGGGCGATGAGCCCCTGACCGGCCTCGACCTTGTCACCACTGCCCTTGATCAGCACCTGCTGTTCGAGGCCCTTGGGAGCCTTGGCGCCCTTGGGAACGGTGATGGTCGCCGCCTTCTGCGAGGGAGCCTTCACCTCGGGCAGGCCGGCCTTGGTGGCGGCCTGCTCGCCCTTGACCTCCGCCTTGGAGGCGACGGAGGCGGTACCGACCGTGTCGATCACCCAGACCAGGACGTCCTTCGGAGAGATGCCCGCCGAAGTGTTCAGCGTGTCGCCGAACAGGTCACCGGCCGTGCCCTGCACCAGGACCCGGCTGCCCTGCTTCTTGCCCTTGACGGCGTCCAGCACCTTCGCGGGCATCTGCTGACTCTGCTGGCCGATCCGCTCCACGGCCTGCCTACGGGGCGTCCCGCCCTCCGCGGCCCAGGTACTGCCGAGTTCCTGGCCGCCCTCCCACTTCTCGACCGTCCAGTCGAGGCGCACGAAGTCGGAGTTCTTGATCTTGGCGCCGTCGCCCGTCGAGAGGGCCTTGGTCACCGTGGTGGCCGACGGCTTCGCGTCCTTGGGGACGGAGATCTCGGGCTTCTCCCCGAACTTCCCCTCGACTTGGGCGACACCGCTCGTCGTGTCATCACCGCTGTCGTCGTCCGATCCGCACGCGGCGGTGAACAGCAGGGCGGGCACGGCCAGCAGCGCGACGGCACGGCGCTTCACGTTGTAGATCATCAGTCCAACTGGGGGATCGGGGCCAGGGCAATGGCCGCCACTCTACGGCGTGGGCGCGGCCGTGTACGGATTGCCGCCACACACGCCTACCCCGCCTGCCAGGGCGCCGGCGCCTGAGCCGCGGTTCCCGGCAGCTCAGGCGCGGGGACACCAGGAAACGCCCGATGCCCGGAGGCAGTACTGCCTCCGGGCATCGGGCGTTTCCTGCCGACGTTTCCTGCCGACGCGGCGCCTGCTCACATTCCGGCGATGAGCTTCTCCACCCGGTCGTCCACGGAACGGAACGGGTCCTTGCACAACACCGTGCGCTGTGCCTGGTCGTTCAGCTTGAGATGGACCCAGTCGACGGTGAAGTCGCGACGCTGTTCCTGCGCCCGCCGGATGAAGTCACCGCGCAACCGGGCCCGAGTGGTCTGCGGCGGCACGGACTTGCCCTCGAAGATCCGCAAGTCGTTGCAGATCCGGGCGGCTTGCCCCTTCTTCTCCAGCAGGTAGTACAGACCCCGGCGACGGTGAATGTCGTGGTAGGCGAGGTCTATCTGCGCGACGCGCGGATGCGACATCGTCATGTTGTGCTTGGCGCGGTACCGCTCCAGAAGCTTGTACTTCATGACCCAGTCGATCTCGGTACCGATCCGGTCGAGGTCCTCGGCCTCGATCGCGTCCAGCGTGCGGCCCCACAGTTCCAGGACCTGCTCGACGGTGCCGGTGCGGATGCCGCGGCGCTCGCAGAAGTCCACGGCCTTCTCGTAGTACTCGCGCTGCACTTCCAGGGCCGAGGCCTCGCGGCCGCTGGCCAGGCGCACCTTGCGGCGGCCCGTGATGTCGTGGCTGACCTCGCGGATGGCCCGGATCGGGTTCTCCAGGGTCAGGTCGCGCATCACCGTGCCCGCCTCGATCATGCGCAGCACCAGGTCGGTGGCGCCGACCTTGAGCAGCATGGTCGTCTCGGACATGTTCGAGTCACCGACGATGACGTGCAGCCTGCGGTAGCGCTCCGCGTCCGCGTGCGGCTCGTCCCGGGTGTTGATGATCGGCCGGGAGCGGGTCGTCGCCGAGGAGACGCCCTCCCAGATGTGCTCGGCCCGCTGACTGACGCAGTACACCGCGCCCCGCGGGGTCTGCAGCACCTTGCCGGCACCGCAGAGAAGCTGCCTCGTGACGAGGAACGGAATGAGGATGTCCGCGAGCCGGGAGAACTCCCCGTGGCGGGCCACCAGATAGTTCTCGTGGCAGCCGTACGAGTTGCCCGCCGAGTCGGTGTTGTTCTTGAAGAGGTAGACGTCGCCCGCGATTCCTTCCTCGTGCAGGCGTCGTTCGGCGTCTACCAGGAGTCCTTCCAGAATGCGCTCGCCGGCCTTGTCGTGGGTGACAAGTTCTGTCACGTTGTCACATTCCGGTGTGGCGTACTCCGGATGTGACCCCACGTCGAGATAGAGGCGGGCGCCGTTTCGCAGAAAGACATTGCTGCTGCGGCCCCATGACACGACACGGCGGAAGAGGTACCGCGCCACCTCGTCGGGAGACAGGCGCCGCTGTCCCCTGAACGTACACGTGACGCCGTACTCGTTCTCCAGCCCGAAAATGCGGCGGTCCATGACTGAACATTACGCCTGATGCCCGGTGCTGAAACGGGGTTCGGCTGCACCGTTTCGATCATTTTCCGATGCGGCTTCAACCACCGCACCGCTGCCCGTAGCTGCGAGGACCCGCCCCGTGGCCAGCAGAACAAGCAGCGCGGCGGCCCCCGCGACCCCCGGCAGAGCGAAGCCCCACACCGCTCCGCCCCACTCGACGACCGGGCCCGCGATACCCGTTCCGACCGACGCACCCACCGTGAACGTCGTCACAAGCCAGGAGAACGCCTCGGTGACGGTGCCCCTCGGCGCATGCCCGTCGACGAGGACGAACGCACAGGCGATACAGGGCGCGAGGAAGACTCCGGCAAGCACGGTGAGCGCCGTCATGGCCACCACGCCGGGCATGAGCGTCAGCGGCACGTAGAACACCGCCAGGAGCGCCACGAGCACACGCAGTCGCCGCTCCGGCGCACCACTCCACTGCCGCGCCCCGTACGCCGTACCGCCGACGAGCGCACCGAGCCCGATGGCCGCCATCAGCCAGCCGTACGTCGCGTCCCCGCCGTTGTCGTCCGCGTACGACAGACCCGCGACCGTGATGGAACCCAGCGCGATACCGACGAAGAGGAACGCGCCCAGCAGGGCGAGCAGCCCGGGCGAACGCAGCGCCCCGAGCCAGTGCGCCTCGCGCGGCGCCGAACGCCACGCGCGCGAGGGCCGCGAGACCACCACGGACAGCGCACCCAGGACGCCTATGACGTTCAGCACCAGCAGCGCGGCCTGCGCGGACCACAACGACACGCACAGCGTGACGAGCAACGGCCCGACGGTGAACATCACCTCCTGCGCGACGGCATCCATCGCGTACGCCGTGTGCACCTGGTCCTCCCTGCGCAGGACAGCGGGCCACAACGCCCGCAGACCGCCCTCCAGAGGCGGCGTGAAGAACCCGGCGACCACCATCAGGACGTACGCGAGCGGGAGCGCCTCCGTGCCCGTGAAGGCGAAGACGGCCATACCGAGGGCGGAGACGAGCGCGGCGGGCAGTTGCACACGCGGCTGCCCGTAGAGATCCACCAGACGGCCCAGCACCGGCTGTCCCACGGCATTCGACACCCCGTACGCCGCGGCGAGCGCACCGGCCAGGCTGTAGGTGCCGCCCTCCGCGCGGATGAACAGCACGACGGCGATCGCGGCGGTGGCGCTCGGCAGCCGCCCCACGAGGGTGCCGACCAGCAGTCGTGCGGCGTGTCTCGTCCTGAGGATCTCCAGGTAACGCGCGGCCATGCCATGCCCTTCTTGTAGCCCGAAGCAGCTGAGGTTTTACGTATAACTTCCTCGGTCATACGTACCATGTGCCCAGTCCGCGAGTCCAGCAAGAAAGAGCAGGCCGACGGTGGCACGAAGCAGCACGCGCCCCACGAGCCGTGACGTCGCCCAGGCCGCCGGGGTGTCACAGGCCGCCGTCTCACTCGTACTGGGCGACAAATGGCGCGGACGCGTCTCCGAGGCCACGGCGGAACGAGTACGCCAGGCAGCGCGGGAACTCGGCTACCGGCCGAACCTCGCCGCCCGCAATCTGCGCCTCGGCCGCACCCGGACAGCCCTCCTGGTCGTACCCGCACTGACCAACGAGTTCTTCGCAGCCGTCTACGAAGGCGCAGCCCGCGTCGCCGCGAAACACGGCTTCGGCGTCGTCCTCTACCCCTCACCCGAAGGCATCGGCCCCGCCCCGGACCCGTTCCCCTCCGCCCGCGCCGCCCTCGACGGCGTCATCGCCTCCTCGATGGCCTCCGACGCCCTCACCACAATCCGGGGCGACGACCTCCCCCTCGTCATGCTGGACAGCGACCCGGCGAACAGCCTGGGCGCCGCAACCGTCAACCTCGACATCACAGACGGCATGCGCCAGGTCACCGAACACCTGCTGACACTGGGACACCGCCGGTTCCTGCACCTCGCCGCGGACATCGACTCATGGACCTTCGACGTCCGCGCCCGGGAACTCGCCGCCCGCGTCGGACAAAGCACGGACACCGAGGTACGCACGGCGAAAGCACCGATCACCATCCAAGGTGCCCTCGCAGCGGCCGAGGACGCACTCAACGGCCCCGGCCCCCGGCCGACCGCCCTCATCTGCGACGACGACAAACTCGCCGTCGGCGCCTACAAAGCCGCCCGCCGCCTGGGCCTGCGCATCCCCGACGACATCTCCGTCACCGGTTTCGACGACCTGGCCCTCGCCACGGCGATCGAACCAGAACTCACCACCGTCCGCCTCGACGCCGGCCTCTTCGGCGAGCGCGGCATGGCAGCCCTCCTCGCCGTCCTGGAGGGCGACACACCACCGGAGGGCGACATCCCCGTAGAACTGGTCGTACGGGGCTCCACAGCGCCACCACGCCCCTCCTGAACGTCCTGCGCCCCGGTCCGCCTCCTCGAGGCGGACCGGGGCGCAGGACGTTCAGAGCGGGACTACTTCTCGTCAGACCCGTCCGACCCATCGGACTCGTCCGACCCATCGGACTCGGCAGCCTGCGCGGACCCGTCCCCACTGCCCCCCGCCAACAGACGGGACAACTGGCCGCCCACAATCCGCTTGAACTTGCGCTGCTGCGGACGCGTACGATCCAGAACCGCCACCTCCAGGCGCTCCGCGGGGATCTCCCGCTCACTGCCATTGGTGTCGCGGGACAGAGCCTGAACAGCCAGCTTGAGCGCCTCAGCCAGCGTCATGCCCTCCCGGTGACGCTGATCGAGATAAGTGCTGATCTGCTCTGCATTGCCGCCGACCGCGACCGAACCGTGCTCATCCACGATCGACCCGTCATGCGGCAGCCGATAGATCTGGTCACCGTCGGGCGTCTCCCCGACCTCGGCAACCACAAGCTCCACCTCATACGGCTTCTCAGCCGCGCTGGAGAAGATCGTGCCGAGCGTCTGGGCATAGACATTCGCAAGACCGCGGGCGGTCACATCATCACGGTCGTAGGTATAGCCCCGCAGGTCGGCATAGCGGACACCGCCGATCCGGAGGTTCTCGTACTCGTTGTACTTGCCGGCGGCCGCAAAGCCGATCCGGTCATAGATCTCGCTGAACTTGTGCAGCGCACGGGACGGGTTCTCGCCGACGAAGACAATGCCGTCGGCATACTGCAGCACGACCAGGCTGCGGCCACGGGCGATGCCCTTGCGCGCATACTCCGCCCGGTCGGCCATGGCCTGCTGGGGTGAGACATAGAACGGCGTCGACACCGGCTATCCGTCCCTTTCTGTCGAAGTCACTGGATCACCTGAAAAAGAGGGGCCTGGAAGGGCCGTAGTCAGAGCAGCGCGGCCCGCGGGCCGTCGGGCTGCTCCAGGCGCCGCTCCAGAATCGAGCGGGCAATCTCGGAGGACTCCTCATCGGTGAGCCGACGGAACCCCTCATCGGTGATCACGGTGACGAGCGGGTAGATCCGGCGGGCGACATCGGGGCCACCGGTCGCCGAGTCGTCGTCAGCCGCGTCGTACAACGCCTGCACAACGAGCGTCGTCGCCTGCTCCTCGGTCATGTCCTCGCTGTACAGCTTCTTCATGGCCCCACGCGCAAAGACCGAACCGGAACCCGTGGCAGCGAAGCCGTGCTCCTCCGAGCGGCCACCCGTGACGTCGTACGAGAAGATACGGCCCTTCCCGCGGTCCACATCGAACCCCGCGAAGATCGGCACCACGGCCAGGCCCTGCATGGCCATGCCGAGATTGGACCGAATCATCGTCGACAGACGATTCGCCTTGCCCTCCAGGGACAGCTGAGCACCCTCCACCTTCTCGAAGTGCTCCAGCTCCAACTGGAAGAGCTTCACCATCTCGACAGCCAGACCCGCCGTACCGGCGATCCCCACCGCCGAGTACTCATCCGCCGGAAACACCTTCTCGATGTCCCGCTGCGCGATGACATTGCCCATGGTGGCCCGCCGGTCACCGGCGAGCACGACGCCACCGGGGAACGTCGTGGCCACGATCGTGGTGCCGTGCGGCGCCTCGATCACTCCCTTGACGGGGGGCAACTGCCGGTTCCCCGGCAGCACTTCGGGCTGGTGCGCGGACAAAAAGTCCACGAAGGACGACGACCCAGGCGTCAGGAAGGCAGCCGGTAGACGCCCGGTGCTACGAGTGTTGGCTTCCACGCGTTTCCTTCCAGGTAGTCGGCAGCTCGGTTGATCGCTTCGGGGTCATCCCTCAACAGGCCGAGGCCGGAATTGCAGTTGAAGCACAGTACGCCACGGACCCTACCCGTCTTGTGGCAGTGATCCACATGAACGGCCGGAGCCTTTAGACAGATCGCGCAGAGCCCCATCTGGGAGGCGATCAACTCGTCGCGCTCGGCTTCGGTCATGCCGTACTTACGCAACAGGTGCCGTGCAGGCGCGACGGCCGCTTTGCAAGCCTTGCAGCGGCTGGCCATGCCACCGCCCTTCCGATGCCACTCCCTGAGCGGCTTCGCTTCGCCGCACCCACGGCAACGCTTATGCCCTGCGGGGCGAAGGCTGCGCGCGGCCTGTACTCACCGCACCGCACGCAACGCTTCACGGCCTCTTCGCTCGACATCCCGAGGACCCCCCGTCACCTTCGATTCGAAGGTTACTCGCCGCCTTTCTGAACGAAACTACGAACGAAGTCCTCCGCATTCTCCTCGAGGACATCGTCAATCTCGTCCAGGACGGAGTCCACGTCGTCGCTCAGCTTCTCCTGGCGTTCCTTGAGGTCTTCCGATGCCTGCGCGTCCTGCGCAGTCTCCTCGACCTCCTCGGTGGAACGCGTTGCCTTCTGCTGTCCGCCGCCGGTGTCCTTGGTCGCCATAACCCTCACCCCGCTCGGTTCGACGTTCTTGATCAGACCCTACAAGCAGGGTCCGACATCGGCCCCGCAGTTGCTACAACGTCCGGGCACCACCTTCATGATTCCCGGACGCTGTCTTTTTCCACCCTGCCCGGCCCGTTCCGCTGGTGGGGCCGGCCTGGCCCGTTCAGCCGCCTGACAGGACCCTGACCAGGTCTTCTGCGGTTCGGCAGCGGTCCAGGAGCTCCTTGACGTGATTACGCGTTCCGCGAAGCGGCTCGAGGGTTGGTACACGCTGGAGGGAGTCCCTGCCGGGCAGGTCGAAGATGACCGAGTCCCAGGAGGCCGCGGCGACGTCGTCGGCGTACTGCTCGAGGCAGCGTCCGCGGAAGTAGGCGCGGGTGTCCTCCGGGGGCTTCGTTCGAGCCCGTTCCACGTCCGCGTCGTCGAGGAGGCGCTTCATCTTGCCGCGTACCGCGAGGCGGTTGTAGAGGCCTTTTTCGGGGCGTACGTCGGCGTACTGGAGGTCGACGAGGTGGAGTCGTGCCGCGTCCCAGTCGAGGTTGTCGCGGCGTCGGTAGCCTTCCATGAGTTCGCGTTTGGCGACCCAGTCGAGTTCGCCTGCGAGGCTCATGGGGTCGCTTTCGAGGCGGCCGAGGACGTCTTCCCAGCGGGTGAGTACGTCCTTGGTCTGTTCGTCCGCGTCGGAGCCGTACCGCTCTTCGACGTATTTGCGTGCGAGTTCGTAGTACTCCATCTGGAGCTGGACTGCGGTGAGTGTCCGTCCGCTGCGGAGGGTGATCAGGCGTTTGAGGCCGGGGTCGTGGGAGACCTGGTGCAGGGTGCGTACCGGCTGGTCCACGGCGAGGTCGACGGCGATGAAGCCGTCCTCGATCATGGACAGGACCAAGGCGGTCGTGCCCAGCTTCAGGTATGTGGAGATCTCCGACAGGTTCGCGTCGCCGATGATCACGTGGAGCCTGCGGTATTTCTCGGCGTCTGCGTGTGGTTCGTCGCGTGTGTTGATGATGGGGCGCTTGAGTGTGGTTTCCAGGCCTACCTCGACTTCGAAGTAGTCGGCGCGCTGGCTGAGCTGGAAGCCGTGTTCGTGGCCGTCCTGGCCGATGCCGACGCGGCCGGCGCCGGTGACGACCTGGCGGGACACGAAGAAGGGTGTGAGGTGCCGCACGATGTCTGAGAAGGGGGTTTCCCGCTTCATCAGGTAGTTCTCGTGGGTGCCGTAGGAGGCGCCTTTGTTGTCGGTGTTGTTTTTGTAGAGGTGGATCGGCTGGGCGCCGGGGAGCTGGGCTGCGCGTTCGGCGGCTTCCGCCATGATGCGCTCGCCGGCTTTGTCCCACAGGACGGCGTCTCGTGGGTTGGTGACTTCTGGTGCGCTGTATTCCGGGTGTGCGTGGTCTACGTACAGTCGTGCCCCGTTGGTGAGGATGACGTTGGCGAGGCCGATGTCCTCGTCGGTGAGCTGGCTGGCGTCGGCGGCCTCGCGGGCGAGGTCGAAGCCTCGTGCGTCCCGCAGCGGGTTCTCCTCCTCGAAGTCCCACCGGGCGCGGCGCGCCCGGTGCATCGCCGCCGCGTAGGCGTTGACGATCTGGGACGAGGTGAGCATGGCATTGGCGTTGGGGTGGCCGGGTACGGAGATTCCGTACTCGGTTTCGATGCCCATTACTCGCCGTACGGTCATGCGGCCCTCCTTGCCCGGCGGCGCCCTCGGTCGGGGGCGCAGCTCAAGTACCGCTGGTTCTCCGGTGCGTGTGCGGTGCCCGTCCCCGCACTGCGCGACTCGGCGGTATGGAAGAGCCTAGAACGCCTTTGCGCTGGTGGGGAGATCATTTGCGTCATTGCTCCGCTCCGGCTTTGCCCTGAAAAACAGTCGACTGCGGGTACCCAGTGTGGGCACCCGCAGCCGCCCTGTCTTTTACAGGTACTGACCGGTGTTCGCCACCGTGTCGATGGAGCGTCCGGTGTCTGCGCCCTGCTTTCCGGTGATGAGGGTGCGGATGTAGACGATCCGTTCGCCCTTCTTTCCGGAGATGCGGGCCCAGTCGTCCGGGTTGGTGGTGTTCGGCAGGTCTTCGTTCTCCTTGAATTCGTCTACGCAGGCCTGGAGCAGGTGGGAGACCCTGAGGCCCTTCTGGTTGTGCTCGAGGAAGTCCTTGATGGCCATCTTCTTGGCGCGGCCGACGATGTTTTCGATCATGGCGCCGGAGTTGAAGTCCTTGAAGTAGAGGACTTCCTTGTCGCCGTTGGCGTAGGTGACCTCGAGGAAGCGGTTTTCCTCGGACTCGGCGTACATCTGTTCCACGGCGGTTTGGATCATGCCCTGGACGGTGGACTTCTTGTCGCCTCCGTGCTCGGCGACGTCGTCGGCGTGCAGCGGGAGGCGTTCCTTGAGGTATTTCCCGAAGATGTCCTTGGCGGCCTCGGCGTCCGGGCGCTCGATCTTGATCTTCACATCGAGTCGTCCGGGGCGCAGGATGGCGGGGTCGATCATGTCCTCGCGGTTGGAGGCGCCGATGACGACCACGTTCTGCAGGCCTTCCACGCCGTCGATCTCGGCGAGCAGCTGCGGGACGATGGTGTTCTCCACGTCCGAGCTGACGCCGGAGCCTCGGGTGCGGAACAGGGATTCCATCTCGTCGAAGAAGACGATGACGGGTGTGCCTTCGCTGGCTTTCTCGCGTGCGCGCTGGAAGACGAGGCGGATCTGCCGCTCGGTCTCGCCGACGTACTTGTTGAGAAGCTCGGGGCCCTTGATGTTGAGGAAGAAGCTCTTGCCTGCGGCTTGGCCGGTGACTTCGGCGACCTTTTTGGCCAGCGAGTTGGCGACGGCCTTGGCGATGAGTGTCTTGCCGCATCCGGGGGGCCCGTAGAGCAGCACGCCCTTGGGTGGCCGCAGTTCGTGTTCCCTGAAGAGGTCGGGGTAGAGGTAGGGGAGCTCGACGGCGTCGCGGATCATTTCGATCTGGCCGCCCAGACCGCCGATCTGTTCGTAGCCGATGTCCGGGACCTCTTCGAGGACGAGTTCCTCGACCTCGCTCTTGGGAACGACCTCGTAGACGTAGCCGGAGCGGGGTTCGAGCAGGAGGGCGTCGCCGGGGCGGATGGTGACGTCCATCAGGGGCTCGGCGAGGCGTACCACCCGTTCCTCGTCGGTGTGCCCGAGTACCAGGGCGCGCTCGCCGTCCTCGAGGATCTCCTTGAGGGTGACGATGTCCCCGACCCGCTCGTACTCCATGGCTTCGACCACGTTGAGCGCTTCGTTGAGCATCACTTCCTGGCCGCGCCTGAGCTCTTCGAGGTCGACGCTGGGGCTGACGTTCACCCGGAGCTTGCGTCCGCCGGTGAAGATGTCGGCCGTGCCGTCCTCGTTCGCCAAGAGGAAGACGCCGAAGCCGGCCGGCGGCTGTGCGAGCCGGTCGACTTCTTCCTTGAGGGCCACGATCTGGTCGCGGGCCTCGCGGAGTGTGTTGGCGAGCCGCTCGTTCTGCGCGGACACGCCGGCCAGGTTGGTCTGCAGCTCGACGATCCGCTCTTCGAGAATCCTCGTGTGTCGCGGAGAGTCGGCGAGCTTGCGTCGCAGGACGGCGATCTCCTGCTCAAGATAGGCAATCTGCCCGGCGGGGTCGTCGGACCCTCGTCCCGGGCGGATGCCGCGGTTCATGTCGTCGTCGTGGGCTGCCACGGTCCTCACCTCCTCCAAGGGGAGCTGGACGCTTCCAGACCCTACCTGGGTGGGTGTCGATTGAAACCCCTAGATCACAAAGACTGTCGGGGTGTGTCCGATCTTCACCCTTGCGCTCTCCCTCACGCCAGGGAAATACCCACCGAACATGATTGGGAAGCGGGCGCAGGTAGGGTCGAAGTGTTCAACACCCGTCAGAGCTGCGCCGACTTACGTTTTATTCCGGTTCGCTCGGCACAGGAAACGGCAGGAGTCATGAGCGTTCAGCAAGAGGCCGGCGTCGGCGGCGAGGACCTGGAGGTCTGGATTGATCAGGACCTCTGCACCGGCGACGGCATCTGCGCCCAGTATGCACCTGAGGTCTTCGAGCTCGACATCGACGGTCTGGCCTATGTGAAGGGCTCCGGGGAGGAGTTGTTGCAGGCTCCGGGTGCCACGACGCCCGTTCCTCTGACGCTTCTGCGTGATGTCGCCGACTCCGCGAAGGAGTGTCCGGGCGAGTGCATCCATGTGCGTCGAGTTTCGGACAAGGCGGAGGTGTACGGCCCGGACGCGGAGTAGTTCGATGGTCACGTCAAGTCACTTTGCGTTCCGGGCCGTTCCGCTTTGTCTGTTTGGTCACACGCTCTGGGCGCCAGGGGGGACAGAACGGACGAATGTGCCGTTTTTCCACTGCCACTTGGCGCGTTCGTCCACGTCGGGGCAGCAACGCGGGACGTCGGGCGAGGAGTAGCCGAGCAGGGTGGCGGTGACGGATGCGTCACGTACGGCGAAGTCTGTGACGGTGATGCGGTCTTTCGGGTCGACCAGGGTGGCCACGATGCGGGGTTCGGTGGCGTCGGCGGCTTCCTGCTGCGCGCCATCGGCGACCACGGCATGCTGCACAGCTACGAACGCCGCGAGGACTTCGCCGAGATCGCCCAGGCGAACGTGGAGCGCTACTTCGGCGGCCCGCACCCCGCCTGGCA
>NZ_JAAKZY010000065.1 GCF_011045015.1 Streptomyces scabichelini | reverse complement strand
GCCTCCGCCTCCACCACATACCCAAGATCCCGCAACGCCTCCACCAGCTCCGCCGGCCCCTTCGGCGCGGCCCCGGCCAGCAGCAGGCTCCGTACGATCCTGCCCTTCGTCGCCTTGTTGAAGTGGCTGACCACCTTCCGGGTCGGCGCGTGCAGCACGCGCACACTCGCCGTACGCCCCGCCACCTCCCCCTTCGGCTTCCACGCGGCCGCGTACGCCGAGGAGCGCAGGTCGAGCACGAGCCCGTTCCCGGCCGCCTCCGGAAGGACGGAAGCCATCGCCGTACGCCAGTGCGCGCCCAGCGCCCCAAGACCCGGCAGCCTCACACCCATCGAGCAGCGGTACGAGGGAATCCGGTCCGTCACGCGGACCGCACCCCACAGCCCCGAGAAGACGAGCAGCGAACGCGCCGCCCGCCGCTTCGCCGCCGCGTCGAGCGAGGCCAGGTCAAGGGCGTCGTACAGAACCCCCGTGTAGATCTCCCCGGCGGGCCGCGCCCCCGCGGTCCGCAGCACCGCGTTCTTGGCGACCTCGTCCCGCAGCCCCTCGCTCAGCCCGAGCACCTCACGCGCCTTTTCCCCGTCGCCCGCACACAGCTCGACCAACTCGTCGAGAACGGCCCGCCGCGCCTCCGCGAGCCCCGGCAGCGACAACGACTCCGGCTTCAGCGGCGCGCCCCGCCCGGAGGCTGCCTTTCCTTCGGACGGCGGCAACAGCACGAGCACGGCGGTTCTCCTTCAGTACGTACGAGGGGCAGGCGCCAGCGTACGCACCTCGCGTATCGCCCGTACGAGTACGTCCGGCTCGTCGGCGTGGAAGCGGATGAGGCGTACGTCCCTGGGGCGGCCCAGGAAGGTGAAGTGCCGTACGGGCTCGGTCAGTTCGAGGGTGATCGTGGTCTGCGCGCCGATCGCCAGGTCGATTTCGCCGTCGCGCTTCTCGTGTGTGTAGCGCGTCTCGCGGCGTACGGAGGCGATGGCGTCCAGGGGGACGCGGAGGTCCACATGGGCGGCGCGGCGGATGCGCAGCGAGGTCTCGTCCAGGACGTGCGGGCGGCTCACGGAGGCCGCGTGCATGCCTACAACTTGGAGCACGCCGTAGAGGTCGAGGACGAGTACGGTCCGCTCGATGGCGGGCCAGGGCCGCAGAAGCACCGCCATGGTGATCGTCTCCAGCACACACACGAAGGCGAACCCCAGCATGGGCGCCCCCTGACCCCGCGCGTACCCGAACGCCTTCCCGCGCCCGGTGCCGTGCGTCCGCCGGGCCGTCCAGAGAGCGATGCTTACGAGCAGCCGCAGCTCGTGCCCGGCCAGCCGCCGCACGAGCCCGACGACTTTCACCGTGGCTTTGACCGCGGCCTTCACCACCGCTTTCACCGCCGCTTTCACTGCGGCCTTCACCGCGTACCGCCCGCGTGACGCCGCACGAGCAGCCGCATCGTGCGACGGATCGCCTCCGCCTGCGCGGGGGCGAAGTCGTCGAGCAAGGCCCGCAGAAAGCTGTGCTCCTCGCTCACGCCCTCGATGGCTCCGACGGCTCCGATGCCGAGCCCGTCCAGGGCGGAGTCCGGCAGGCAGGAGGCGAGCAGCTCGGCGGCCTCGTCCACGCGGGGATCGCCAGGGTCGGCGTCCACGAGCGCGTCGAGCAGCGCGTACGCCTCGTGCGCCCGGTCCACCGCACCCCGCTCGCCGGCAAAGCTGCCCAGCGCGGACAGCAGCCGCTCCCGCTCCTCCGGGGGCGCGGCGGTGTCCAGCAGGACGAGGATCTCGCGGTCCTTGGCGGCCATGGGGGACTCGGGCCGCCCTGCCGAGGCCTGCGCCAAGTCGCCGAAGAGCGCGGCCAGTTCGGGGGACACCGGCCCCTCGACGGGCAACCGCCCCGCCTCGGCCTCGGCCAGCAGGGTTCGCAGCCGCGCCCGCCGCTCCCGGATCGCCGCCTCCTGCCGCGCCAGGTCGTCGTCGAGCTCCGCGAGCACCTCGGCGAGGTCGCGTCCCACGTCGTCCGCGAGCACGTCCCGTACCTCGGCCAGACCGAGCCCCAGCTCCGTCAGCCGCCGGATCCGGGCCAGCGCGACGGCGTGCCGCAGCCCATAGTCGCGGTATCCGTTGGGACGCCGCTCGGGTTCGGGCAGCAGCCCGAGGTGGTGGTAGTGCCGCACGGTCCGCGTCGTGACACCGACGGCCGCGGCCAGCTCTCCGATTCGCATACGATCAGTAGAAACGTTGACGTTACGGCAGGGTCAAGCGACGGCCTCCCCGGGCAGGGAAGACGGCCTCCCCAGGCAGGGAAGATGGCCTTCCTGGGCATGGAAAAGGGACACGCAGGCGTTGCACCTTAAGGTCCTCAAGGACCCTGAGGAGGCACGAGGCGATGCGTGAACGCGAACAGGCAGTCTGGACCAGAGCAACCCTCGGCCGGACCGGCCGCCCGCTCGACCTCCTCACCGCCCACTTCGCCAGCCACCGCTACGCGCCCCACGTCCACGAGGAGTTCTCCATAGGCGTCTGCGTCGATGGCACCGAGATCATCGACTACCGCGGCGACCGGATCCACTCGGGCCCCGGCGCGATCGTCGTCCTGGCCCCCGGCGAGACCCACACCGGCGGCCCGGCCACACCAGACGGCTACGCCTACCGTGCCCTGTACGCCGAACCCGCCCTCCTCACCGAAGGCACACGGAGCGTCCCGCACTTCCGCGAACCCGTCGTCGACGACCCCGAACTGGCCGCCGCCCTCCGCCACGCGCACACCGAACTCAACGTCTGCCCGGACCAGTTGGAGGCCGAGTCCCGCATCCCGTGGCTGCTCACGGCCCTCGCCCGCCGCCACTCCTCGGCCCACCCGGTGTCCGACACGATCCCGGGCGCGGCCTCCATAGCCCACGCCGTACGAGACCGCCTGGCGGACGAACTCCTCACCCCACCCTCCCTCGCCGACCTGTCCACCGACCTGGGCCTGTCCCGCTACCAGCTACTCCGAGCCTTCCGTACGACCATGGGTCTGCCCCCGTACGCCTGGCTCGCCCAGCACCGGGTGACCCGGGCCCGCGGGCTCCTGGAGTCGGGCCACCGCCCCGCCGAGGCGGCCGCGCTCGTCGGCTTCGCCGACCAGGCACACCTGACGCGCTGGTTCCGGCGGGTGGTGGGGGTGACCCCGGCGGCGTACCGCAACAGCGTCCAGCGCGACGACCTCCGCCGCAACAACGTTCAAGACGTACGCCGCTGACCCGACCGAGACTGCGCGCATGACTGCACGCGGCTGGTTCTTGTTCTC
Source organism: Streptomyces scabichelini (assembly GCF_011045015.1). Lineage (GTDB taxonomy): Bacteria > Actinomycetota > Actinomycetes > Streptomycetales > Streptomycetaceae > Streptomyces > Streptomyces scabichelini. The sequence goes on along the minus strand of NZ_JAAKZY010000065.1, from coordinate 44,571 downwards.
CCTGATGGGAGTGCTCTGGGGCATCCCCTACCTGATGATCAAAGTGGCTGTGGACGAGGTCTCCCCGTCCATGGTCGTCTTCACCCGGTGCGCGCTGGGCGCCGCGCTCCTGCTCCCCTTCGCCGTACGGCAGGGCGGACTGACCACCGTCGTACGCGCCCACTGGCGCCCGATGCTGGCCTTCGCGTGCATCGAGATCATCGGCCCCTGGTGGACGCTCACGGACGCCGAACGCCATCTGTCCAGCTCGACGGCGGGCCTGCTGATCGCGGGCGTACCGATCGTGGGCGTCGTACTGGCCCGCTTCTTCGGCGACACGGAACGGCTGGGCGTCCGCCGGATGACAGGCCTGGCGCTCGGCCTGGGCGGAGTCGCGGTCCTCACGGCCCCACACCTGACGGGCGGCAACGCCCGCTCCCTGGCGGAGATGCTGGTCACGATCGTGGGCTACGCGACGGCACCGCTGATCATGGCCCACCACCTGCGACAGGTCCCCACGCTCCAACTGATCGCCCCCTGCCTACTACTCGCGGCGCTGGTGTACGCACCGGCGGCGGCCACGACCTGGCCTTCGCAAGCCCCCTCCCCCTCGGCCCTGGCCTCGCTCGCGGGCCTCGGCGTCATCTGCACGGCCCTGGCCTTCGTCGTCTTCCTCGAACTGATCCGGGAGGCGGGCCCGACGAGGGCGGTGGTCTTCACGTACGTCAATCCGGCGGTGGCGGTGGCGGCGGGCATGCTGTTCCTGAACGAAGAGCTGACGGCCGGGGTCGCAGCGGCCTTCACCCTGATCCTCCTGGGCTCTTTCCTGGCCACGGCCTCCGGCCCGAGGCCCGGACCGGGGCGGCCCGCACGCCCGGTACCATGGTCGACACGGCAGACGAGCCGGGCGGACGGCCGCGTGGAGGTCCCTGTGGACCTCCCCGAGGAACGTCCGGGCTCCACAGGGCAGGGTGGTGGCTAACGGCCACCCGGGGTGACCCGCGGGACAGTGCCACAGAAAGCAAACCGCCGAGAGCTCCGGCTCCCGGTAAGGGTGAAACGGTGGTGTAAGAGACCACCAGCGCTTGAGGTGACTCAGGCGGCTAGGTAAACCCCACCCGGAGCAAGGTCAAGAGGAGCCGCCCTCTCGAAAGAGAAGGCGACTCTGCGCGGACGTCCGAGGGCTGCCCGCCCGAGTCCGCGGGTAGACCGCACGAGGCCGGTGGCAACGCCGGCCCTAGATGGATGGCCGTCGCCGGAGGGTTCGCGAGAACCTCCGGAACAGAACCCGGCGTACAGCCCGACTCGTCTGCCGCCAGGCGCCCCTGACCAGTGAAAGTGCTGCTCAGGGGCCCTTTTTGCCGGATCAGGGGGCTTGGTCGGACCCCGTTCCGCACCCGTTCAAACCGGACCACGCGGCTACGTAGGTAGCCACGAGAGTAGCCATGAATAGTGGGGCCGGAGATTGGCGGCGGCGTGGCCTGACCTAGTGCAGGCGGTCTCTGTCCTGGGACATCTGGGTGGTCACGCGATGCCTGAGCACGAAGTGCAGCCTCTTCTGGCTTGTACCTCTCCGATAGCCCTGCTGAGTGGAGGAGCACTCTTCGTCTGATCGTCAGCGGCCTGGTTGTACCGACTGAGATCCGCCGGTGAGTGAGGGTGTCGGCGGCCGCGGTTGCTTCGACAGCGTGCGCTGGGCTCCGGCTCAACTCCTGTGTGGTGCGCTCACTCAGCGTCAGGCCAATAGGACGCGCTTTCATGAGGAGTTCGAAGCCTGCGCGTCCGAACATCTGACGCTTGAACATCTTGTGCGCGGCCCTGATAGGCGGCGAGCCCGACACGCGCAGGCGCCGGGCCTCGGCGAGCGCCTTGTCACGCTCGCTGGTGGCCTGCTCGGCGAGCTTCGTTCGCACCGGCCGCCCCTTCCTGCAGACCCCGTGGGACGGCCTCTTGGCCGAGATCCATGCCGCCGTCAGCTCGTGATCCTCGACGGCTTGGACGCAGACCTCGAGGAGGAGCCGACCTGGCCATCGCGCTGGCACCGACGAACCCGGATCGCATGGAGACAGGTAGCGGCTCAGCTCCTCTTCGTCAGGTGGACCCGCAGGTCGCGGCCCACGCGGCACGGCCTCGACTGCAGCCCGCCACGTGTCGTACGCCGCATCCCGTACACGTGGCACCGCCGGCGCCGGTGCCGAACGCACGCTCGCGCACAGGCCGCCGTACCTCTGGTCGGGGATCTGTCGGCCCGCACCGCCTACGCCGATACCGAGCGAGAGGCGAAGGTGCCGCCCACGCTGCTGGACGACTGGATCCCTGCTTTCCTCGCCCAGCTTGCCGCCCCGAGGGCCCAGTTCGTGAAGGCAGCCAGCGCAGAAGGAGCGCTGTCGCTGTACCTGTTCGACGCAGACCGCGAGTCGTTCGCCGCCTTCACCGAGAGCGCCTCCGGCTGGACGGTCCGCCAAGGCGGCCCCGTGTCCCTGTGGGACGACATCGAAGAGGCCCTGACCGCGTGGCAGCACGCCGGACAGCCCGACATCAGCGCGGTACGCGTTCACATCACCGAGCGGGCTCACACGTACTGGATCGGAGGGCAACGGATCACCACGCCGAGCGGTGAGAAGTGGATCGGGGACAAGCCGGTACTGCGGTGGGAACACCCCATCCGCTGACCGCTGACGTTCGTTCAGGCTCCCGGCTAATTCCGCGCCGAGGCCCGAGCCTTGCGCCGCTCTCGAGTAGCCCGCGGGAATGGGATTCACTCTCGCGCAGGTCAGAGACCGTTGTCACGAATCACGTAGCTGTCCCCGGCGTACAGCCAGACTCGTCTGCCTTTAGGTCCCTGACCAGCTCTTCTGGCCAGGCCGAGGCCCATTGCCCTGTCTGGGCACTTCCCGCTTCTACCTGCGACTTCCCGGGAGTTCCCGGGAGTTCCCGCGGAAGCCACCACTTCGTGATGGCCAGCCACCTCCGGGCAAGCTTGCGCGGCGGACGCGGCATACGACAGCCGCCGAAGCCGGTCAGGTCGGCAAGGGCCTGGCCGCCCAGGCCCCCTCTTTGACCGCGTGGACCAGTTCCCGCTGAACGGCGGATGAATAGGTTCCCTTCAATCCCTCAGGAATGGGACCGCGAACGGCTGGAAAAGGGATCTGATTCATGGGCACAGTCCAGTACGACACATGCGTGATCGGGGCGGGACCTGCGGGGCTGGCGGTCGCCAGAGCTCTGACGGAGCGGAATCTGCCGTACACGCATCTCGAGCGGCACACAGGGGTCGGCGGCATCTGGGACATCGACAACCCCGCTGGCCCGATGTACGAGTCGGCCCATTTCATTTCCAGCAAGACGCTCTCGGGCTTCGGAGGTTTTCCGATGCCCGACGCATTCGCGGACTATCCCCCGCATCGGCAGATCCTGTCGTATCTGAGGTCCTTCGCCGACGCCTACCGGCTGACGGACCGCATCGAGTTCGGCGCCGAGATCGAAAGCGTGGAGAAGAACGCGGACGGCAGCTGGGTGGTCACCCGGACCGACGGACAGCAGAGTCTGCACGGCCAGGTCGTGGTGTGTACGGGTGCCCAGTGGCACCCCAACGTCCCTGAGCTGCCCGGGAACTTCACCGGCGAGGTTCGCCACACGGTCGGCTACCGCAGCGCGGAGGAACTGCGCGGAAAGCGGGTCCTGGTCGTGGGGGCCGGGAACTCCGGCTGCGACATCGCCTGCGACGCGGCCCGCAGCGCGGATCACGCGGCGATCAGCATGCGCCGCGGGTACTGGTTCCTCCCCAAGCACCTCTTCGGCCGGCCGGTGGACACCATTGCCAACGACGGGCCGCACCTGCCGATGTGGCTGGCGCAGCGGGTCTTCGGCACCCTCCTGCGGATCCTCAACGGCGACCCGACGCGCCTGGGCCTGCCGAAGCCGGACCACAAACTGTTCGAGACCCACCCTGCGATCAACTCGATGCTGATCCACCATCTCCAGCACGGCGACCTCACTGCCAAACCGGGGATCGCCCGCACCGAGGGCAGGACGGTCCACTTCACCGACGGCACCCGTGACGACTTCGACCTGATCCTGCTGGCCACCGGTTACGTCCACAAGGTGCCGGTCGCGCAGAGGTACTTCGGCGGGGAGCAGCACCCCGACCTGTACCTGTCGTCGTTCTCCCGCGAGCACCAGGGGCTGTTCGGCGTCGGTTTCGTCGAGACCAACTCCGGGGCGTACCGGCTCTTCGACACCCAGGCCCAGCTGATCGCCGGTTACATCCACGACGCGGGGCACCAGCTGCCGAACGCGGAGCGGTTCGCCCGCATGATCCGTACCGATCGCCCGGACCTGTCCGGCGGTATCAGGTTCGTCGACTCGCCCCGGCACACGGGCTACGTCGAAAGCGGGGCCATCGTGAAGCACCTCGCCAAGGTCGCGGCCGAGATGGGCTGGCGCACCGAGGGCCAGCCGCCGGCCGTGCGGTCCCAGCGGCACGCGGAAGTGGTGTCATGAGCGGCTTCGAGTTCCACGACAAGGTCATGCTGGTGACCGGCGGCGCAGGCGGGATCGGCAGCGCGATGTCCCGCCGCTTCGCCGCCGGGGGCGCCCGCTGTGTCGTCGTCGACATCGACGAGGACCGCGCCAAACAGGTCGCCGTCGAGCTCCCCGGCACCGGGCACACCGCCATCGGCTGCGATCTGGTGGACCGGGCCCAGGTGGAGCACCTCTTCGATCAGGTTTCCCATGCGTACGGCCGCCTCGACGTGCTCGTCAACAACGTGGGGATGACCAATCCCGAACGCTTCGACGTGCGCAGCGTCGAGAGCATAGAGAAGGAGATCACCCTCAACCTGACCTCGCCGCTGGTCGCCACCAGGATCGCGATCCCGCTGCTGCAAGCCTCCGGGGACGCACGCGTGGTCACCACCGTCTCCCTCGGCGGGATCTTCCCACTGGGCGAGACCCCGATCTACACGGCCTCGAAGTTCGGGCTGCGCGGGGCGATGCTCGCCATCGGGCTCGACCTGAGGAGCAAGGGCATCCTGGTCGGCTCGGTGCTGCCGTCGGCAACCGACACCCGGATGCTGCGCCAGGAGGCTGTGGAAGGCGGGAATTCCATGCAGTTCCAGGATCCACCGCAGCAGCCCGCCGACGTCGTGGCTGCCGTGGTCAGCCTGCTCGACAAGCCCCGCCTGGAGGCCTACCCCCGGACCGGTGAGTCCCGTCTGGTCCGGTTCGCGATGCTGGCGCCGAACCTGTTGCCGAAGATGTTCCCGCTCTTCCACAAGCGGGGTGAGCGCGGCATGGCCCGCTATCTCGAGGAACTGCGTCGCCGCGGACTGGCACGCCAGGTCGACGGACGCTGGGAACTGGTGGAGGAGAAATGACCGCCGACGGGAGCCCCGCCACGCTGAGCGTCGTCAATCCGGCCACTGGGGAGCTGATCACCACCGTGCCCGCCACCAGCACCGAAGGCGTCGCCAAGGCCGCTGAGCGGGCCCGGCAGGTCTTCGCGTCCGGCGTGTGGTCGCGGCTACCGGTCCGGGAGCGCGGCGGGGTGCTGCTGCGGCTCGCCGACCTGATGGAACGCGACGCCGGGATTCTGGCCCGGCTGGACAGCGAGGACGCCGGAAAGCCGATCACGGAGTGCCTCACCGGCGACGTGCCCGGTGCCGTCGAGTCGATCCGCTGGTTCGCGGAAGCGGCCGACAAGGTGTTCGGCAGGATCGCACCCGGCGGACCGGACAGCCTGGGCCTGATCAGCAGGGAGCCGATCGGGGTGGTGGCGGCGATCCTGCCCTGGAACTACCCGCTGGCCATGACCGCGTGGAAGCTCGGTCCCGCCCTCGCCGCGGGCAACTGCCTGCTGGTCAAGCCCGCCGAGGCGACCCCGCGCTCGGCCCTGCACCTGGCCCAGCTCGCCGCCGAGGCCGGACTGCCCGAGGGGGTCCTCACGGTCCTCACCGGCCACGGCTCCGTCACCGGCACCGCCCTGGCCCGCAGCCCCGTCGTGGGTGCCCTGTCGTTCACCGGCTCCACCGGGACAGGGCGCCGCATCCTCAAGGACGCGGCCGACAGCAACTTCAAACGCGTCTCGCTGGAGATGGGCGGCAAGAGCCCCCAGGTGCTGATGGCCGACGCGCTCTCCTACGGGGACGAGCTCATCGACCACATGATCGAGGCCGCGTTCCTGACGATGGGGCAGAACTGCACGGCCGGTTCCCGCGTCCTGGTCCACCACAGCATCGCCGACGAGGTGCTGGAGCGGTTCACGACCGCCGCGAAGCGCCTGGTCAGCGGCGATCCCGCAGATCCGCGCACCCAGGTGGGGCCACTCATCGACCGGGCAGCCTTCGACCGGGTCGCGGCGGCGGTGGAAGCCGCCCGGACCGGCGGAGCCCGCGTTCACACCGGAGGGCTGCCGCACGGCCTGCCCCAGCGTGGGGCCTACTACCCGCCCACCGTGATCACCCACGCCCCCGAAGGCAGCGACGTACTCACCAAGGAACTGTTCGGCCCCGTCGTCACCGTCCAGACCTTCACCTCCGAAGGCGAGGCGATGTACCTGGCGAATGACACCGAATACGGGCTCGCCGCATCCGTGTGGACCCGCGACCTCGACACCGCCCTCCGGTTGGCACGCGGCCTCCAGGCCGGTGTGGTCTCCGTCAACGCCTACAGCGAAGGCGACATCACCACGCCCTTCGGCGGCTGGAAACAGTCCGGGTTCGGCGGCGTGGAGAAATCGACCAACGCCTTCGACCAGTGGACCCGGGAAAAGACCGTCTGGATCCGCACCCGCTGATCCCATCGGCCCGCCGATGCCGACCACGCGGGCGTCTGCGGGCTTTCGTCACCCGCGCGGTCGGCGAGCGGGCTCCCGCCGCTCCAGCAGACCGGCGCGCAACTCCAGTGGCGTCACGCCGTGCCACCGGCGTACCGCCCGCCGAAGTGCCCGCACGTCGGCGAACCCCACCTGGCGTGTGATGTCACGGAGCGTCAGTTCCGGTCGTCGTAGAAGTCGTTCGACTCTTTCGCGGCGTACTCCGTCGACGATCGCCTCGTACGTGGTGCTGCACTCGGCCAGACGACGGCGGAGGGTGCGTTCGCTGGATGCGTGCCTGCGGGCCTGCTCGACGAAGGAGGGGACGGCCGGCAGGCTCTGAGCGATGGAGATCTCCAGCACCTCTAGGAGGTCCTGCTGGTCGCGCCGTGACGCCATCTGCGTATCCAGCAGCTCCACCGTTGAGGCGTAGGTGATGGGGTCCCGCCCCGGCTGGGTCGCACGGACCCACCGGGCGGGGAACACCATGCGGTTGCCGGTGGCGTCGAAGCGCAGTGGGCAGCGGAACAGTTCGTCGTACAGGTGCGTGTCGCGCGGGGCGGGGAAAGCGAAGTCGACCGCCTGCGGGGCGAATGAGGCGCCGACGTTCAGGCGGGTGAGGGTGACGACGCTGGAGTACGCCTCGTCGATCAGGAAGACGGCGACGGCCGGATCCAGCGCCGGGTCCGGCAGATCGGCGTGCAGCACGTAGCCGACGTCCTCCCAGCGGGCCGACCACACCATCATCGCCCCAGAGAGATTCTGATAGCGCACCCCCGTCTCGACGGCGTCCTGAAGAGTGTCGGCGGACATCATGGCGAAGCCGAGCAGGCCCCACGCCGTCAGACGCTGCGCCGCGCCCACGCGCAGCCCCAGGTGTGCGTCTCCGGTCTGTTCCACCGCCCGGCGGATGATGTCACTGCCCTGTCGGTAGGAGACCCGCAGTGCGGCGGAGCGCATGACCCTCGGGTCCAGCCCGACCCGGGTCAGCAGCGGCTGCAGGTCGACGCCGTACTCGTCGGCGACCCGGGCGAGGTAACGCAGGATGTTCGGCGCGATGGTGGCCGATGTGTTGCGGCTGGTTCCCGGATCAGCGGCCGGGTCGGGAGCATCGGGCATCGCGTTCCCTCTCACCAGGGCGTTTCCCGCTTCACTGTAGGCAGCCGGCCCCCCGCCTGTCGCGGGCGTGGCCGCCACAGCCCCCATCCCGGCCTCTGGCGCCCTGCACCAGGCCTCCTCGCCTTCCTACGGTTGCGGCAACCCGCCCGCCCTGCCGTCCGTGACCCATGGAGCACCGAGCGCGAGAGCGCAAGAAACGAAGGGCTCGCCATGACCGCACCTCTTCAGACCCCCGCTCCGCGACGATCTCGACGATCTGTGCCGCGGAGCCCGCATGCGCCGGCCCGACGGGTCGCGGCGACGGTGTTCGCCGCCCAGGGAGCGGCGGTGGCCGCGGTGTCCACCACGGTGCCGGCCGTCAAGGAGCGACTCGCACTGTCTCCGCAGATGACGACCATGCTCGTCGTCACCATCGCGTTGAGCGCGGGCGTCGGCAGCTTCGCCGGACTGGCGGTGATCCGACGTCTGGGCCTGGTCGCCGTCATGCGGGTCGCCGTCGTGGCGACCGCCGCGGCTCTGCTGCTGATCGGCTGGGCCCCCAACCAGGCCGTGGCCGCGGTGTCCTACGGGTTGTTCGGCATGGCACTGGGCTGCATCGACGTGTCGGCGAACACCCGGGCCGCGGCCGTCGAACGCCACTACGGCCGGAGCATCTTCGCCTCCTTCTACGCCGCCTGGAGCACGGCCGGCGTTGCGGCCGCCCTGCTGACCGCCGGCACGGCCCGCCTCGGCTGGCCCGCCGAGTACACCCTGACCGCGCAGGCCGCCCTCGTCCTGGCCCTCGCCCTGACCATCCGCCCGCACACGCTGCCCACCTGCTCACCAGGGGTCGTATCCAGCGACGGCGCCTCCACCGTGCGGGGCCGCCGCGTGTGGAGGAAACTCGCCCCCTTCGGCTTCGTCCTTCTGGTCGCCTACGTCATCGACTCCACGGTCTCGGCCTGGTCGACGCTCTATCTCCACCAGACCCTCGGCACCGCCCTGTCCATCGCGCCCCTGGCCTACGCGGCATACCAGGCGGGCACCATCATCGGGCGGGCCTGTGCCGACCAGCTCGTGCATCGGATCGGCCCGGCCGCCGTGATCCGTGCCGCCACCCTGCTCACGGCCGCCGCTCTGGCCGGGCTGGCAGCCGCTCCCGACTGGCCGTACGCGGTCCTGGCCGCCGCGTGCACCGGTCTGGGTGTCTCCGCGCTCGCCCCTCTGTGTCTCGCCTCCGCCGGCCGCCTACGACCAGGGGCGACCGAAGCGGTCCTGGCCCGCATGAACGTCTTCAACTACATAGGCGTGCTCGCCGGCGGAGCCGCCAGCGGAATCCTAGGATCCACCGGCCATTTCCGACTCGCCTACGCGATCCCCGCCGCACTCGTCCTGGCGATTCTGGCGACCGCACGGTCCTTCAACCAACCCGCTCCCAGACCCTAAGCGGTCTCGGGGAAGTGAGGCACGCCCTCACGCCGCCCGGCACGGCACCTCGCCGCACCGCCGCATCACCCAAGTACGTCCAGTACGAGGGCGATACGGCAGCACGCCGATGCACCGCACCGGACGACGCGGGAACGCACCCCACTTCCCCGAGACCGCTTAGACCGCACAGCTGACCGGTGGAAGCCGCGAGCTCTGTTCGCTCGCCTTGGTCGCCGTAACGGGGCTGTTTTGACGCGGTTCTTGACCGAGGCAAGCACAGAGGAGCCTGGAGAAGTGTGCATCGCGCTGGACGATGCGACACGTTTGCGCAGGCCGGAGCGCGCATCGGCACAGGATGGGGCTGTGTACCCGGCGTATAGCCCGACTCGTCTTCTTGCAGTTGCTACGAAGCGATGGTGCCCGGGATTAGCGTACGGAGCTTGGCTTGCGTTTCGGGATCGGTGGAGAATAGTACGGTTCCTGCCAGTCCGCGCGTCAAGAGCACTTTGTACCGGTTACGTATAAGGCGTGAGAATTCTTCGGGACTCGCCTTCTCCAGACTGCTGTCCTCGCATGCGGCCTCGTTGGCGTGCCACCTATTGTCGCGCCAGACCAGGTCGGGGCCGAGAATGGTTCCGTTCCAGGCGTACTCGAATCCTTGGGCCGTGTAGATGCAACCGACCTGCCCGATGCCGCCCGGCTCAGTGGCCCACAGAGAGGATGGCGGTCCACCCGGCACTTCGCGCTCACCTTTGACATTCCACGACCGACGCCATTCCCCTATCACGATGTCGTCGACCAGGGTGCCGTCTGGACGCGGGTCGCTCCATGGCCAGCAGAATCCTGCGGTCATGCGGGCAGTGGATCCGGCCTCCTGCTTTGCATGGAGGTAAGCCTCCATCTGCTGGGGGGTATCGGCGAGCAGCAGCTCGAAGTTGGGTTCCGGTTCCCAGCGCACCGGTCCGCCGGGTTCCAGCCCTAACAGGCGGAGGACCCACTGCTCGTAGGCGCGGCTGCCGCCACAGCGGAACTGCTCGTTGAGGTTGACGTGCCGCACATCGCATCCCCGGGCTTGGGCGGCCTTATCGATCTCTCTGACACTGCCCATCTCGTCGGGCCGTACGACTTGGTGCTCGTCGAGCAGGAAGACAGGAACCCTGGCAGCGTCGATGAGTTGGGCGACTTGACTTCGCCTGCTCAGGCGGACGTTCGGGGAGCTGGATGTGCCCGGGTGGTGTCGGATCCGATGCGCCTCGTCGCAGATGAGCACGTCGAGTGCGTTCTTCTCTGCGCTGCCGAAGTCGAGGAAGTAGCGAAAGAGCTTGGCCACGCCTTTGTTCTTCTGCTCGACGACGTGACGCAGGGTGCTGGTGAACGACTTGGAGCCTGTTGCGTGGACGACACTGCGTCTGTTCCTGCCGAGATGGCCCATGAGATGCAGGGCAATCAAACTCTTGCCCGATCCGGGACCTCCAGAGACCACGATCACTTCTTTGCGGTCTGATTGCCGCGAGATGGTGACGGCACGCTTTACCAGGGAGACTGCGACTTGTTGCTCGTCCATGAGACGAAAATTGCCGCCGTCAAGGATCTCGTCAGCGGCTGTTCGCATGAGCTGCTGGCCCGGGATGGCGGGACTTTCCAGGAGAGCGTCCGCGTCGAGAGCTCCGTCGAGCGGCGAAATCTGGTTCTGCAGATGCCGAATGAACTCGCCGCGCGAGCTACCGGTGAAAAGGTGCGCTCGCTCGTCACCCATTCCCAGCAGGTCGGTCACGTCTCGGTCCTGGGCGTTGTGGAGGTAGGCAACGCCTGTGACGTGGTTGTCCGCACCGTCCAACAGGGCAGTGAAGTCCCTGAGGTATTCGCAGTAGCGGCGCACCTGCGCGACAGGGTGGAGGTAGGCCCGGAAGCCGTCCGAGGGAAGCCAGCACAGATCCGTCGTTGCGGGCACCAGCCGGGCCTCGCTCCACTGCTTGAGCTCGACCACAACGTACGAGGGTCTACCCGTCGCCGGGTGCGTGCCGGCCAACACAGCATCCGCACGCAGGCTGCTGAACGGCATCTTGTACTCGAGTAGAACTTCCACCTCCTGTAGACCGGCGTCACACAGCACTTGGGCAAGCGCGGGAAGGCTGTTGCGCCATGCGCGGCGCTCGCCACTCTGCGCATCGCGGAACAGCACAGTGCGGGATCGTTCCGCCAACTGCCCGGCCAGGAACGTGGGGTCAGTGCGCTCCAGAGCGCCGGCGGACATACGTAAAAGGGCCACAGAAGATCTCCCTACGATCACTGGCCATGGCGGGGCAAAGGCGCTTCGGCAGAAGCCGAGTCAGGGACGGGTCGGTCAACCGGCGAACGGCAGGCGGTACTCGAACCTTCTGGGCCGCAGGTCCTCCTCGGCCGGGGACCAGTCCGTCAAGTGCGCCACTCTGCCGCCGCTTGCGATGTAGTCGGAGCTGTGCATGTCGACGCTGATGTCGCTGACGACGTACAAATCCACGGTGTGTTGCGGGTTACGAGCGTGTTCGACTTCATTGATTGTCAGCTCCACGCTCGTGGCAGCACCCGTCGTCCCCTTGACCTCAACGCGCCGCTCCTCCCGGCCGCGCGTACAGTGCAGGTCGTAGGGCTTGCCAATGCGTTCGACGGTCCATCCCAGCCGTTCGTAATGAGCGACTGCCATGTCCTCCGCGCGCAGTTCGACGGCCTTTCGCTTCTTGGGATCGGAGATGAACCCGGCACCGCTGCGCCGGCGCTTGAGCGCCTTGGGTGCCTCGACCTGTTCCGCTGTGAACCCCGGTGTGCGATTCAGGGGAACTTTCTGCTGTCGTGCCCAGTCGACCTGGATGCCCGCAGCATCGAGGAGCGGCTGGGGGTCCAAATCGCAGAGCTTGCCGATGCCGCGCTCAATCCCCGAACGCCGAACGGCGTCGCTGCCGGCCAGCGGCAAAGGGCCGTGCTCGCCAAGCGGTACGTCGCCAACTACCGCCAACGGCTCGATCCCGAAGCGCACCGGGTACTTGACGGCGTTCTCGGCTTCCTCGTCGGGCCAGTGCGGCGCCCGCCCCTCGTAGAAGCCCTCACGGACCTCGAACAAGTACAGCGTGATCCTTTGCGTGAGCCACACGTCGAGCGGCACCCGCGGGGCCGCTCCTTTGGCCAGCACGGCGAAACGTGGGCGAGCCGTCCTGTACTCAGGCTTCCACGTCGGAAACCCCCACGAGCGGGTCTCGATCCCGTGCTGCAAGTTGCGCCGGGATTCGGTGCTTTGGCCGATGTGCACCATAACAAAGGACTCATGCTTCACGCGGATAATCATACGAGCTGATAATCATGGGAATTGAGCCAAGGGTGGCTCATCGGCCAGTGCGTGGGGGGGCATGAACGCAGCGAGATGGGTGCAGTTGTCGGCAACCGTGCTGACGGAACTGGGCTCACGATGGCGTGATCGTTGGCAGCCACTTGCTTCCCGGACGAAGCGGTCCCGTCGGCGGACGCTCTTGATAGGAAGCATTGCCCGTTGGGGCGTCGCGGACCATCCGTGGACAGGCCCAGGGCGTGCTCAAACAACCCTGCCTCGGGCCGTTCCATGACCCTGTAAACCCGTAGCGCGAACTCGACCCATCGGGGGGACGCTTCCGAGAGCTGCAGGACGAAGTCCTAGGTGTGGATTGACATCCTTGATGTCTAGAACAGTGTGGAGCAGGGGCAGCTGTTAGGCGAAGAGCGCTCTGAGTCTCGGGCGTACGGCTGTCCAGGGCACCCGATCGTAAGTATTGCCCCGACAACGGATAACCACTCCCGGCTCGCACGGGACTACACGAGCGCAGGTGCCTTGACTTCGGATGTCGGTTGGACGAGGGACCGCAGCTTGTCGCGGGTCTCCGGGTCCGTCGAGTAGATGATCGTCCCGACCATCCCGCGGGTCAGCAGCACCTTGTAGGTGTTGCGGATAAGCCGGTCGATGTCCTCGTCGGACGTCGCCTTGGTAAATGACGGGTCCTTCGACGCAGAGCGGTCGACGACCCAGCGGTCCGTTCGCCACACCAGATCGGGGCCGATGATGACGCCCGACCAGTCGTACTCGAAGCCCTGGGCGGTGTAGACGCAGCCGACCTGGCCAAAACCGGCCGGGTCGGTGGCCCAGAGAGGTGCGGGCGGTGCTCCGAGCACAGATCGGTCGCCGTACACGTTCCAGGGCCGCGCCCACTCGCCGATGACGACGTCGGTCGGGAGTGCCGTCATGTCTGGGGTGATCTTGGTCGTCCACTTCCAGCAGTAGCCGGCCGACATCCGCGCGCCGTAGCCCTCCTCGCGGCGCGCGAGGAGGAAGTCCTCCAGTTCCTGGGGACTTTCGGCGGTCAGCAACTCGAACTTGCCGTCCGACTCCCACTGATTCGGGATGCCGCCGTCCAGACCGAGCAGGTCAATGACCCACTTCTCGTACGCCTTACTTCCGCCGCATCGGAACTGGCCGTCCAACTCCACCACTGTGCAGTCCAAGCCGTGCGCGGTGGCGGCTCGCTGGATCTCCTCCTTGGTTCCCATCTCGCCAGGCCGCACCACTTGGTGCTGGTCGAGGAGGAACACAGGCACCCGGGCCGCGTCGATCAGCTCCGCCACCTGCGGGCGGCCGGTGCGCAACTCGGCCTTGGTGTAGCGGTTGGCGGAGGTCTTGCGCAGACGGTGGGCTTCGTCGCAGATCAGGACGTCGAGGTCGTTCGGCTCTGCGTCCATGAAGCTGTTGAAGTACTTGAACAGCTGTTGGACCTCGCGCTTCCGGTCTCCCGCGACCTTCCGCATCGTCTTGGTGAACGACTGCGACCCGGTCGCGTGCAGAGCGGGCATCCCGCGCCGATACAGCTCGCCCAGCAGCGACATCGCGATCACGCTCTTGCCGGAGCCGGGGCCGCCGGTCACCACGATCACCTGCTTGTGGTTGGACCGCTTGGCCTTGCGTACGGCGGACATGACCTTCTCGTAGGCGACCCGCTGCTCGGCGATGAGCACGAACTGTTCGCGGTCGCGGATCTCGGCCGCCGCGACGGACATCAGCTGTTTCGACGGTCGTACCTTGGCATCGAGCAATACGTCCGCCGCGTGCGCGCCGGGCTTCGCGGCGAGCCGCGAGCGCAGGAAGTCCAGGAATGCGCCGCGCTGTTCGCCGGTGTACATCCGGCCGTGCTGGTCCTCCTTGACGCTTCGCAATCCCGACACCCCGAACTCCGTCGCGTTGTGGAGGAACGCCACACCGGCCAGCGACCTGGGCATCCGCTCCAACGCTCCGTTGAACGACAGCAGGTATTCGCAGTAGCCCCGCACCTGCTCGATCGGGTTCAGCACGGGCTCCGCGTAAGAGTCGATCCGGCACAGCAGCGGCTCGTCCTCCTCCGGGTAGGCCGCGCTCCACTGCTTGAGTTCCACGACGACGTACGACGGTTCGCCGGTGGTCGGGTGTACGCCGGCCAGTACGGCGTCGGCACGTTTGCTGGTGAGAGGCAGGCTGTATTCGACGAGGACCTCGACGTCGTCGAGCCTGGCCTCGATGAGTGCGTTGACGAGCGCGGGCAGGCTGCGTTCCCAGGACCGTATTTCTGCCTGTGCGGGACTCCGGCCGTGCTGGTGACGGAAGTTCTCGGTCAGATGCAGCGCCAGCGACCCTTCGAGGATGCGGGCGGCCACGGACGCAGCAGACTCACGGAACAGCAAGAAGATGCCCCCAGGCAGCACGAAGAAGACTCGTGCGGGTGGGGGCATGTCCTGCGGTGTCCGCCGCGCAGGCGGATCAGGAAGCCCGTCGGGCCGCTGAGATTGGTGCTCGCCATCCTAGGTCAGCCTGTGGATCACGAGGAGGGGGCGGGCGGGGTCCGACTGGGCCGGGTCGTGCGGCGGCTGGCGGGTGGTGACCTGCTCGTGCTGGGAGGGACTTTTGGACGGCGGGCCGTCAAATTTGTTGCAGTTGTGAGCGTTTGCCTCGGCGACCGAGCGCTCAGCAGCTCGGACTGGCTCAGGGGAGCGGAGTTGGTTCGGATCCGCATTTCAACTCGCGGCCATCGTTTGGCGACGCAGTGAGAGGCTCGCACAGCGGATGCCGTGGTCACGTTGCTTCCACGGAAGGTCTGCGCGAGGCCGGCTGGCACATCCCCGTATGCGAGAGAGCCCTGCCGTCCGAAAGGAACCGGCAGGGCTCTCTCGTGCGTAGTACGAGCGTCAGACACCTCGCTCAGACGAGGCCAACCCGACGAGCCTCGCCCAGGCCCCGCGCGACACCGTTACGACAGGCCCGGCGTCGGCCTTGGAGTCGCGGACATGCACAACAGCCGTTCCGGCCGCGACCTCTACGCATTCGCCGCCTTCGGCTCCGCTGTAGCTGCTCTTGAACCAAGCGAGGCCGGATGCGACGGTCGAGGACTCAGCGTTGTTCATAGCGATTCCAGCAACCCTTCGACGAGATCCAGTGACTCTCGCGGACTGAGAGCCTGTGATCGGATGATCCCATAGCGCGCGGCGACGAGCGCCGTCTGTTCCGGGTCGGTCTGTAGAGCGCTGGTTCCCTGTGCCTCGGCGTACACGAACTTCTTGCCGTCCTTGCGTGTGACGACGGTGAACGGCCCATCCACGCCTGCGTTGTCCTCACAGTCGAGCGGCATGACCTGGATCTCAACGTTTCGTTTCTGGCCGATCAGGAGCAGATGCTCCAACTGCCCCTGCAGAACGTCCTTTCCGCCGTACCGGTGCCGCAACACCGCTTCTCCGATCACGAAGCTCAGCAGCGGAGCAGGCCAGCGGTCGAAGATGTCCTGACGGGCCAGTCGCGCCGCAACCCGCTGCTCGATCGTCTCCTGGTCCAGGACCGGGCGTCGCATGGCAAGCACTGCCCGCATGTACTCCTCGGCCTGGACGAGGCCGTTGAACACAAGCGTGCTGTACGAGACCAGCTCAATGGCTTCCTTCTCCAGTGCCGCCATCCCCTGGAAGAACACCGGATACTGAGCCCGCTCCACCTGCTCCATCCACAGGCACAGCAGCCCATCGGCCCTCAAGGCCTCGTCAGCCCGCTCGATGGTCCTGGGCGACGGAATCCTCCGCCCCTGCTCGAACGACGCGATGGTGGAGGCCGAATACCCGAGCCGCTTCCCCAACTCCTCGCGCTCCATCTCCTGCCGTACGCGCAGCGTCTTCATGGTCTGCCCGAACGCCGTGACGACGCTCCGCCCGGCCTCGTCCCCTGGCCGCCGCCCGACTCCGTCGTCGTTCTCCCAGCCGTCACCGAGACTCACGACCGCTCCGCCGCCATCGCCCGGAACGGACTCCGCGCCCTCCGCCGCACCCGTACCGTCCGTCATCGACCACGCCTCCCCGGACCAACGCCCCCGCAGGGACGCCGTCACGCCGCACGCCTCGTACCCGCACGGACGCCGCGCGTACAGCCGGTCCGTGTCGGTGCGTTACCTCTGGTCACGCTACGCCACCAAGGGGACCGTGGTGACCATGACGACCAATCCCGACAGCCTCCCCGGCATCACCCAACTCACCACCCCTGCCCCGTACTTGATCGACAGCCCCGATCCACGCGACCGCACCTTCGAGATGCGCTTCACCTCCACACCTCGCGGAGCGCGTCTCGCCCGCCGCCTGGCAGCCGTGCGGCTTGACGCGTGGGGAGTCCCGTATGGCACCGAAGCCCACGACGCGATCGTGCTGATCGTCGCCGAGCTGAGTGCGAACGCCGTGACGCACGGCCACGTACCCGGCCGGGACTTCTGCCTCTGCCTGAGCCTCATGGTGCGAACCGGTACGGCCCGTGTCGAAGTGACGGACACCCGCACCGAACGCGTACCACCTCGGCCGGGAGCCCTCCGTGAACTCGCGGATGAGGAAACGGGCCGGGGACTCCTCCTCGTCGACCGCCTCGCCGCCCGCTGGGACTGGCAACCGCGTCCCGACGGGCCGGGCAAAACCATCTGGGCGGAGTACGACCTTCCCTGAGAACGGCGCCCCGCAGCCCCAGGGAGACCGGTTCGGTGATACGGAGGTGGTTCCTCGGGACAGGACGTAGGGGTCCGACCAGGACTCACAGCAGGACTGACGCATATGGCCGAGACCGACAGGCCCGTCCTCGTGGCCACCGACCCCTTCGATCTGACCGCCGACATGGTGATCACCGAACTCAACCGCAAGGGCGTTCCGGTGGTCCGCTTCAACCCTGCCGACATCGGTAGGGACCTGACGGTCTCGGCTCAGTTCGGTGTCTGCCCGACCCTTGTGGTCGGGCAGCTCCGCACTATGTCGAGAACCGCCGACCTGGAGCACGTCAGAGCGGTGTACTGGCGCCGCCCCATCTGGCCCTCCTTCGAGAACCTGGAGGCCGACGATGCCCGATTCGCCGCCGCCCAGGTCCGTTTCGGGCTCGGCGGCATCCTCTGCGCCCTCGAAGCCATCCTCTGAGTGATGCGGCTGCCGATTACAAACCCGCCCAACTCGCTCTGGCCCAGCGCCTGGGCCTCAAGGTGCCGCCAACTCTCGTCACGAACGACCCAGACGCCGCACGGGAGTTCATCCACGAACACGGTCAAGTGATCTACAAGACGCTGCGGTGGACGCCGTACGAGCGAGACGGGATCGGTCTCACCTCGTGGGCGGAGCCGGTCACCGCCAACGAGATCACCGAAGCCGCGCGCGTCACCCCGCACTTGTTTCAGGCCCGTGTGGACAAGACGGCGGATCTGCGGGTTCTCGTCGTCGGCGAGCGGGTGTTCGCCGTAAGGATCGACTGCGGTCTGTTGGACTGGCGCAAGGACTACGGTGCGCTCACGTACCACGTGGTAGACCTGCCCGACCGCCTGACGAAGACCCTGCGCGCCTACCTCGACCACTACGGTCTCACCTCCGGCAGCTTCGACCTTGCCGTCGACCGCGCCGGCGAACCGCACTGGCTGGAGCTGAATCCCAACGGCCAGTGGGGATGGCTGGAGGAGCACACCGGGCTGCCTATGGCCGCCGCGTTCGCCGACCTTCTCACCCGAGGAGAACCTCGATGACGACCCACACCGCACCACAGCGGCGCGCACTCGCCGAACGGCTCCAGTCGGCCGGAGTCCTCACAACCGCCGCATGGCGGGCTGCAGTCGAGGCCGTACCGCGTGAACTGTTCCTCAACCCGGGCGTGTTCCTGCCCGCCGAAGGCGGACTCTGGCGCCCTGTAACCGCACTCGGTACCGACCCTGCCGAGTGGGCCGAGATCGCCTACAGCGACCAGTCCCTGGCCACTCAGCTCGATGGACACCTGACCGCCGACCAGACCGGTGAGCCGGTGCGCGGCACACCCACCTCGTCCTCGACAACGCCCGTGACGGTGGTCGGCATGATCGAACATCTCGACGTCGACGACGGGCATACGGTGCTGGAGATCGGCACCGGCACCGGCTACTCGACTGCCCTGATGTGTCACCGGCTCGGCGAGGACAACGTCACCACGATCGAGGTGGACCCGCAGGTCGCGGCCCGTGCGGATGCTGCTCTGGAAGAGGCCGGGTTCTCCACGTGGACCGCGACCGGCGACGGGCTTCTCGGCCACCCTCGCCGGGCACCGTACGACCGGGTGATCGCCACTTGTGCCGTACGCCGCATCCCGTACACGTGGGTACGCCAGACCCGGCCGGGCGGGATCATTCTCGCCACCGTCGGCTCATGGGCGTACGGGACCGGCCTTGCGAAGGTCACTGTCAACGAAGCCGGTTCAGCTGAGGGGCGCATCATCGGCCGGTCGTCCTTCATGCACGCTCGCGCACAGGCCGCCGTACCTCTGGCCGGGGATCTGTCGGCCCGCACCGCCTACGCCGACACCGAGCGAGAGGCGAAGGTGCCGCCGACGCTGCTGGACGACTGGATCCCCGCCTTCCTCGCCCAGCTTGCCGCCCCGAAGGTCCAGTTCGTGAAGGCAGCCAGCGCCGATGGAGGGCTGTCGCTGTACCTGTTCGACGCAGACCGCGAGTCGTTCGCCGCCTTCACCGAGGGCGCCTCCGGCTGGACGGTCCGCCAAGGCGGCCCCGTGTCCCTGTGGGACGACATCGAAGAGGCCCTGACCGCGTGGCAGGACGCCGGACAGCCCGACATCAGCGCGGTACGCGTTCACGTCACCGAGCGGGCTCACACGTACTGGATCGGAGGGCAGCGGATCACCACGCCGAGCGGTGAGAAGTGGATCGGGGACAAGCCGGTACTGCGGTGGGAACACCCCATCCGCTGACCGCTGACGTTCGTTCGGGCTCAGGCCAGTTCCGCGCCGAGGCAGGAGCCTTGCGCGCCGCTCACGATCTCGTAGCGAGGCCGCGGGGAGGGACCCCGGAGCGCCGCGGATGCCTGAGGAACAGCGGCCCAAGTGCCATGTCCCCATCGCTGTCCAGTCCGCTGACATGCCGGACGCCATCCGCTTCGACGAGGCGAATCACCAGATCCACGTCGGCGGTGGAGTGATCGGCCCCGTTTCGCCTGAGATGTGGAACTACCGGATCGGTGGGACTCAGGTCGTTGTCAGGTGGTTCAGTTTCCGTAAACGGGTGCCCGATGTGGAGTGGCAGACGCCGCTCAATGACATCGTCCAAGAAACCTGGCCGGCCGAGTACACCTGGCAGCTCCTGGATCTGCTCAACGTCCTGGGGCTCCTCGTCGCGCTGGAACCGGATCAAGAACGACTGCTCACCGCAGTGGCCGAAGGTGATCTCATCACCATGACAGACTTACAGGCCGCACAAGTGGTGCCAGTCCCGCCGTCGGCCACGAAACCACCGCAGGTGCCCAAGCCTTCACGGCCGATTCCGCGAGGAAGCGGCAGCCAGGAAACCCTCGACTTCGAAGCGTAAAACTCGCCCCGTCGAAGCCCGGTACGTAGATCAGCTCCGAGAGGGCACGAAGCGGCTTGCCTCGCCGCTGTGGGACACATGCAGCTCCTCGCGAGCACATGTGCAAGCGACGAAGAGAAGGCAGCGCTCGGTCAGCATGTCCGCGCGATGCTGCAACGGCTCCAGGTCAAGAAACGTGACGGCGGGCGGGGAGGGAAGGAGCCGGCTGTCACGTCGATCACCGCGACGCACCGAGACTGCAGGCTTGCTCAGGGGACAACCCGAGGGATCCGAAGAGCATCTCCGGTTCCGTCGGGATGCCCTCAGGATTCGTCCAGGCTCAAGCGGAGCACTGCATAGCTGTGGTGCTCGCGACCATGGGGCGAACGGGCCGTCGACACAACAACCTCGGCGATGATCCGGCGGTTGGCGTAGGCGCTCAACAGGCTGGTGACCTCGTGATTCACGCGGGCCGTGATCACGCCTTCGGCCGTCTCGATCTCTACTGTTCCCCGCAGCATGCTGCCGCCGACCAGCCTGCCTGCCTGCTGCTCCGTGCGCTCCTCGGGCTGGACGGCCCGTAGCGCATCTCTGCACTGCTGGGCGCTGCCTGCCCCGAGCCGGGACGCGCGCACGCCGCTGTACGGCGAACTCCAGGTCAGGCTGACGTCCGTACCGGAGTCCGCGAGTACGTCCGTCAGCTCGGCGAGGCGGTTGAAGACCCGGCCGCCCAGCGGCAGGGCTGTGGCGATCACCGCGTCGACGGCCCCCGGACCGGTCTCCGCCCGGTCGGTGATGTCGAGGACGGTTCCCACCGCCCGGTCCAGGAGGGACTCCGTCGAGGTCACCTCCGGCAGGAACAGCTCGTCCTCTCCGACCGGTGCCTCTTCCAGGACCATGCCGTACGAAGACGGGAAGGTGGCGGCGGCGTACAGCCGTGTCGCCTTGTGGACGGCCTTCGGGATGGGGCCGTAGTCGTGTGTGGGGCGGCTCTCGTCGAGAGCGTGGGCGATGGTCGACACGGTGTCCTGGAAGGAGACCAGCCAGCGTCCGAGAACGGACGAATCCACACTGTGCTCTGTGACGGGAGAGCCGGTCAGTGCCAGACGGAGGGAGCGCCGGTCGGGTCCCGGTTCGGTGTCACCGGCAGACCCCAGCATTCCCACGGCTTTGAGCAGCTTGAGCCGCTGGACCTTCGCCAACTCGTCGCCCGACCGCACCGGCTCGTGGCCGGGTGCCTTGCCCCGGTTGGCTCGCAGCCAGGCCCGGAGGGCCTGCTTGTCCGAGGGGTCGGGCAGGTCCTGCGGTGCGTTCACAGCAGCACCTCCACATATCCTCGTCGGGCTCCACTGGGGATGCCGTTCTGTCCGCTTCGGCAGTGCTGCCAGATCTCGTCGTAGACCCCAAGGTTCTCGAAGACCTTGTGGTCGCTCGGCGCCATGGCTCCGGTCACGCCGAGGGAGCGGAAATCAGCCGTCTCGGGCTGGCGCAGTACGTACGCGTCCACCCGCATGCCTTTCGCCACACACCAGTCCTTGGTACCCAGATTGTCAAGGTCGTCAACGGTCTCCGGGTCCTCGTTCGTCCGGGAGTACGCGTCCGAGGGTATGAGGTAGGTGACGTCGACGTCCTCAGGATCCAGCTTGCCGCTGACGAAGCTCCCGGCGAGCCATAGCCTGCCCACGACCCCGGTGGCCATCTCCACCAGGGCGAAGTGGAGTTCCAATTCTTGAAGAAGTGCCCGGCGGGTGGACGACTCCGCGAAGCGCTCCGCCTTCACCAGCTCCGACTCGACCTCGTCCCAGCTCAGCGGAAACCTGCCCGGCGGAGGGCATTCCGTGACGGGGTCGAAAACGGGTAACGGTGACATGCGGGTCCTCGGCTCGGTGATGCACTCAGGGTCAACCTAGTGGATCTCTGGGTGACGGATGGGCGGAATGACAAACGTGCTCGCGAAGGAGTCGATGAGTCGCCGACGGGGACTCAGGTGAGCGTGATGTCCGCCCATACGGGCTTGCCGGAGGGCGGCCACGGTTCGCAGCCCCAGTGGGTGGCGGGCGAGTCGACGAGGAGCAGGCCGCGGCCGGAGTGCTCTGTGGGGGTATGGGGCTGGGAGCGGCGGTTGCCTCGTGGATCCGTGACTTCGACTGACCACGCGGCCGGTGAAAGCTCATGGATGTCACGTGATGCGCCGGATGCCCAGCCGTGCTTCGCTGCTCCCCGTGCTTGACACTGGGAGGCCTCTACGGGGACGCCACCCTCAGGAGGGTGCACGGAATGTGCACGCCCTCTGATCAGGCCGAATGTCGATGCAGCTCAGAGGCCGTTCGCACAGATCGGGTGGCTGTCTCCGGAGTACAGCTCGGCCGTCTGCCTCCGGGATTCAGCCCTCGGTGGCTGTTTCTTCTGGTGTCGGACGCGGCTGCTCGGGCCCCTCAGACCGGATAGCTCGAGCCCCTCAGACCGGATAAGCCGTATGGATGTTGCCGTCGCGAATGACGACTTCGACGACGCTGGTCTCCCGGCCGCTGCCGTTGATGCCGACGGGGCTGCCGTGGTCGAAGCGGTGCAGGTGGGTGTTCTGGCCGGCTCGTGCTCGTGGGTTGGGGATGGCCGGGGTGCCGTCGACGCCTTCCATGAGCCGTCGGCCCAGCACGAAGTCGTCGCCGTCCCAGAGGAAGTCGTCGTAGAACTCGCCGGGCAGTGAGGGCTCCGGCCCGGTCGGGTCGGCTGTCTCCCTTACCCGGTCCTGGGCGCCGGGGCCGTGCTGGCCCTCGATGTGGTTCTCACGGTCCGTGCTGATTCCGTGGTTGCTGCCTTCGCAGCTCACCAGGCCCCAGGGGTCGGTGAAGCGGAGCGGGTTGCTGACGTACGCGTGGTGGTTCGGTGCGGGGGCCAGGCCCAGCGGGTCGGGGCTGATGTAGCGGGCGTTCGCGGGGTCGTAGTAGCGCCGGAAGTTGTAGCGCAGGCCGGTCTCGGCGTCGTGGTACTGGCCCGGGAAGCGGAGCGGGCAGTCGACCGGCGAGGGCGATGACAACCCGTCCGGGCCGTCCGTCCTGCCGCCCAGGGGCGTGCCCCACAGGGTGGTACGGGCCCGCCAGGCGACCCGGCCCTCCTCGTCGACCAGCTCGGTCGGGGTACCGACCAGGTCGGTGACGATGGCGTAGAAGCGGCGGTCGACCTCGTCCTGGTCTATCCGGTCCTGATCAATCTCGCCCTGGTCGATCTGCAGCAGCGCGCGGTTGGTACCGGGGGCCCATTCCCAGCTCCGGGTGAGGCCGTCGGCGGAGCAGCTCTGTTCCGCCAGGTGCGAGCCGTCCCAGGTGAAGACGGTCTCCTCGACCACTCGGCCGTCGTCGGACAGCAGTCGTTTTGCGACGCGCCGGCCCAGACCGTCGTAGACATACGCCCAGCGGCGCCCGTCCGGGGTGGTGACATGGGTGAGCCGGTCCTCGGCGTCCCACGCATACGTCCACTCACGTGCGCCGCCGGACAGCAGTTTGCGTGACTGCCGGACGAGGCGTCCCTGTGCGTCGTGGACGTAGGTGATGTGGCCGGCCCGGCGCACGAGCGTGCCGTCGTGGACCCGCTCTCCGTGCGGGCCTTCGCCCTCTGGTGCGTCGGCCCGGCTGACGTTGCCCGCCGCGTCATAGGTGTAGCGCTCCGACCATCCGGTGGCGGAGACCGCCTCCACCCGGCCGAGACGGTCATGCGTGAAGCGGCGCGTGCCGTAGGTCTGGTCCTCGATGGCGGTCAGGCCGCCGTTCTGCCCGTACGTGTACGAGCGGTGCAGCAGCGGTTCGTCAGAGGGGGACGGGCCGGCGTCGTGGGCGACCTGTCCGGTGACTGTCTGGCTGGTCAGGCGGTGACCCGCGTCCCACTCCTGGGACAGCACGGCCGTCTCGCCGAGTCGCCGCTCGGTCTCGTGCCCGGAGGCCCCATACCCGAAGGACAGTGCGTTGTCGGCGAGCCGGACCTGTGTGGGGCGGTTGTTCGCATCCCATTCCCACCGGCTGACGGTGCCCGACGGAGTGCGTCGCTCCACCCGCCGGCCGAGGATGTCGTACGTCGTGTGCAGAGCGCGACCGTTGCACTTCTCGGTGACGACACGGCCCACCGCGTCACGAGTGATGGTGAGAACCGTGTCGGGGGTGACGGCTTCGACCAGCCGGCCGGCGGCGTCGTGGGTAAAGGTGGTGACCGCGTCGCCGGAGTGGCGCTCGACGACCCGACCGCAGGCGTCGCGTACGTAGGCGGTGATCTCGCCCGCGCCGTTGGTGCGCCTGATCAGGCGGCCCGCCGCGTCGTAGGCATAGGAGACCGTACGACCGTTGAAGTCGGTCTCGTTCACGAGCCGGCCCGCCGGGTCGTACGTGTACGACCACACCGCGCCCGATGCGCTCGTCACGGAGGTGAGCCGCAACTCGGTGTCGTAGACGAACAGCACCGTCGAGCCGTCCGCGTCGGTGCGGGCACAGGGCCGGTCGAAGTGGGTGAAGGCGTGGGTGACGCTGCGGCCGTCGGGGCCTGTGTAGCGGACTGTGTTGCCCTCGCCGTCGTAGGACCAGCGCTCGCTGCTTCCGTCGGGCATGGTCCGTTCGGCGGGGCGGCCTTCCACGGTCCAGGCGGTGCGCGTCCTCGCGCCGGTGGGGTCGACCGTCTCGGTGATGCGCCCGAAGGCGTCGCGGACGACGCGCGTGGTGCCGCCCAGCGGCGCCGTGGTGGAGACGGGCAGGCCCAGCGGGCCGGGCTTGACGTGGTGGGCCGCTCCCAGGGCGTTGGTGACGCCGAGGAGCCCGCCGGACGCGTCGTAGGTGAACCTGGTGACCGCACCGTCGGGGTCCACCGTCGCCGTCGGGCGGCCCTGCTCGTCGTACGCGTACCCACGCCGGCCGCCGGTCGGCAGGGTGATCGTCAACGGCCGGTCGAAGGTGTCGTACTCGGCGGTGGTGACCGTGCCGTCGGGCCGGACCACCGAGGTGAGGTTGCCGCGGTCGTCGTAGGTGAAGCGGGACGTGTTGCCGAGCGGATCCGTGCGGGAGAGCAGCCGGTTGTACGCGTCCCACTCGGCGTACGTGGTGTTGCCGAGCGGGTCGGTCTGGGCGACGAGTTGACGGCGCTCGTTGTGCCGGTACGTGGTGGTGTGGCCCAGCGAGTCGGTGTAGCGCGTCTCCCGGGTCTCCGAGTCGTAGGCGATCGTGCAGGAGAGATACCCGTCGGCGCCTTCGCCGCGTATGCAGCGGTCCTCGTCGTCGTAGGTGAAGCGGTACCAGGAACCGTTGCGGTCGGTCCAGGATGTGATGCGTGCCCGCTCGTCGTAGGTGAGCCTGAGCGGAAGGCCGCTGGAGTTGTGGATCTCGGTGAGATGCCCGTCGGCGCCGTATCCGTAGCGCAGCAGCGTCGTGCCCTCGGGCCCGTCCTCCTCGTTGCGCAGCCGCAGCCCGACGACGCGGCCGTCCTCGGTGTCGATGTGCAGTTGGCGGCCGCCGGAGTCGCGGACCGCGGTGGGGGAGCCGGACTCGTCCCGGTCGAAGTCGATGCGCCGTCCGCCGCGGTCGGTCACCGCGGCAAGGGGGAGGGTGAACACCTCGTGTGCCGCGGTGGCTCTGCCGAGCGGGGCGAAGTGACGGGTGTGGCCCGTGGCGGGGTCGGTGATGCGGATGGGTGCGCCCGGAGCGCCGTCCCAGTCCAGCGGCCAGCGCGGCCCCTCCAGCGGCATCACCGAGGTGCCGGGCGTGGGGACGGGGTAGAGGAGGATCATGCCGTCGTCGGCCGCGAAGACGGCGCCGTCGCTGTCCAGCTCGAGACGCTCGTCGAGCGTGGAGGCCCAGGACGGGCCGAACCACTGTCCCCACCGGTACGTCGACAGGTGCGTACGTCGCAGCACGAGCGGAAGGAGTCCGGGAAGCTCGACGTCGGTCTCCTCCATGAGCATCTCACCGGACACCATGTCGACCGGATCGCCGTTCTTACAGCGCGACTTGGCGGGCTTGCTGGCCCCTGCCGCGTCGTCCGCCCCCCGCCGGAGCCCGCCCTTCAGCCCCCTGGCCATTGCCTTGAGGCCGGTTTTGCCGAGTCCCTTGACGCCCTTTGCGAGTGCGCCGAGGGTGGTCAGGCCCTTCATACCCGGTATGCAGTCCAGCGCTGCGAAGGCCACGTCCCACAGGGAGGCTTGGCCTTTGGCGTATTTGTTGAGGGTGTCGGCGAGGACGACGAGCGCGGCGATCAGAACGATCGCGCCGAGGATCGGCCCGCCGATGATCATCGCGATGATGCCGACGACGGCGACGACGACCTTGCAGACCGTGACGATGGTGTCCCAGTTGTCGGAGACCCAGTCGCCGACCTCCTCGTACCACTTGCGGTTCTGGATCCCGGCGTCGGAGGCCTCCTCCAGCTTGTTCTTGGCCTCCCGCGCGGCGTCCTCGCGCATCTGCCGCGCGTCCTCGGCCATCTTCTTCGCCGCGTCCAGCGCGTTGGAGGCCGAGGTGACGTCCGACTGGGCCGAGGTCTGTGCGGACTTGGCGTTCTGCGCGTCCCTGGTGGCCGCCCTTACCTTCGCCTCGTCGGGCTTGTCGACGTCCTTCCCGCCGGTCGGGTCGTCCTTGTACTTGTCGGCCTCCTTGGTCGCCCGGCCCACCCACGAATCGGCGGAGGACAGGCGGGACTTGGCTGAGGAGAGATCGGCCTGTGCCTCCCGCCCCTTGGCGAGCGCCTTGTCGGCGAGCGCCTGGGCGCGCTCAAGCTTCGGCCAGTACGCCGCGAGCGCGTCCCCGGCCAGGTCGTAGGACTTCTTGAGCTTCTTCAGGTTCTTCGGAACACTCGAGAACTCGTCGCGGAAGACATCGGCGGTCTTGCCCACCATCGTAAGGACGGCGTCCTCCTCCGCCATGCCCTTGACCAGGCGGAGCGCGTCCTGCACGTCATCGGCGAAGTCGTGCAGGTGCTTCGCCAGCGAACGGACCCGGTCCGGGTCGCCCGGCGTCGGGTCCTTCTCCAGATCAAGAACGTGCCAGTCCGTCGGCCGATATCCCACGTTCGTCCCCCGTTGTGCTGCTTCACTGCTTCGCTCAAGGCGCGTACGCCTCAGCAAAGTTACTCGATCTCTGCTCGTAGACTTCGGGCGTGAACGACAACGATGTGACGCCCGGCCATGGTGCTTCCGGTCGGCCCCTGTGGGAGCGGTCCGGCCCGGCGGAGCTGAAGCAGTTGGCGGAGTCTCGCCCGGAGGAGTTGTACGAAGCGGCGGAGCAGTTGTGCCGCCGGGCGTCGGGTGAAGGTCCCGAGGGGCCCGAGGGATCCTCTGAGCCCTCCGCGGTGCGGGTCGTCGGACGGATCGCCGAGGCTCTCGCCGAGACGCGCTCCCGGGACTGCGCGAGGTTCGCCGTGGACATCGTGGGGCGGCTGCTGCCGCTCGGGCCCGAGCGGCGAGAGGAAAGCGACCAAGGCGACCGGCTGCGGCGCTCGGTGGCCGCGAAGCTGGTCAAGATCCAGCAACTGCGGGATCTGGAAGCTTTGTTCGGGGAGCTGCCGGACGGGCTTGAGGACCCCGCTGTGGAGGTACGGGCCTGCATGCTCGGGGAGCTCGCCCTGATCGGCGCGGGGCGTGGCCGGCCCGCCCTGGACGCCTACGCGGAGCGACTGCGCGAGCTGGGGCATCCGCTGGCCCGGCTGCCCAGGACACGCCTGGACATCGAGCACCGGTTCGGTGTCCGAGTCCGGGGCCTCGGGTCTGTGAAGACCCCCGACCAGCTACGATCCCGCTTCCCGGAAATTCCCCCCACCGACAGTGGTGCAGCAGCCGGGCGTACGGCAGTTGAAAGCTCCGACGCCAGGCGTGCGGGGACGGCAGCCGAGCCCTTCACCGTCAGCGGCTGGTCCCGTGAGCCTGAAGTGCGCTTCTTCATGCTCCCGAACCCGCTCGCTCCGGACGACCTCAACATCTCGTTCATCAAGGAACTGTCCCTGGAGTGCCTGGAGGGCGAGGGCACGCGCCGGGGCCGCGCCGTCACCTGCCACACGACGCCCGACGACGTGATCAACGAACTGTTCGCAGCAGCACACAACGGCGGGGTGAACGGCCAGGGACAGGGGGGCGCGTACGCTCGACTGCACGCCTGGAACAGTCTGTACGCGCTGATGGGGCTGCCCGACGACACCCCGTTCCTGGAGGCGGTACGGCGCGCCGCCGATCACCGGTGGCTGCGCTTCATGGCGTTCACGGACTGGTTCCACCACGACACGGCGGACGTGGCTTTCGCCGTACTCGATCCCGGCCGTATGCGGGTCGCGGTGCTGGCGGCGACCGATACGGATGTCGACGGGTAGAAGGGGGCGCGCCCCGCGAGCCTCACCCTGGGCACATCGGGACGCTCCTCGTTCGCCCGGCCGCTCCGTGACGGACGACCGACCACCTCACGCTCTTCACCTGCTGTTTCTCGCATCCTGGCGTTCGGTGCCCAGGCGGGTGAAGTACGTCAGGAGGTCGGGGCTGTCGACGGCCGCGGGGTCGACGACCTCGTGGGCGGGGGTGCCTTGGAGGAGGCGTTTGACGGGGACTTCGAGTTTCTTGCCGGTGCGAGTGTGGGGGATGCCCGGGACGGCGAGGATCTCGTCGGGGACGTGACGCGGTGAGGCGCCGGTGCGGATGGTCTCGCGGATCCGGTCGCGGAGGGCATCGTCCAGTTCGGCGCCGGCCGTGAGGACGACGAACAGGGGCATCCAGTAGCCGCCGTCCGGTTCCTCCGCGCCGATCACCAGGGCTTCGGTGATCTCTGGGAGGCGTTCGACGACGGTGTGGATGTCGGCGCTGCCCAGGCGTACGCCGTTGCGGTTGAGGGTGGAGTCGGAGCGGCCGTGCACGATCACCGAGCCATGACCCGTGACCGTGATCCAGTCGCCGTGCCGCCACACACCCGGGTACGAGCCGAAGTAGGCGTCGCGGAGGCGGGTCCCGTCGGGGTCGTTCCAGAAGTGCAGCGGCATGGAGGGCATGGGGCGGGTGACGACCAGCTCGCCGACCTGACCCACCACCGGGAGCCCTTCCGCGTCGTACGCCGCCAGGGCCACGCCCAGATGAGGCGCGGACAGCTCCCCGGCCCAGCCGGGCGTCGTGGGGGCGCTGCCGGCGAAGCCGGAGACGACGTCTGTGCCGCCGGTGATCGAGGCCAACTGGACGCGGTCGCCCACGTGGTCGCGGACCCAGAGATGGGCCGAGGCGGGGAGCGTGGAGCCGGTGCAGCCGATGGTGCGGATCGGCGACAGGTCGTGTACGGACGGGTCGATGCCGAACTTGGCCATGCCGAGGAGGTATTGAGGGCTGGTGCCGAAGAGGGTGACGCGGTGGCGGGCGGCCAGTTCCCACAGGACGTCCGGGCGGGCGGCCGGGGCCGGACTGCCGTCGTACGTGCAGGTGGTCGCGCCCGTCAGGAGGGTGGAGGCGACCAGGTTCCACATCATCCAGTGAGTGGTGGTGTACCAGAGGAGGCGGTCGCCGGGGCCCAGGTCGGAGTGGAGGCCGAGGGTCTTCAAGTGCTCCAGCAGTACACCGCCGTGGCCGTGGACGATGCCTTTGGGCAGGCCGGTGGTGCCGGAGGAGAAGACGACCCAGAGGGGGTGGTCGAACGGCACAGGTGTGCAGGTGAGTTGCTCGGTGCGGGTGACCGCGTCCTCCCAGGCAAGTGTCAGCGCCGGGTAGTTGCCCTCGGGCCAGGGCAGGCCCACGTGGTCCACCAGCACGGTGGCCTTGAGGGTGGGCAGCGAGCGTGCCAGTTCCAGGGCGGCATCGCGGCGATCGTGGGTCGTGCCGTTGAAGAGGTAGCCGTCCGCGGCGATCAGCACCGTGGGTTCGAGCTGGCCGAAGCGGGCAGCGGCGGCCTGCGGAGCGTAGTCCTGGCCGCACACCGACCAGACGGCACCCAGGCTCGCGGCGGCGAGGAAGGCGACGATCGCGTGCGGGGTGTTGGGAAGGTAGCCCACGACCCGGTCGCCCTGGCCGACGCCCAGGTCGCGCAGGGTGGCGGCGACCGAAGCGACCTGGGCGCGCAGCCGGTCGCCGGACACCTCGTAGCCGGCTCCGGTCTCGTCCAAGGCGATGATCGCCGGCCGGTCGTCGCCGAGGTGCCGCAGGGCGTGGTGGGTGTAGTTGAGGGTGGCGCCGGGGAACCAGCGGGCGCCCGGCATCTTCTCCTCCTCCAGCACCTGCTCGTACGGCGTGGCCGCGTCGATGTCGAAGTACTCCCACACCGCGCTCCAGAACCCTTCGAGGTCGGTGACGGAACAGCGGTGGAGGGCGGCGTAGTCGGTGTATTCGGTGTGGTCGTGGGCGTCTTCGAGGTGGTGCTGCTGCGCGAGCCGGCGGCCGAAGTCCGCGATACGGCTGTGCGCGGCCGTCTCCGGGGCGGGGGACCAGAAGGGTTCCGGGGGCGACGGTGCGGCACTTGTCGTGGTCATCGCGCGGTGCTCCTCAAGAGTGCGGGGCGGTGGGTCGTACAGAGCAGGGGCGCCCAGGCCGCCGTATCGGTGAAGCCGCCGCGGCCGGCGGGCACGGTGTCCAGGACGACGCGGTCGGGGCGCAGGAGTACGGCGTCCGCGCGGCCGTCGTGCAGCCAGGCGGCGAGGGTGCCGTCGTCGCCGGCCTCGTCCACGGGGACGATCCGGGCGCCGAGCCCTTCGGCGACGGCCCGTGCCGACGGGGTCAGCGGTACGGCGGTCAGGACGGCGAAGGAGTCCCCGAGTACGTCGTCCAGGCGGGTGCGCCGGCCGTCGGCGGTCACCCAGGGCTGGGGGCAGCAGGTGCCTGCGAGGCGGCCGCGCCGGATCAGCGGGCCGGAGGTCAGAGCGGGGCTGATGCCACGGCCGGCCAGACCCGTCACACCCGGGATACGGCAGGCGGTACCCAGCAGGGTCCGGCGGATTGCGGCGGCGCGGTCCTGGCCGCCGGTCATGGCCCAGCCCGTCGCCACGGCGAGGCGGATCACATGGCGGGCGTGGGGCTTGCGTTCGCTCTCGTAGGTGTCCAAGAGCCGTTCGTGGGCGCCCTGTTGGAGTACGCGGGCGAGTTTCCACGTGAGGTTGTGGGCGTCGCGTATGCCCGAGCACAGGCCCTGCCCGATGAAGGGCGGAGTGAGGTGGGCGGCGTCGCCGAGCAGGAAGACCCGGCCCCGGCGCCACCGGTCGGCGACTCGGGCCCGGAAGGTGTAGCGGGCCTGCCGGATCACCTCGAAGTCGTCGGCGTTCGAGAGCGACACCCACGGGGCCACCAGCTCCCGCAGCCGCTCCCGCCCGTGCGTGCCGTCGAGGCTCTCCCCGTCGCGGAGCCGGAACTCCCAGCGGTAGCGGTCCTCGCCTATGCGCATGAACGTCGCGGGCCGGGCAGGGTCGCAGACCTGGTCGACGCCCTCCCAGCACCGCACATGGGCACGGGTGCGGACGTCGATGACGGTCCAGTGCTCCTCGAAGCGCAGGTCCTCCCATACGGCGCCGATGGCGTCGCGGGTCAGGCTGCCCGCGCCGTCGCAGCCCAGCACCACGTCGGCCCACAGGTGGGTCTCGCCGCCGTCCCCACGAACGGTCACACGCACCGGGCCGTCGCCTTCCTGCGCTGCTATGGCGGTCACCTCCACGCCACCGCGCAGCTCGCACTCCGGACGCCTGGCCAGGGCGTCTCGCAGCAGGCGTTCCAGCTGCGGCTGGTCGAACATGCTGGTCTGCGGAAAGCCGTGGTGCCCGTGCGGGG
Source organism: Streptomyces scabichelini (assembly GCF_011045015.1). Lineage (GTDB taxonomy): Bacteria > Actinomycetota > Actinomycetes > Streptomycetales > Streptomycetaceae > Streptomyces > Streptomyces scabichelini. The sequence continues at coordinate 12,674 of NZ_JAAKZY010000065.1, read as the reverse complement.
AGCGCCGGAACTCGGCCATCACCCGGTGCCGGGCATCCAGTAGACGCAGCCCGCCCGCCGACCGTGCGACGGCGGCGAACTCCCTGTCGATACCGGCGGCTTGAAGGATCCGCCGGACTTCGTCGTCCATCGCGACCGCGCGCGGCAGCGGGTAGACGCCCCGGTGCCGCTCGAGGACGACGGTGCGGACTCCGCGCCGGGCGAGGAGGAGGGCGGTGGTGACGCCCACGGGCCCGGCTCCGATGATGACGACGGGCGCGAAGGGCTTGCGTGCCGCCCCGGTCGTGGTGTCCCGTCGCCCGACGGCCTCGTCTGTGGTCATGTGCGGCTCATCTCGCGTCTCAGTTCGTGCCGGTCACGGGCATACGTTGCTCACCGAGGTCGATCAGCCCGTCGGGCGTCGCGATCGTGGCCGTGATCACGTCGCCCTCGTGGAGGTAGCGCGGGTTGCGGGCCTGGCTCTTGAAGAACGCCTTCCACTTGACGGCGGGGGGCAGCAGCGCGCCGATCTTCTCCACCGGCTTGGGCGGGGCCTTGAGGGCGGTGCCGCCGGGAGTGCCGGTCAGCAGCAGGTCGCCGGGGTCGAGAGCCTGGAAGCGGGCGAGCAGTGTGAGCGCCTGCGCCGGGCGGACGATCATGTCGGCGAGGGTGCGGTCCTGACGCAGCTCACCGTTGACGGACAACTTCAGCCGCAGATCGAGGAGATGGGCGAATTCCTCCGGCTCCAGTAGCGCCAGGTACGGCCCCGTCGGCGTGAAGGTCGGATACGACTTGCTCTCGTAGAACTGGGTCTTGGTCAGCTGCACGTCGCGAGCGCTGACGTCGTTGGTGACGACGAGCCCGGCGACGTACGACGGCAGGTCCTGCTCGGTGACGACGGTGCCCACGGGCAGGGGTGCGCCCATGACCAGGCCGAGTTCGACCTCGTAGTCCAGGAACTTCACATGGGAAGGCCGGACGACCGCGTCGTGCGGGCCGCTGACCGAGCCGGACGCCTTGCGGAAGAAGGTGGGCGGGATGTCGCCGGTGAAGCCCGAATCGCGGGCATGGCTGCGGTAGTTGACCATCTGGGCGACCACGCGGCAGGGCGTGGTGACGGGGGAGAGGGTCACAAGGTCGGCGACTGGTGTACCCGGATCGCTGGAGACGGCGGCCTCGCTCACGGCGTCCCGGTCCGCGAGCAGCTCGGCGGTCGTGACGGCCTTGGTGTCGACGCGGACGGCTCGCGCGTCGCGGACCACCCACCAGCCATTGGCGGTGCGCAGGACGTTCGTACTCATGAGTTCATCGCTTTCATCAGGCCCAGCAGCCGGGCCGGGTCGAGTTCGTTGTCGCCGCGCAGGGCATGCAGCACCTCACGGACCTTGGCGGGAGACGGATTGGCGCCGAGGAAGTCCCGGGTCGCCGGCGGCCCCCATTGCGCGAGGCCGCTCGCCGACATGGGGGACCAGCCGGGCTCGACGTCGCAGGAGAAGAGGTCGCCGTCGGCGAAGTGCTCCAGCATGAAGCGGTCCGGATCGCGCCAATAGTCGAAGAGCTGGCTGCCGTAGAGGTGTCGGCCGATGCCCCAGCTGCGCTGATAGCCGCGCTCGGCCAGGTACTCCCCGCCCGCCGCGATCGCGTCCAGGTCGGTGACCTGGTAGGCGGAGTGGACATAGCCCGTCCCCGGGCCAAGGTGCATCGCCAGCGTGTGGTGGTCCACCGCGACGCTTCCCTGGTCGCAGCGGATGAACGCCATGACCGGGCCGCGCTCGCGCTGACCGTCAAGGAAGTGGAAGTCGCTGACGATCATGCCGAGGGTGTCCAGGTACCAGCCCAGGGCACGGGCGAACACCCGCGTCTCCAGGACCACATGACCCAGCCGCTGAACGCGCGACGGCTCACGCGGCGGGCGCTGCGTGACGTTCGTACGACGGTGATCCGTCCCGGAGTTGAGGAGAAGCGGCCGCTGTTCGGGCAGTGCGGGCAGTTCCTCGGCACGGTGTAGGACCCGTACGGGGGTACCGGCGGGGTCCAGCAGGTCGACCACCTTGCCGCCGCCGGGCGCGTCCACGTCGCGCACGGCTGAGCCGGTCGCGCGGGCCAGCCGGTCCAGGTCGGCCCGCTCCGCCGCGCGGAACGCAGGGCCGATGAAACGGGACGTACGGCCGCGCCGGATCACCATGCAGGGCGAGCCGGCGAAGGTGCCTCGCAGCCACAGCGCGCGCTCGGTGCGGGCGGCGATCCCGAAGCCGAAGTCACGCGCGAAGACCTCCGCCCGGTCCAGGTCGGGCTTCTCGAACTCCAGCCAGGCCAGGTCGGCCACCTTGATCAGCGGATCGCGGGAGCGCCCGGGGTGTTCGCCGCGCAGTGCGCCTTGCTCGCTGTGAAGGTCCTGGTGGGCTGTTCTGACGTCGGTCTCGTCCATGTGCGTTTGGGACACGGTGCCCTCCAAGCAACATTGCCTTAATGATGAAATCATCAACTCTGAGAAATTCATCGTCAAGGGCTTGGCGGAGGCAAAATGATGGATCCATCAGAAATGCGATCGTCATCGGCGCCGTTGTTAGACTCACCGCATGCCGACCTCAGCGCCGCCCAGCAACCGCTTCGAACGACGCCGCGCCGAGACCCGCCAGGCGCTCGTCCGCGCGGCCCGGCAGATCCTCGCCGAGACCGGAGACACCGGCGCCAGCATCCAGGCGATCGCGGAGCGCGCGGACGTCGGTTTCGGCACCTTCTACAACCACTTCGAGTCGAAGGCGGAACTGTTCGACGCGGCGGTGGTGGACGCGCTGGAGGAGTTCGGCCAGGCCATCGACGAGCGTCTGCAGGGGACTGACGACCCGGCTGAACGCGTCGCGGCGGGCCTGAGGCTCAGCCTTCGGATGGTCGACTCCCACCCGGAGCTCATGCGGGTACTGCGCCACCGCGGACTCGGCCACCTCCACTCCGACCGAGGGCTCGCACCCCGGGCCCTGCGCGACCTGGAACGCGGCGTCACCGAAGGCCGTTTCGTCGCCGTCGACCCGACCGTCGCCCTGTCCGCGCTGGGCGGGTCCCTGCTGTCCCTGGTGGAGCTGAGGTTCGCCCGCCCTGAACTCGACGCCGACGAGGCGGCCGCCAACATGGCGGAGATGATCCTTCGCATGCTGGGGGTTCCCCCGGACGACGCCCGCGACATCGCCCGTCAGCCTCTCAGCTCGGCGTGAACGCCCTGGCCGCGGCGGTGAAGGCGGTTGTCCAGCCGGACGTGCCGGACGTGCCCGACGTCAGGATCTGCCGCGGCCTGACCGCAGATGCGGTCACCTCGCATTGTTCATCGGCTCATGTAGCCGAACCCCATGCCTCCAGCAGCTGGGGACCGCGGAGGCGGCGACTCTCCGGGACCCCTCCCGGCGCCGACCGGATAGGCAGTACGGGTGACGCTCAGTCCAACTGCCCCTTGGAGGACACGCATGACGCGCGCCCGGCCCGCAGTCCGTGCAGCCCTGGCGGTGTTGATCACCGTACTGCTGGCGTCATGCGGATCATCGGCACCGAAGACGTCAGCGGCGAAACTGTTCCAGGAGTACACGAAGTCGACCGAAGTGAAGAACGACAAGTTCCCCAGCGACGGGGGCTCCAGCGCTGACCGGCTCTCCAACTTCGCCGCTTACTACACCCCCGAGCAGCTGCAGTACGCACTCCTGGCAGCGACCGCGTGCGTCTCCGACACTGATGCCGACACGGATGCCGACACTGGTTCCATCGTCGATCCTGAGGCCGATTGCTCGCCCGACGCATCGGTCCGCGAGGCGGCGCGGGACTTCGCCGGGGCCTCGGGTGAGCTCTTCCAGCGCTCTGTCCTCGTCAAGCACGAGGACGGATCACTTGAGCTGGTCACCCTGTACGTTGCTCGCGCGTCCGACAGGTCAACCGCGCTGATCGACCCGGGCGGCGCGGCCTATACCGGCGGTCTGGAGGACTTCCGCCGGCACAACGACCTGTTCAGTCCGAAGGACCTGATCCTCACACCCGAGGGCATCGACTCCGTACCCGGCGAGGGAAAGGTCGTCGCCGTCTCCGGCCACACGCCTCTGAACTGGACGCCCTGGGCCATCGGCGGAGCCGCCGTCGTGGTGCTGTCCGCGGCCGGGTTCATCGCGGCCCGTCGCTTCGCACCCCAGCGCCGGATCAGGACACGCTCACCCGCTCAACCCGCCATCGACGCACCCCCCGAGTGACCAACTACCCGACCAGCTCGACGAGTTCGGACAGCTCGGCGTCGTACGGAGCGTCCAGGCCAAGCACACACACCTCGCGGAGCGCGTCTCGCCCGCCGCCTGGCAGCCGTGCGGCTGGACGCGTGTCCGTGACGCACGGCCCAGGCATGGCGGTCGTGATCACCAGGGATCCGCGATGCGGCCGTCAGGGTCGAGGCCGTAGTGGCGGAATCTGGTCCAGGGGGATGCCTCTGTCTGTTCGAGTCGGTGCGCCAGGTCTGTGAGAGCCCGGAGGTCGCCCGCGTCGGCGGCGATGCGGGCGAGGCGCTCGGCCGCTTTCAAGTCCCCTTTCTGCTCGCGCACTCGGGAGAGTTCCACCAGTGCCTGGATGTCGCCGGCGCCGGCGGCCGCGCGCGCCATGTGTTCGGCGCCCTCGGGGTCGTTGTGCCGTTCCCGCAGCCGGGCCAGGAAAGCGAGCGCGTAGGAGTCTCCGGCTTCGATGGCTGCTTCGATGGCGGCTCGGGCGAGGCGCTCGGCATCGCGGGGCCGGTTTCCGGCTCGTTTCCTGGCCAGGTCGAGAAGTGCGGAGGTGTCGCCCGCGTCGGCGGCCGTGCGGGCCAGGCCCTCGGCTTCGTCCGGGTAACCGTCCCGCTCCATGATCCGGGTGAGGAAGGCAAGTGCGGCGGTGTCCATCCCGGCTGCGGCCGTGCGGGCCAGGTGCTCGGCTTCTTCGGGATTCCCGGCCAGGAGAAGCAGCTCCGCGAGTTCGACCAGTGCGTGGCTCTCACCTCGTTTGGCGACGTCCCAATAGAGGCGTTCGGCTTCGTCGAGGTCACCGGACTGCCCCCGTATCTCGGCGAGTTCGATAAGAGCGGCTATGTTCCCGGCGTCGGCGGCGGTACGGGCCAGGTCCTCCGCGCCGACCGTGTCACCGGCCAGCTCCCGTGTCTCGGCGAGCTCGATCAGCGCCGAAGTGTCACCGTGGTCGGCCGCGGTGCGCGCCAGACGCTCGGCTTCCCGGCTGTCGCCGGTCAGCTGCCGCATGAGGGCCAGCAGGGTGTAGGCGTAGTTGTCGCCAGCGTCGACAGCGGCGCGGGCTAATCGTTCCACCGCGGAGAAGTCGCGGGACCTCTGTCGCAGACGCGCCAGCTCCAGGAGCGCGTCGGTGCTGTAAGGGGCGGCGGTACGGGCCAGGTGCTCGGCCGTGTGGGGCTCATCCGCCAGTTCCTGCGCCCGGGCCAGTTCGAGCAGGGCTGTGGCGTCTCCGGCCTCGGCGGCGTCCCGGGCCAGGCGCTCGGCCTGGTGAAGGTCGCCTTCCACGAGGTGGGCTCTGGCCAGTTCGACCAGCGCCGCGGGATCTCCCGCCTCCGCGGCGGTGCGGTACAGGGCCTCGGCCTCCTGCGGTGCGCCGGCTGTCTGTCGCAGCCGGGCGAGTTTGACCATGGCGGCGGTGTCGCCCTGCTCGGCAAGGGGTGCGTAGAGGTCGGCCGCGTGGCGGTAGCGTCCGCGTTGGCGTGCGGCGTCGGCGAGAGCATGGCGGTCTTCGGAGCGGCCGACGTGATCCGCGGCCGCTTCCCAGAAGGAGGCGGGAGGGCAGAAGGTGTGCCGTGTGACTCGCCCGTGCTGCTCCAGGTAGTCGGCCAAGCGGTAGACGGGTGTGGCGTCTCGTTCGCGGGTGCGGCGGCGCATCGGTACGAGGGGACCGGGGACGCCCTTGCAGGGGGCTGCGCAATAGTCGAGAGCGGCATCGAGCCAGTCCCCGCCGAGCTCATGGAACTCGCGGTCGGTGAAGTAGTCATCGGCGGCGTGTTCGAGGAGCCCGAGGGGCAGAGCCAGGCTGTGACCGAGGCGGCGGTAGTCCATGGCGGCTTTGATCAGCGCGGAAGCCCCCGGCGGCGCCGCGTGGTAGCGGGCGAGAAGCTCGGGAACTCCGGCGAGGAACTGGGTGATCTCGCCGCCCGTCGCGCCGTCCAGAGCCTGCCTGAGACGAGGGTCGTGCACTGACTTGTCCTGGGCGGCCTTCAAGTCCGCCTCGCTGAACGCGGTGGGGAGAGTGAGCTGTTCACCCACGCCGGTGAGCAGTTCCCGCTGCTGCGCGTAGGGGTCCGCCCGGTCCGCGGCGGGCCGTGTCGTGAGCCGCTCCCAGTGCTGGGGCCACAGCGCGGCGAGCACCAGGACCGGGCCGCGGTGACGTTCATGCAGTGCGGTGCGGAGCCCGGCCGCTATGCGCTCGGCATCATCGGAGTCCGGCGTCAGCAGGTAGTACTGGGCTTCGTTCAGCCAGATCACTGTCCGTGGACCGACGCGGGCGATCCCCTCCAGCGCGGCCACAGGACGGGTGGGGTCGTACGGATGCCACACCCGCCATCCTTTGGGCAGCCGCCGCACGGCCTCCCAGCAGGCACGGGTCTTGCCCGTGGACGACCCGCCCACCAGGGTCACCATCCGGCTCGCACCGGCCACGGCCGAGTCCACGATGTCGCGCAGTCGTCTGTCGTGATCACGCTCGACGTAGGCGGGCAGGGCGGGCAGGTCGGGCAGCGACTCGCAGTTGCCCAAGGTGATGGCCCGGTGCACCTCCAGCGAGAGCGGCTCCAGCTTCTCCACCGGAGAGCCGAGGGGGTCCTCCAGGTGGGCTTCCGTCCACGCCTTCGAGACCATGCTCATGGCGTCCGCGACATCCCATCCGGCTTCGCGGGCCAGGACACCCGCCACCGCCACGGCGTCGTGACACCGCGGTGGCAGCTCGGGCGAGCTGATGATGCGTTGAACCGTGTCCTTCGACGGGCAGCCCGGCAACGCATCGTCGTCTGCGATGAGGGTGGCGATGTGCTCCAGCGTCGGCGCTCCGGCTTCCGTGTACAGCCGGTACAGCAGTTCTTTCAGATCCGCCAGCGCTCTCGGCGCAACCCGGGGGCGCTCAACGCGCCGCTGACTGCTGCGCCGCCCCCTTGGGTTGTCGTGACTCATCGCAGCATCGTGGCGCACAAACTCCTCTGTACGCCCCCAGACTTGACATATCGGCCCTGTACTGATCCAGGCGATCGCAACTCGTCGAGACGTACGAAACTCACGCCATCGTGGATGCCGAGCCGCAGATGCACCCGCAACGGGGCTTGCGAAGCTGCCGCTCCGTCTCATCCCGCGCGCGCTCATCCCGCGCGTGGTGCATCGCGCTCATCCCGCGCGCGGTGCATGTGGTGGGACGCCTATGTACACCCCGAACACAGAAGGACACGCATTTTCATGTCTGTTCTGCCTCCTGCCGGCTCCGACAACCAGTCCCCGGCCCCGTCTACTCGCTCTGCGTCGCGAACACTGCTGATCGCCCTGACGGCGGTGGTCGTGGCCTGCGGCGTCGTGGCGTTTGTCGCCTGGCGGTATCCAGCGGCGGTCGTGCCGTTCGGCCTTGCCTTCACGCTCGCCGGAGTACTCGTTCCCCTGGTCGTTGCGGTGTACTACCGGCGATGACCTGGCCGGCGAAATGCGTGCGGATCGGGCCGCGTGAGCGGACCGTTTTCACCGACTTCCTCCGGAGTGTCAGTGGCGGTCCGTACGCTCGGCGGCATGGAGGGGGACGAACTGCGCGAAGAACTGCACGAAGAACTGCAAGATCAGGATCAGAGGAGCGGCGCCGAGGCGGCCTGGCAGCGGCTGAGCGCGTACGCCTACCTCAGTGCGCCCGAGCGCCTGGAGTACGTCGCGGTGATGCGGGTGTTCTGCGGGACGCTGCTCGCGGATCTGGCCGTGCCCGATGTGCTTGCCAAGTTGGCGCAGGCGGGCGACCCGGGCAACTCGGGCGCCCCGGGGGCGGCGCTCGACTCGGAGACGCTCACCGCCCGGCTCGAACAGCTCGTGCGCTGGGGCAATCTGCTGCGCAGCACGCACACCGTCACGGCGAGCAGCATCGCCGAGTACCAGCGCTCCCGGTCCCGCTACCAGCTGTCCAAGCTGGGAGAGCGCGTGCAGCGCGACGCGGACGAGGTGCTGGCCGGAGCGGACGCCGCGCGGGAGGTCAGCAGCGAGCTGCTCACGCTCGTCGACCGGGGGCTGAGTGAGATCGCCGCCATGGTCGCCGTGCCGGGTGGCCCGGATCCGCAGCAGGCGTTGGAGCGGATCAGCACGCTTTTCGTGCAGTTCGCCGAATTCGCCGAGTCGGTACGGGACTTCTACGCCTACCTGGGCCAGGTGCTCGCCCGCTACGACCTCGACGGAGCCGAGTACCAGGGGTTCAAGGAGCTGCTGCTCGACTATGTGGAGGCGATCACCGAGGACGTGTCCTTCCGTGCACCGCGCATCGCCGCACACCTGCGGACGATCTGGCCCCATCTTCCCGCGCTGCTGAGCCGGATCGACGCCCACGCGGCAGGACTCGGGGCAGGCCTTGAGGCAGGTCTCGGAGCGCTCTCCGGCGCGCTGCCCGAGACCCGCGTGCAGCGCAGCCGAGGACGGGACATGGCGGACTGGGAGGGGCTGCGCGACTGGTTCGCCGACGGTGGCGGACCCGACGGACACGACGGGCACGACGGGCACGACGGACGCGGCGGGCACGGCAGCCAGGTGGATCAGCTTCGGGACGCGACCCTGCGTGCCCTGCAATCGTTGCTCGCCAACGCCAAAAGGATGCTGCGTTCGGCCTCCGGAGAGATGTCCCGCCGCAAGGATCTGCTCAGGCTCGCGGCCTGGTTCGACGCCGCGGAGCCCGAGGAGGCGCACGACATCGCGGTCGCCGCCTTCGGGCTGTACGGAGCACGGCATCTGGGCGTGGCGCCGGATCCCGACCTGTCCGTACCGGCGTACGTGAGCTGGTGGACCGGACCCGTCGTGGACGTACCGGTGGCGTTGCGTGAGCGCGGCAGCCGGGCCCCGCGCGGGCGGTCCGCGGCGGCGGAGGACCACGGTGAGCAGAAGCGGCGCCTCATGGAGCAGGCACGCGAGCAGGACGCCGCCCGCCAGGCCGCGGCCGCCGAACTGCGCAGCGCCTCCGGGCGGTTCGACCAGGTCAGGCTGGGTTCCGCGGCCATGCGACTGCTGCTCGAACTCCTCACCGCCGCCCTCGGCAACGCCCAGCTGAACAAGGGCCATAAAGACAAGCTGCACCAGGGCCATAAAGACAACAAGGGCGACGAGGACGCCGGTGATTTCCTGCTCGACGGTGCGCAGGCCGGTGACGCCGACCTGGGTATCAGGCTCACGGCTTGGCGCACTCCTGGCAGGCACACACTCCTGCGCTCCGTGGACGGTGACCTGACCGCGGACGACCTCACCCTGGTCGTCGAGAGCGTGATCGCTGAAAGCGCCTCGGCGCCCACCGCCGAGGAGGCGAGCGCCTGATGGCCCTGCCCTCCGCGCACGACGTGGCTCTCGCCGCCGAACGCCGCGCCGCCGCCCGCCTGCTACTGGCCCACCCCCTGGTCACCAGCAACGGCCCGTACAGCGACACGTTCCCGCTGGTCCGGCGCCACGCCGACTGGCTCGCCCAGCGCTTCCAGCAGGTGTTCGGCTACCGACTGCTCGTCGAGGCGTCGTACGCCCGTCTGTTCAAGGCGGGTCTCGGCCCCGGATCCGGTCACCGTCTGGAGCGGCCGTCCACCGGCACACCGTTCACCCCACGGACGTACGCCTACCTGACCCTCGCCCTCTCGGTCCTTGTCACCGCCCCGGAACAGCTCCTGCTCTCCCAACTCGTCGCCGACCTGAGGGCCGCGGCCGTGGACGCCGGGATCGAGGTCAGCGACACCGGGCGGCAGGCGGAGCGGCGCACGCTCGCCGCCGCGCTGCGGCAACTCGTCGACTGGGGCGTCCTGGCGGAGACCGAGGGCCACGTCTCGGCCGTCGCCGAGGAGCGCGGCGGTGAGGCGCTGCTGACCGTGGACCGCGAGATCGCCCGCGCGGTCGTCGCCGGGCCGCTGGCCCGGAGCCGCGACGGAGCGGATCTCGTACGCCGCGCCGCCGACCCCGGTTTCGGCGGACCGCGTACGTACGTCCGCAGGCGTCTCGTCGAGACTCCCGTCGTCCACCTCGACGACCTCACCGGCGCCGAGCGCGAATGGCTGCGGACCCGGCAGCGGCGCGAGTCCCAGGCCTTCTCCGAACTGCTGGGCCTGGAGGCCGAGATCCGTGCCGAGGGCATCGCCCTGGTCGACCCGGACGACGAACTCACCGACCTGCACCTGCCCGGCACCGGCACGGTCGCCCAGGCCGCGCTGCTCCTTGTGGGGCGGCTGGTCGACCGGCTGCGCCCGGAGGATCCGGGCCATCCCGCGGTCGGCGGGCGGCTGGTCATCGGCGTCCCCGTCCCGGAGGGGCTGCTGCCTGAACTGCTCGACGAGCTGATCGAGGAGTACGGCCGGCGCGGCAACTGGCGGCGCGGCATGGTGGAAGACCGGGACGGGCTGCTCGCCGCCGTCCTCGACCTCCTGGTCCGTATGCGCCTGGTCGCGCCCGCAGGCCCGGTGCGCGCGGACGGCCACGGCCTGCCCGAGGAGTACGAGGACGCCGCGCCGGACGGCCGGTCCGTCACGGATGTGTCGGGCGCCCGCGGGCAGGCTCGTACGGACGGTGCGGTCCAAACGGACGGTGCGGTCCAAACGGGCAGTGCGATCCGTACGGACCGTACGGGCGGTTGGGTGCTGCTCGCCGCGGCCGCCCGTTTCGCCACCACGGTGGCCGTCACGTCCCGTACCGAACAGTCCCCAGTGCCCTCAGAGCTCCCAGCGCCCCCAGCGGACCATGCCGATGCCGACCACGTCACTGAGGAGCCGCCCCGGTGAACCGCACGCCCGCCGCCCCGTCCCCGTACCGTTACCGGCTGCACCGCGCCGGCATCCGGAACGTCTGGCAGTACGACGAGCAGGAGTTCTCCTTCGGCGACGGCCGTCTGCTGCTGCGTGGCAAGAACGGCGCGGGCAAGTCCAAGGCCCTGGAGATGCTGCTGCCGTACCTCCTCGACGGGGACGCCCGCGCCCTGGACGCCACCGGAACGGGCCGGACCACGCTCCTCTGGCTGATGCTCGACGGCTTCGAGCAGACCAACCGACTTGGCTACCTGTGGGTGGAGTTCGTGCGGACGGATGAGGAGGGGAACGACCACCACCTCACCCTCGGCGCGGCCGTCCGCGCTTCCCAGTCGACCAGGACGGCCAAGCCGTTCTTCTTCGTCACCCCGCTGCGGGTGGGCGAGGACGACGGGGACCTGCGGCTGGCCCCTGCAGGCCAGCCGCTCCCCGTCGACCAGCTCAAGTCGCTGGTCGGCGCGGAGAACGTCACCGACCGTGCCGTGGAGCACCGGGCCCGGGTCGCCCGCCGGCTGTTCGGCCTCACCGACCCGGCGCGCTACCGCAACCTGCTCCACCTGCTGCACCGCCTGCGCCGCCCCACCATCGGCGACCGCATCGACTCCGGCGGTCTGGTCTCCGTCCTCGCGGAGACGTTGCCCGCGCTCGACGACGAGGTCGTGGAGAAGGTGGCCCGCAACCTCGACGATCTGGACGCCGTACGGACGGACCTCGGGCGCCTGGAGCGGACCGACGAGGCGCTGCGGACCTTCCTCACCGGTTACCGCGGCTATCTGCACGGGGCGCTGCGCCGCCGGGCCGATCAGGTGAGCGGCGAACTGGAACGGCTGGCGGAGCACCGACGTGCGGCGGGCGAGGCAGCGAAGAAGGCGGCGGAGTTCCGCGCGAGCGAGGACGAACTCGCCGCTCGCCTCGACGTCCTCAGGGCGGAGTCGGAGGCAGCCGAGACGGACCTCGCCGCCCTGCACGACAGCGCCGCCTACCGCAGCCTCCAGGAACTGGCGGAGAAACGCGCCACCGTGACCGCCCTGCACAGCGCCGCGGCAACCGCCTTCAAAGCCCTGCGCCAGGCCCACAGCAGCCAGGAAGAGGCAGGGCGGCGGCTCACCGACGAAGCCGGAAGGCTTGGCGAGGAGCTGGCCGAACTCGGCACGGCGCACGGTGAGTTGTTGCGGGAGGCGGAGCGGTCCGGGTTCGACCCCGTGCATTTGGGAGAGCCCGCGGTGGTCCTCGCCACCCCGGTCGCGGCCGCGGCGGCGGCCGAACTGACGGCCCCGGACGGCGACTTCCACTTCGTCCGCCACAGCGAGGTGCTGGCCGTCGACACGGAGGCCTGCGCCGGCGCCCTGGACGTCTGGGACACCCAACTGGAGGCTGCGGGCCCGGTGATCAGGAACCGCGCCCGAGCCGTGACCGAGCTGGTCGCCCTCATGGAGAAGTCGCGCCAGGCCCAGCGAGAGGCGCACGAGGCCGATGCCGCCCGGGAGCGCCTGGAGGAGCAGGCGGAAGAGGCACGTGCGCGGGCCGGACGCCGCGGGGAGGAGACGCGGCGGGAGGGTGAGGCGTACGCCGACGCCGTCCGGGCCTGGACCCAGCGACTGCGGAGCCTCACCGGAGTGTCTCTCGACGCCGTACGCGCCCTGACCGCTCACGACCCGGCGGAGGGCCCGCTGCCCACCCACTTCCCCGACCC
>NZ_JAAKZY010000064.1 GCF_011045015.1 Streptomyces scabichelini | reverse complement strand
CGCGGACCATGCCTCCGTAGAAGAAGGCCAGGCCCGGTGTCATGAGCATCACCAGGGCAGAACAGATGAGCATGAACCCGGTGTTGGCGGCAGACAGCGTGGGAGCTTCTGCGGCCAGGGTGATGGCCGGTGCCATCGGCGTCTCCTCGTCATATGGAACGGCCCTGTGCGGGCTGTGCGATTGCGTGATCGTGGAAAGGACCGGGGCCTTTGAAAGACCGTCCGTCAGGTAACGGCACGAGACGACGCTCTCCGGTTCGGCCACGAGGAATGCGGCAGACCGGTCGTCTCTAAGGACGTACGAGGGGTCGGCCCCATGGCCAACTCAATCAGCGGTCGGCCAGGGAGCACATACTCCAGTGATTCCGCTCAATACGCGCGCGTACGCAGTCGTTGCGCTCGGCCGGTGCACCAGAATCGCTGAGCGTTACCCGAGATCGTCGCAGTGTCGCCCGTCTGTCAAACCGTGAGGACACTGGCCGGGGTTGGCTCGTAGCACCGCCCATCGTGCAGGAATCGACACCACATCCAACCAGCGAGCGGGACTTGCCGGGTCCCGACCGTCTCCCCTCGCTCATGCGGGCGGACAAGAAGGCGAGCGCCTGTCTGACCGTCGTGCTCGACGGGTCGCGCGGCGCCGAACTCGTCTGGTGCCCTGGCCTGGCGGTCGGCCGGTGGCCGACGGGGTCGAGGTCGAGGTCGGGGTCGGGGTCGGGGTCGGTTCAGCGTGCGGCTGCCCCGGTCGAGCGGGCGTACTCGGTGGGCGTTTGGCCGTAGTGCTTCTTGAAGGCCCGGATGAAGTGGCTGCTGTCGGCGAACTGCCAGTGAGCGGCCAGTTCCGAGACGCTCCACCGGCCGGATGGCGCGGTGAGGGCGAGCCGGGCTTCTTCCAGCCGCCGGTGGCGGATGTAGGTGGTCACCGACTCTCCCACCGCGGCGAACGCGCGCTGCAGGGTACGTACCGAGATGTTGAGCTCGCGTGCCAGCATCGCCGGGGACAGCTCGGGATCGGCGAGGTGGCTGTTGGCGAGGCCCTTCGCGGCCCGGGTGAGCGCGGGCGCCAGTTGCGGTTCCACGTCGTCGAAGCGACGCACCGCGACCGCCTTGGCCAGTTCGATCAGGGTGCTGTGGGCGGCGTGCACTCCGGCCGGGCCGAGCTCGGCCACGGTTGCGTGGATCATGTTCGAGTGGGCCGTCAGCATGCGCACCTCGGCCGAGTCCGCCGGCCCGGCGATACTCCGGTCTCCGAGCAGAGGTCTGAGCATCGCGGAGGGCAGGAAGAGAAACTGCGCCGTGGTGTCCGGCGCCATCTCGAAGGGTGGCTGCCGCTTGAAGTGCCCGAGGAGGAACTGTCCGGCCGATACGGTGTGCTCGTCACGATCGGGCAGGCCGCCCACCGTCCCTGCGCCGCGCCGCACCACGTACATCCGCACCAGATCCTCAACGCCACCCGGGGCGTTCGTGGTCCGGGGGGCCGACGCGCCGTGGAGATCACCGATCGCCGCGTCGCGCACCCTGGCGACGCGTCCCTTGAGCCGGAAGTCGGCGATCGTGGCCGGGCTGAAGGTCGGCACCATGAAGGCGTCGCCCATCTGCGTCTGCCAGCCGCGACGGAAGGCGTCGAATCCTCGCGGTGCGGCGCCCGGGACCGTGGAATCCACGGCGAACGCCCCACGCGCCCCGCCAGTCTCCGCTCCAGTGCTGTTCATCTCCGGTCGATCCACCTCGTGCTCGCTGTTCCAACGCCTTCGTGTGGCGCACATGTACTGTCCGGACGCCGCTGTGGTTCAAGTGCGCGCCGTGCCGGCCTTCATAGGCTATGGCGGCAGGCGCAAGCCCGGACGGTTATGGGCCCGGTGATACGAAAGACGAGACACTCGTGAAGCAACAGAATTCCAGCCGCGTGGCTGTCGTCACGGGTGCCGGTACCAGCCTCGGGGCCGCCATTGCGCACCGGTTCGCCACGGATGGGTACACCGTGGTGCTCGTCGGCCGCGCTGAGGCGGCTCTGCGGCAAACGGCCAAAAGGGCCCGGACCGCACGGAAATGGCATCCCTGGGTCGGGGATGTCTCGGACCCGGCCGCCATCACCGCGGTCATGAACGGTGTGGCGGAGCGGTTCAGACGCCTGGACGTGCTGGTCAACCACGGGGGCGTGGCGATTCCGGGCACCGTCGAGCAGATCGACATCGACAGTTACCGGACCATGATGAGTACCAACATCGACGGCGCCTTCTTCGCCTCGCGAGCCGCACTGCCCCACCTGCGGGTGGCACGTGGATGCATCGTCAACGTCGGATCCATGGACGCGCTCAGCGGCCACCGGGGCCAGGCCGTCTACGACATGACCAGGGGCGCGCTGGCGAACCTGACCAACGCGATGGCGCTGGACCACGGTCGGGAGATCCGGGTCAATGCCGTCCACCCAGGCGTGACGCTCAGCAGCCGGTTCCTGCGCGACACGTTTGTTGAGGGAGCCTCGCTGCACAAGCGTGTCGTGGATCGCGTACCCATGGGCCGGCCCGGCGAGCCGGCCGAGGTCGCCGCCGTGGTCGCGTTCCTCGCCAGTCGGGACGCCGCGTATCTCAACGGAGTCCACATTCCCGTGGACGGTGGCCTGACCGCGTCAAACGGCCAGACGAACCTGTACGGAATCGATCCGGCGACGAAGACGGATGCGGACGGGGAGCGCATCAGGCGGTGATGCCGCCGCCGTCGTCGAGATCCACGCCCTGCCGTAGTCCGAATGTGCCGATCCGCCAGGGCGCCGGCTGGGATGACGTACCGGCTGAAAGTGGCTCCGACGAGCAGCGCGGCGAGGAACGACACTCGGTGGTTCTCCGTACTGCCGAAGTGGCGCAGCGCCAGCCCGTGTGTCACCCCTCCCCCGCACGGCGGGCGATGTCCGCAGGGTGGCCCGGCTGTAGCCGCGCTCGGGTGCGAGCCATCATCGGGGCCCCGGTCACGCAAACGCCGTGACCGGGGCCGAAGGATCAGCTATCGCGGAAGGTGGCGACCGCCGCTAGTTCCGGTACCGGAACACGATCCGGCCGCGTGTCAGGTCGTACGGCGGGAGCTCCACCAGCACCCGGTCTTCCAGCATGATCTTGATGTAGTTCTTGCGGATCTTCCCGCTGACGTGCGCGAGCACCTGGTGGCCGTTCTCGAGCTGCACGGTGAACATGGCGCTGCGCAGGCACTCGACGACCTTGCCCTCGACTTCGATGACGTTCTTGTTCTTCGTCATCGCACCAGCTCCAGGTTGCTGCTCATCGGCCGGGCGCCGATGCCCTCGAACAGCGCCGAGGCTGCCTGGTTGGACTCGTGGACTTCCGCCCAGGCCGCGGCGAGCTGGGAGCGGTGCAGCGTGGCCAGCGCGTGGGCCAGCAGCGCCCGCGCGATGCCGCGGCGCTGCTCGCCGGCCCGGACCGCGACCAGCCCGATGCGCGGCCGCTTCACCCTCGCCACCCGGATCAGACCCAGGTAGCCCTCCGGCGCCGCGGCCACCGCGTACTTCGACGGGTCGACGATGGTGTCGCCTTCCGGGCGGGCGATGACCTCCGCGGGCATCGACTGCCACCCTACGGTCGCCTCGACTTCGTCACGGATCGCGCGGTCCACCGCCCGCAGCAGCCTCTCGTCCGCCTGACCGGCGGGCACGATCGTCACGCCCGAAGGCGGCAGGACTCCTTCGAGCCCGGTGACTTGCGGGTCGGTCGGCACGACGTACTCCCACTCGCGGCGCCGGATCGTGAAACCGGCCCGCCGCCAGCCGGCCGTCAGCTCGACGTCGGCTTCGTCGACCACCGTGTACAGCGGCGCCGGCAGCTGCGCCAGCATCGCCTCGGCGAGCCGGTCGAAGGCGGCGTCGTGCCAGGCGTCGATGCTGACGAACAAGCGTCCGTCGGGCCGGTGCGCCGCATGCCCGCGGCCGACCACCAGGTCGTCATCCAGTGCATGCCATTGCCTGTCCGCGACGCGCGTGATCATCACCGCGTTCTCGCTCAGGCCAGAGGTGAAAGGCTTCGTGTTCATCGGAGTCTCCATCCGGGAGTGCCTCGGTCTCTCAGGCGCTCCTGGCGACACCGAACGTCAGCCGCCGGACCGTGACGGGTTGAGGGAGCACCCATGGGTAACTGTGTTCACGGGGCTCACCTCCCTACGACGACTTCACGGTCCACCACGAACGTAGCAGCGGGGCGCCGCCGCGCTCCAACTCTTTTCCCATGAGCTCGTGACGCGATCATGATCCGGTCTTCTTGAGACGTCTTGAGCAAACGAGGCTGCACGCCAACGAGGGGAAGAAGTCGTGGAGTTCGATACGTCGCTCTCAGCGGACCGCGACGCTGTACGGAGGCCAAGGAAGTCCGGACTCGCAGCGATGGTGATCGCCCGGATTCCGACGCGACACTGGAACCATGACTGAACACCAGCGTTCCCAGACGCCGGTCTGCGAGTCGGCCGTCGAGGACGTGCCGGTCGCCTTGGTGACCGGTGCTGCGCACGGAATCGGGCTCGAAGTCGCCAGGCAACTCGCTCAGCTCGGGATCGATGTCCTTGTCGCAGCGCGGGATCCCGACAAGGCCGAGGCTGCCGTGCGGGGTGTCGAAGGGGTCAGCGCGCTGCCGCTGCCGCTCGACATCACCGACCAGGAGTCGGTGGATCTGACGGTGCAGGCCGTCGAGACGACGAAAGGCCGACTCGACATCCTCGTCAACAACGCCGCAGCGCACCCGCACCGGAACGAGACAGTGACAGACGCCGACCTGCATGCGGCCATGAGCGTGGTCCAGGTGGACCTCTTCGGTACATGGCGTATGACGATCAGTGCTCTCAAGCTGCTACGGCGCGCGCCCAGACCGCGTGTCGTCAACGTCAGCTCAGGTGCAGGCTCCCACTCGGACGACCGCTACGGGCTGGCTGCCGCGGACGGGCGCTACGCCGGCCACGCCATCGGAAAGGCAGCGGTAAACGCCCTGACCGCCGCCCTCGCGGCAGAACTTGCTGACACTGCGATCGTGGTCAACGCGGTATGTCCCGATGTCACGGCCACCGTGCCCGGCGCGGAGGCGCTGGGAGCGCGGCCGGTTGGGGAGAGCGCACCGGGGGTTGTGTGGGCGGCGACGCTACCCGACGACGGCCCGCGGGGCGGCTTCTACCGGGACGGTAAGCCTCTGGGATGGTGACGTTGTCGGACGATTACCTCGCGGACGTCTTCCGCCACGTAGAGATCCACGGCGTGATCTCGGGTGGGTTTGCCGCGAGCGCACCATGGGTGTCCTGCGGTGAAGTCACCGACGCCGTGAAGATCGTCGCGGTGCTACGTGGGCACGCTCACCTGCACACCGACGAGGGAGCTTCGACGCACCTGATGGAGGGCGACGTCGCCATCCTCAGCCATCGCTCCTGGCTTGCGCTGCGCGGCGGTTCACAGCAAGAGACAGCACGAGAAATCCCCCCGCCGGTGGGGTGGTCCGGATCCCTCGTCGATACCGCTGCGCATGCAGACACGGTCGTCGGCGGACACGTCCAACTCGGTCCCACGGGACGCGAGTTGTTGTATCCGGGGCTGCCTCCTGTCAACCACATCCAGGGCACGCACCCTGCGGCACGACGACTGCGTGCGGTTCTGGGCCTCCTGCTCGAAGAGTCCTCAGGCAGCGAGGCCGGCTCCAGATTCGCTGTCGAGCAGTATGCGCAGCTCCTCGTGCTCGAATCTCTGCGCGCGTCCGCCGGTCAGACCGATCTTCCTCCGGGTTGGCTCCGGCTTCTCGCGGACGAACAGTTGCGCCCCGCTGTGCAGCTCATGCACAACGACCCGGGCCGCCCCTGGCAGTTGGAGCAACTGGCGCGAGCGGCCATGATGTCTCGGACAACGTTTGCGGAGAGCTTTCGGCGAACGAGCGGGTTCACCCCCTTCGCATATCTCCATCGCTGGCGCATCATCCTGGCCGAACATGCTCTCCGGCACAGCAACATCAGTGTCAACGCGCTCTCCGCACGGCTCGGTTACGCCTCGCCGAGCTCGTTCAGCACCGCCTTCCGGCGAACCGCGGGCGTGCCACCCTCGGCCTACCGGCAAGCACGCGCCGCGCCGATGTCTGGAGATCTTCAGAAGTCTGGAGATCTTTAATGGCGCGGGTTACGTCGGGCCGTGACGACTGGCGCGGGCCGCGCTACTGACCTTGGCGTCATAGCGTCTGGGTCTTCGCTGACCAGGTGACAGAGTCCATCTTGGCTGGTGGCCCGGAAGTATGCGGTATCCGGACGGGGGCGGGCTAACCGCCGAGCAGCGCACGCGCCGCGAAGAGGTACGCATGCGGGCCGCCGACCCCTTCGAGGAGGGCAGCGCTGCGTTCCCAGGGGGCCACGGCTACGACGGCCGGCTCGGCCCCAACCTGCAGGCCAAGCTCGCCGCCTGGCTGGAGGAAGGGCCGACCGCGCACGACTGGAGGGACGACGACCAGTCCATTGCCACCGCTGGCGCGGTGGCAATGGACCAGCGACTCTGGCCGCCCGTGAGTCTTCAGGGCCCGCTCGAGCCGGATGCGGTCATAGGCCGTCCGTCCGGCTCTGAGGGGGTCCGGCGCGGCAATGCGCCGCACTTACCCGAACAGATCGGGAAGCCTGGGCCCTGCTCACCCTCTACCAAACACTCCGCATGGCGATGGTCAACGACAGTGGCATGCGTGCTTTGGGTTCTGCGGCGTCCCGGGTCCGTCACTGTGTCAGGGCTCGTTCATTGGCGGCGACGGCCCTCGCCAGCAGTGCCGGGTCGGCCAGCGTGGCGGGGTGGCGCAGCATGTACGAGACGTTGTTGAAGGCGCGCGTGACGTCCCCGTCGGCGAGGGTGGCGGCCGTGATCTGTTCCATGGCCCACCGCTGCTGCCGTACGTCCTCCGGTACCTCGGCACCGTTTTGCGCATCCAGGCGGGCGGCGTCACCCCCGGCAGAGATGGCCCAGGCGGCATCCACGACCACCTGCTGAAGCCGGAAGAACTCCCGGGCGGCCGTGCCGAGATCGGGACCGCCACCGAGGTAGGAGGCCAGACAGGAAGCGTGCAGCGCGGCGGAACGGGACTGCTGCATGATCAGGTGACAGCGGGGTTTATGCAGTCAGGGCTGACGAGGGTGCGGTCGCATCGTGGGCTCAGGCTCGTGCGCCGCCGTCGACCCGCAGGACCGTGCCGGTCACGTAGGAGGAGCGGTCGCTGAGCAGCCAGGCGGCGGCCTGGGCGATTTCGTCGGGGTCGGCCGCGCGGCGCAGCGGGGCGTGCGCTGTAAGTCGCTCTTGGAGACCGGGCGACTCCGCCTCCCACGTACGGATCATCTCGGTCAGCGTGTTTCCAGGGGCGATCGCGTTGACGCGGATGCCTTCCGGGCCGTAGGTGACCGCCGCCGACTCGGTGAGGCTGTTGACCGCCCGTTTCATCGCACCGTAGACGGGCAGCTCGGGGTTGCCCATCAGGCTGCCGACGGACGAGTTGTTGACGATGGCACCCGTCCCGGCGGTGGCCCGGATGGCGGCGACCTCGGTGACCATGGCGAGCCAGACGCTCTTGAGGTTCACGGCGTAGACGTGGTCGAAGTCGGTCTCCGGCATCTGGTCCATAGGGCCCGGGGTCTGGATCGTCGCACCGTTGTTGAAAGCGATGTCGAGTCGGCCGTACAGGTCCACGGCGCGGTCCACGGCGGCCCGTACGTCGGCCGTGTCGGCCAGATCGCACAGCACATACTCCGCGGTGCCGCCCCCCGCCCGGACCTCCTCGGTCACCGCTTTCAGCTGTGCCTCTGTCCGGGCCGCAAGCAGCACGCGGGCGCCCTCCCGGGCGAACAGCCGCGCCGCGGCGGCGCCGATACCGCGCCCGGCACCGGTGATGAAGGCGACCTTGCCGGCCAGCAGGCCCAGGGTGGCGGGGGCGGACGTGTCGGTGGTCGGTGTGTTGTCCATGGCAGCGAGCCTGCGACGGTTCGCGGAGCCGATCCAGGCACTGGCAGTACCTGGATCGGCTCCGCGCCCCCGCGCACACTGGGGGTGTGGACAGACGAGAACTGGCGGCCTTCCTGCGCAGCAGGCGCGAGCGGATCACCCCGGCCGACGTCGGCCTGCCCACCGGGCCGCGCCGCCGCACCCCGGGGCTGCGCCGCGAGGAGGCGGCGCAGTTGGCGTTCATCTCGACCGAGTACTACACGCGGCTGGAGCAGGCCCGCGGCCCGCGCCCGTCACGCGAGGTGCTGGCCCAGCTGGCCCGAGCTCTGCGTCTGTCGGACGCCGAGCGCGACCATCTCCACCACCTCGCCGGCGCACCGCCGGGTCCGCCGCCCGGACCCTCGCGCGAGGTGCGGCAGAGCATTCTCGACCTGCTGCACCGGCTGCCCCAGGCCGCCGCGATCGTGACGTCCGCGACGTTCGAGGTGATCGCCTGGAACGATCTGGCGGCCGCCCTGATGGAGGACTTCTCCGCCCTGCCGCGGCGTGACCGCAACCTGGTGCGCCGTGTGTTCCTCGGGCCGCACCCGCAGGGGAGGCGGTTGTACGGGGTGTCGGACGCGGACGCGTTCGCCCGCCACTCGGCGCAGCGCCTGCGCGCCACCGCCGCCCGTTACCCCGACGATCCCGAGATCAACGAGCTGGTGGGTGACCTCCTCTCCGGCAGCGAGGAGTTCACCCGGCTGTGGGCCTCCCATGACGTGTGCGCCGAGCCCACCCTGTGCAAGACCTTCCAGCACCCGCTGGTCGGCCCGGTCACCGTCAACTGCGATGTCCTGGACGTCACCGACCGGGACCAGCAGGTCGTGATCTACACCGCGGCACAGGGCTCGCCCTCCGAGGAGGCCCTGCGGCTGCTGTCGGTCATCGGCACACAGCGCATGGACGTGGCCAACTGAGCCGCACCAGGATGGGGCAGATGATGCCGGTCCGCGCCCACCCATCCCTGGGGCCGCACTACTCCTGAGTGCCAAAGCGGCCAACTGCAACACTCACCGGCTAACTGGCGTGCTCAGTCACACGGCTGTGACTGAGCACGCCAGTTAGCCACTTTGAGCATCACAGTTGGCCGCAGAGCAGCGACGCATTCGCGTCGCTGATGCCGACTTTGGGGAAGCGACTGAGGCTGCGTCAGCCGACAAAGTCAAAGCAGGCCCGGGCCCGGTCGAAGCGCCGGGCGGCCAGGTCGTCCCGGCGAATCACCCAGTAGACGATGCCCAGCTCACCTTCCGTCAGGTCCTCGCCGCCGACTTCTGCGAGCAGCACCCAGTCGCCCGGACCGTGGTCGTAGTCCGTGAGGGGATCCGCGTTCCATTCCCAGGGGTAGCCGCCTAGCTGCACCGGTCCGTCCGTCTGCATCTCGCTGCATGTCTTCCACCACACCGAGCCCAGCTCGTCGCCGTGCGGGAACTCCTCGGTGTCCGAACCGCGGTTGGGCAACGAGGGCTCGATCGTCAGATGTAGATCTCGGGCCGGGTGGACCCGCGGCTGCCACTCGCCGTCTGGACCACGTTCGGAGACGGGCGTGCCGGCCGGGACGTATACGAGCCGGTACCAGCCGTCGCCGCTCCACGGGTCCTCCGTGCTCGCGAAGAAGAGCAGCGTGCCGTCCTTCGGCAGCGGAAGGTCCGTCGCGCCGGGCGGGATGGCCGCGAGGTCGGCCCAAGCGAGGAACGGCAGGTTCGGAACGGGCTCGTCCTCGGGCATCGGCGGCAGCCCACCGAGCCGTCCGGCCACCGGGCCGTCGAGCGGCGCCTCACCGGCGGGGCTCAGTATCGCGCAGGGACGGACAGTGGCGAGCCACCGCTCGACCTCGTCCTCCGGTAACCCACGACTGCGGGCTTCGTCGCGGAACGGATTCATCGATCTCATGTCGCAGAGTATGCCAGCGGCCTCTGCGACGACTGCCGCACTTCGGCTCACGGAGCACGCTCCTCTCCCGCCCGACTTGGAACATCGCGGCCATGTCCTTGACCAGAAGTGATCTGCACTCCAGGCCGGAACCGGTGTGCAAGCCGAGGGGAGTTACTCAGACTCTTCCCGCGGCAGCGCGCGGCTGTTGATCGCGTCGGCGATGGCGTAGGCGGTGCGGACGAAGGACTCTGCCTGCTGCGCCGACAGGTTCTGCGCGGAGGTCTCCTCCAGGGCCCGCCACATGGCCGCCAGGGGCTCGCGCATGGCACGGCCCTTGTCGGTGAGGTGGACCACCATGACGCGTCGGTCATGTGCGGCCGGCTCCCTGACGAGCAGGCCGGCGTCCTGCATGCGGCGCAGGGACTTGGAGACGGTGGACTGGTCCAGGCCGACGCTGTCGAGCAGCTCGGACTGGGTCTGGCCGTCCCGGTCGAGGAGTTGCATCAGCAGCAGCTCCTGTCCGGGATGCAGGTCCATCTCGCGCAGCATGGCGGCGGCGTAGGCGCGGTGAGCGCGGGCGAGCTGGAAGATCGCGTAGCTCATCGGACCCTCGCCGGCCGTGGAGGGGGTGCGGTGTGTGGAGGCGGGCATGATGCGGTTCCTCAGACGGTGTGGGTGGGGTAGTCGGTGTAGCCGGCCGCTCCGCCGCCGTAGAAGGTCGCCGGGTCGGGGGTGTTCAGCGGCGCGCCGGCGCGGAGCCTCTCGACCAGGTCCGGGTTGGCGAGCGCGAGGGTGCCGACGGAGACGAGGTCGGCCGTTCCGTGGTCGATGTCCTTGGCGCGGGCGGGCAGGTCGGTGCCGCCCCGGTTGAGGATCAGTGTGGTCGGCCACAGCGTGCGCAGAGTGGCCAGCAGCTCCTCGTCGCCGACGTGTATCACGTGGAGATAGGCCAGTTCGAGGGGGCGCAGAGCGTCCAGGAGCGCCGGATACAGCTCGGCGGTGTCGGACTCGGTGATGTCGTTGTAGGGGTTGCCAGGGGAGATACGGATACCGGTGCGGGCGGCGCCGATCTCGTCCGCCACCGCGGCGGCGACCTCGACGGCGAAGCGGATGCGGCCCTCGATCGAGCCGCCGTAGCCATCGGTGCGCTGGTTGGTGTTGTCGGACAGGAACTGGTGCAGCAGGTAGCCGTTGGCGCCGTGGATCTCCACGCCGTCGGCGCCCGCCGCGACAGCGGCCGCTGCGGCGCGGCGGAAGTCGTCGACGGTCGCCGCGATCTCCTGCGTCGACAGAGCACGAGGGGTCGGCATCTCCTGGGGCCCGGACGCGGTGAACATCACGCCCGCTGGCCGGATTGCCGAAGGGGCGACCGGCGGGCGACCGTGGGGGGTGTTGTCGGGGTGGGCGATGCGTCCGGTGTGCATCAGCTGGATGACGATCCGGCCGTCGGCCGCGTGCACGGCGTCGGTGACCTTGCGCCACCCGGCGATCTGGTCGTCATTGTGGATGCCGGGGGTCAGGAGGTAGCCCTGGCCGTCGGCGGAGGGCTGGGTTCCCTCGGTGATGACGAGCGCATGCGAGGCCCGCTGGGCGTAGTACTCGGCGTTCAGCTCGGTGGGGACGCCTTCAGGTGTGGAGCGGTCACGGGTCATGGGGGCCATGACCAGGCGGTGCGACAGAGACATGCCGCCAAGAGTGGTCGGCGTCCACAGGGCGTTCAGCATGAGGGGTCCTTCGATATGGCGGTGACCGGCCGGTCACCGCAAAGGCAGCGAGTGGTCGTGGGGAGACGGTGGGCGGGCGTGCCCAGTCGACGGTCAGGACGAGCTTGCCCCGCACTGCCCGGCGTCGCTGACCTGCTGGGCCGTGGCCGCCTGGTCGAGTGGGTAGGCGGTGACGGTGGTGACAGTGGTGATGAGCTTGCCGGCTCTGGGAGCTTGCGACTCAAGCCGCTCACTGTGCGGGGAGTCAGCCGAAGAACTTTTCCAGTTCGGCTGCCAGGGCCTCCGGCTGCTCCTCCGCGATGAAGTGGCCGCTGTCCTCGATGCCGCTGTAGCGGATGTCGTCGGCCTTGGCTGCCATCATTGACCGCATGAAGTCGGCGCTCTGATGGGCGAGGGCCAAGACGGGCATCTCCAGTGGGGGATACGAATCGTTGTCGGCCACATCCTGGTGGAAGGTGTGGAATACGCCGAAGCCCGCGGTCAGCGCCTCGGGTGTGTCGTAGGCCTGGGCGTAGATGGCCCGGCTCTCCTCGCTGATCCGTTCCGGGTGGAGCGCGAGGTGTTCGGCCGACCAGTCGATCACGTGCCGGAACCGCCCCGCGAGAAGCTTGGCGGGCAGTCCCTCGGCCTGGCTCAACGGGTATATCCACAGGTTCAGATCACCGGGCCCGGGGAACGGCTTGGCGAAGTGCTGGAATACCTGCGAGAAGGGTGCGCCTTCCCACAGGGCGAGCTTCTTGGTGGCCTGCGGATAGTTGGCGGCGAAGCTGTAGGCGACCATCGCACCGATGTCAGCACCGGCAATGTTCACCTGCTCGTAACCCAGGCCGCGGACCAGTTCGTAGACGTCCTTCGCCATGGTCTTCTTGTCGTAGCCGCCCTCGGACTTGTCCGACTCTCCCTGACCGCGGTAGTCCACGGCGATGACGCGGAAGTGTTCGGCCAACGGGGTCATGATCTTATGGAGGCCGTGCCAGGTGCGCGGAAACCCGTCCATGAGAACCAGCGGCTCGCCTTCGCCGCCGATGACGTAGTGGAGCCGGGTGCCGTTCACGTCGGCATAACGGTCTTCGAATCCTTCAAGCATGTGTAGCTCCTACTCGGGCTGATCATTTCTGCCATGGGCGGATCAGCGTCGGCGGGGCGGGGGTGCACCTGCGGGGCCTACTGCTGGACGGGCAGTGGAAATAGGTGGAGCACCCGCACGCGGTGTCGCTGACCGGCGGAAACCGCGGGCGACGTCACGCAGTTGCTGCCGCTGCTGGACAAGGTCCCGGCTGTGGCCGGCGCTGTCGGCCGCCCCAGAATCACCCACCGCCACGTCCAACGCCCAGCTCCGTGAGATGACTTTGCTAGGACCTCTTGAGCCAGCGTTGCAGCGCCTCGGGCACGTTCGTCGGATGCGAGCTGAAGCTCAACCGGATGTCGGGCTGGAGGTCGATGAGCACGTTGACGATCCGTTCGAACAGGACGGTGTACTCCGGGACGTTCTTGATGCCGCCGCCGATGAGCACCACCCCGAACGAGCGCCCGTCGAACAGTCGGCGCAGCTCGGCCTCAGCTTCGTCGGGATCCAGGCTGACATAGCCCTCCTCGCCGTCGATACCTGCGGCCTGGAGCGCAGCCCAGCTGCGCTTCCTCATGGCTCGCAGGTCCTCGAGCGTCGCAACCCCCGG
The DNA here is from genome assembly GCF_011045015.1 of Streptomyces scabichelini. Taxonomy (GTDB): domain Bacteria; phylum Actinomycetota; class Actinomycetes; order Streptomycetales; family Streptomycetaceae; genus Streptomyces; species Streptomyces scabichelini. The sequence continues at coordinate 34,741 of NZ_JAAKZY010000064.1, read as the reverse complement.
CGGAAAATCGTCCGGCGAAAGCGCATCAGCCGTGATGCCGAGGGTCAGCACGCGTTGATTGATCGGAGGCTTCACTTGAGAGTTCTTGTGGGACATGGGGTCGCTCCTCCAAGGCAATATGGCCCCCCTCTGATGGCACACCCATGGGGTCTCCTCAGTTCCGTGGGGAAGTCCAAGAGAAAATGTGGCTGGCCACATGATTAACGTAGCAGCAAACGCATGGCTAGCCAAGTATTTGCGGACGCGAGGGCGAAGGTGGCGACCTCGGCTCGCTTCGGGGCGCGCCGACCACTTGCGTGGCCGACCACGTCGACGGGGGCACCGAGCCCCGAGTCACGCCATGCCTGCTCTCCCATCAGCTCCGCCAGGCGCCGCTTCAATCGGCGGACCTGTGCCACGAGGCGGGCGTTGCGGGCCTGAGAGTTGGCGAGGTCGGTTGCAGCGACGCCAGACTGACCGGTGGGCCGGCTGAGGACGGTGGTCCGTGCGGCTCGCGTTCGGCGGCACGGATCAGCGCGAGCAGGTCACGGTGGCGGTAGAGGAAGGCGCGGTCGACCCCGGCCTGCCGGGCGATGCCGCTCACGCTGATCGCCGTGCCGATACAGGTGGCCTGCACGATGGCGGATTTCACACGCTGGCGGCGGCGCTCACTGCCGGCGCGGCGGCCGCCGGCCATAGCGGTGCTCATGCGGACCTCGTGGCGTGGATGTCGGGCAAGGGCCGGCCGATGCGGGGCATGCCGAGCATCACGCTCCGGCTGCGGCGTACGAGGGCGACGGCCCTCCCCGATCTGAGCCTGCTCCTCGGCCGTGAGGTCACCGAGATCAGCCTTGACCCGGTCAATCAGCCGGCGCACCCTGCGGATCTCCTCCTCGGAGGGCGTGGCCTCGCTGCGCGCCCAGTCGTCGGCGCCAAATGCCGACAGGAGCTTCTCCCGCCTGCGCAACAGGTCAGCCAAGTACGCCTGCAGGTCGGGCAGGTAGGAGACGTCGGTGCGGAAGTGGTCGCAGCCCACGCATCGGAACGGGATGGGACAGCTCTGTCCGCCGGCCGCGACGTTCGAGGGTTCCTGGCAGACGCCGTAGCGGACGCTGACTTCGCCGATCGCTCGCCGGACGTGCTCGGAGTCCAGCAACGACTGGGCCTTGCGCCAGACGCGGGTGCCATTACGGTCGAACTGCAGGGCGATCAGCCGGTCCACGTCCGCATGCCGTTGGGCGTAGCTGAAGGCGAGCGCCCATCTGACCGTCGTGCTCGACGGGCTGCGCGGCGCCGAACTCGCCCAGGGTGCCCCGGCCTGACGGTCGGCCGATGGCCGTCGGTGTCGGAGTCGGTATCGGTATCGGTATCGGTTCAGCGTGCGGCCGCCTCCGCCGAGCGGGCGTACTCGGTCGGCGTCTGGCCGTAGTGCTTCTTGAAGGCCCGGATGAAGTGGCTGCTGTCGGCGAACTGCCAGTGGGCGGCCAGTTCCGAGACGCTCCACCGGCCGGATGGCGCGGTGAGGGCGAGCCGGGCTTCTTCCAGCCGCCGGTGGCGGATATAGGTGGTCACCGACTCCCCCACCGCGGCGAACGCCCGCTGCAGGGTGCGCACGGAGACGTTGAGCTCGCGCGCCAGCATCGCCGGGGACAGCTCGGGATCCGGGAGGTGGCTGTTGGCGAGGTCCTTCGCGGCCCGGGCGAGCGCGGGAGCCAGCCGGGGTTCCACGTCGTCGAACCGGCCCTTCACCACCGCCTTGGCCAGCTCGATCAGGGTGCTGCGCACGGCCTGCACACCGGCCGGGCCGAGATCGGCCACGGTTGCGTGGACCATGTTCGAGTGGGCCGTCAGCATGCGCACCTCGGCCGAGTCCGCCGGCCCGGTAATGATCCGGTCCCCGAGCAGGGGTCTGAGCAACGCGGCAGGCAGAGCGAGCAGCTGCACCCTGGTATGCGGCGCCCTCTCGAAGGGTGACTGCCGCCCGAAGTGCCGGAGGAGGAACTGTCCGGCCGATACGGTGTGTTCGCCGCGATCGGGGAGGTCGCCCACCGTCCATGCGCCGCGCCGCACCACATGCATCTCCACCAGATCCTGATCACCGCCCGGCGGGTCCGCGGTCTTGGCGGCCGACGCACTGTGGGCATCAGCGATCATCACGTCACGTAACCGGGCGAAGCGCCCCTTGACCCGGAAGTCAGCAGTCGTGGACGGGCTGTAGGACGGCAGCGGGAAACCATCGCCGAGTTGTGTCTGCCATCGGCGACGGAAGGCGTCGAATCCTCCCGGTACGGCGCCCGGGACCGTGGAATCCAGGGAGAACACCCCGCGCGACCCGTCCGCCTCCGCTCCCGTGCTGTTCATCTCCGGTCGATCCACCTCGTGCTCGCTGGTGTTGCTGGACCTACTTCGCCAGGATCGTAACCCTGGCATCAGAGACGCCACGAAACGTGGGGCAGCTCGATCAACAATCCAGAACACCTACCGTTTCGGGTCAAGGGTCGCGGTGTCGAGCATCCCTGCGACTTCGGCGAGTGTCGCGGACGAGGCGCCTCTGAGGCAGACCTGGGCATCGACAGGGAATGACGCCTCGTCAGGACGCGCTGCCCAGCCCCGTCGGACCTCCGTGATCCAGGGCGAAGGCGTAGCGTGCCAGCGTCTACTGGACGGCGAGCCGCTCTGCTGGGTCGAGATCCACCTCTCCCTCCGGCGTTGTGTTGAGGTGGCTGCTTCCCCAGCCGAAAGCGGCAGTTGTCGTCATTGTCAAACCTCGCTCGTGCTCGTGCTCGTGCTCGGGTATCGGGTATCGGGTGGAAGATCGGGCGTGCACAGCGACAGCGGCTATCCGGCCGGCCAGCTCTCCGGCGTGCGCCGGGAGGGCAGAGGCCGTGACATGAGCGGCGGGCCGCCCTGCGACCGGCCGCTCCACCGTCACGACGCCGGACCGCTGCCGCCGACGAGGGTGATGTGCCGGCCGGTGATACGCGCGGTTCCGCCGACATCAGGAATGCGACCGTCTCGGGGATCTCCTGCGGCGCACCGAGCCGACCGCACGGGTCCGCTCGGTGCGCCGCAGCGAGCATCGCGGCCACCTCCACCTGGTCGCCAGACGCGCCCCAAGGTTGCCGCTTCGGCATTTCGATGGCCGCCGGTGCCCCGCGGACGGGCGCCGGACGCGTCGGTGAAACGGCTCGTTCCTAAGCGACCGTGAGCACGATCTTGCCTTGGATGTGTCCTCGGGCGGCGCGTTCGTGCGCTGCTCGGGCGTCCGCGAGCGCAAACGTGCTGTCGATCGCGACGCGGACCGTGCCCGCGTCGAGCAGGCGCCCCAGCTCGGCGAGTTGCGCGCCGCTCGAGCGGACCTGGGCACTGGAGACCGTGACGCCCAGCTTCGCGGTCTCTTCGTCGTCGAAGTCCCCGGGAAGTACGGGGAACTGGGCGCCGCCGCGCTTGAGCGTGCGCAGGAAGCGCCTGCTGTCGGGCCCTCCGACGGTGTCGAGAACGAGGTCGACGTCGTGCACGAGTTCCTCGGGACGACTCTTGGTGTAGTCGATGAACTCGTCGGCGCCGAGCTCGCTCAGGAACCATTCATGGGCGCCCGATGCCACCGCGATGACACGCGCACCCTTCCACTTCGCCAACTGCAGTGCGAAGTGCCCCACGCCGCCCGCGGCGCCGTTGATGAGCACCGTCGTGTCGGCGTCGAGTGCCGTCGGGCGATGCCGTGCCGCCTGGAAGGGCGAGGGATGATCGTGTCCGAGGTCGATCAGGAACTGCCACGCCGTCAGCCCGGCCATGGGTGCCCCAGCGGCGTGCACGTGGTCGATGCCGACCGGCTTGTGTGCGAGGTCCGAGGCGGGCGCGGCCACGTACTCGGCGTATCCGCTGCCGTGGAAGCTGGGAAAACGCAGAAGACCGAAGACTTCGTCACCTACGGCGAGACGGTCCACGTCCGCGGCGACGGCCTCGACGACGCCCGACACGTCCGTTCCCGGAATCACCGGCAGGCTGACCGTCGATTCCGTCTCCCCGGGCATTCTGGTCAGCCCGTCGCGCAGGTACCAGTCCGGAGGATTGACGCCGACCGCGTGCACGCGAACGAGCACCTCACCCGGTCCCGGCTCGGGAACCGGCACCTCGTCGTAACGCAGCACCTCAGGGCCGCCGTGCTCATGGAGCCGGATCGCCCTCATCGTGTGTGTCGGCATCGTTTTCTCCTGCCCGCGCCGCGGGATAGCCTTATTCGGATCAGCGCTCCACATAAGTGGATCGCTGATCCGAATATATGGACCACTGATCCGGATAGTCAAGAGGGACCGATGCGGGCCGACGCCAGGAAGAACCGCGACCACCTGCTCGCAGTAGCGGGCACCGCCATCACCGAGCAGGGCGTCGACGTGTCACTGCGCGACATCGCGCGCAGGGCCGACGTCGGACTCGCGACGCTGCTGCGTCACTTCCCGACGCGCGAGGCGCTGCTCGATGCCCTGCTCCGCACGAGCTTCGACGAACTGACGGCACAGGCAGCCGATTTCGAGACGTCAAGTTCACCGGAAGACGCTCTCGTTTCGTGGCTCCGCGACTGCGTCGGGTGGACAACCGAGTATCGGGGCGTGACCGTGCTGATGGCAGCCGCCATCGAGGACACCGAGTCCGCACTCCACGCTTCGTGCGTCACCCTGCGTGCGGCCGGTGCACGGCTCCTCGCCCGTGCCCAGGCCGCGGGCGCGGCGCGCACCGATATCGATGGCACCGATCTGTTCGCGCTGATAGCGGCGCTCGCCTGGCTCGGCGATCAACCCTCGCTCGCGCCACGCGCCGATCACCTCTTCGACGTTGTGGCGAGCGCGATCCTTACGAGCGCAGGGAGCAGCCATGCCGAGGGGGAACGCCGCCCTCAGATCCGTAGCTGACATGGCCACACGCCGACCAGCGGACTCGGCCGCGCGCTCGGCAGGGACGGGTTCGACGCAGATCCTTCGCGATCACCGCGGTTTTCTCACCCTGCGTGACCCGCTCACCGGCCTCGTACCGGATCCACTCCAGATCAACTCGTACCGGATCCGCTCCAGATCAATAGGCACTCAAGGGTCAGCCGATGGGTCGAAGCACTCGCACTGTTATGTGCATGCGGTCGCGGAAGCCGAGGTGCTCGTACAACCTGCGCGCCCGCGAGTTGTCCCAGGTGACGAGGAGGAACGGCCGCCGCCCACTCGCGACGATGTCGCGCACGAGCGAGCGGGTGATCGCCCCGCCCAGGCCGCGACCGGTATACCCGGCGTCTGTGCACACGGCGCTGATCTCCGCCCATTCACCCGGGTGCATACGCTCGCCGGCCATGCAGACGAGCTCACCCTCCTTCCACAACCCGCGGTAGCCGCCCAGTTTGACCGTCTCACGCTCGAACGGGCCGGGATGGGTGCGCTCGGCGAGAGCCACCATGGCGTCGACATCGGCAGAGCCGAGCGGTGTGAACGCCGGGTAACCGGCCTCCGGGCGTGAGCCGAGCGCAGCCGCCGACGGGCTCCACACCATCTGGAAGCCGGACAGCACCTGCAGCTCCTGCCAGCCGGGCGGGGTCTGCGAGCAGACGACGGCCACCGTGTCGCTTCCGGTCGCCTCGGCGAGCTCGTCCCACGCGGCCGGATCCCGCTCGTCCGCGACCGCGGCGAACGGAGAGACCGAGGACCGGTACCGCCGAGCCTTCTCACCGCCTACGGCATGGACGGCATCGGCTCCGGTGAGCGAGAACCAGACAGGATTGTCGAGCTCGGCCGCACGCTCGGATCGGTGGCGCTCGGCCATTCGTACCTCTCTCTGGAGATCGGAGTTCGATACTCGAGCGGCGGGGACTGGAAACGGGGCGACAGCCACCGTTTCCAGTCCCCGACCCTACTCAGATGACGGCCATGCCCGCGTCGACGTTGAGGACGGTGCCGGTGACGTAGCGCGCTGCGGCGGACGCCAGATACAGGACGGCGTGTGAGGTGTCGTCGCGTTCAACGGAGGTCGCCGACAAGGCAGTTGCGTAGGACGCCTGCTCCTTGGAGCTCAGCTCGTCGAGCCCGAGCCCCCGGCCGTCACCCATCCCGGTGCCCCGCACCGCCCCGGGAGCCACCGCGTTCACCCGGATGTTGTGCGGGCCCCACTCGATCGCCAGCGCCTTGGCCAGGCCCACGACGCCGTGCTTGGACGCGGTGTACGCCGACATACTCGCTCCCGCCACCAGGCCCGACACCGAACTGATGAGAATCACCGAGCCGCCGTCGTCGGCGGTCAGGTGCGGTTGAGCGGCGAGGCAGGTATTGCGGACGCCGAGCACGTTGACATCCAGGATCACCCGCCAGACCTCCAAACTCTGCTCCTCGAACCGGCCGCCGGCGACGACGCCCGCGTTCGCCACCACGACGTCCAGGCCCCCGAGTTCGCGTACGCCGCGGTCGACCGCCTCCTTGACCGCCGCGAAGTCGCGGACGTCCACCTTCGCCGTCACGATGCTGCGGCCCCGGTCCCGCACGAGCTTCTCGGTCGTCGCGAGATCCTCCTCGGTCGCCATGGGGTAGGCCAGTTCGCTGATCGGCGCGCAGATGTCGAGGGCGATGATGTCCGCGCCCTCTTCCGCGAGCCGCACCGCGTGATTGCGTCCCTGCCCACGTGCCGCTCCCGTAACGAGCACAACCTGCCCGGACATCCTGTTCATAGTGGATCCTTTCGCATGACGCGTAGCGCGCGTTGAAGTACAGGGAGACAGCGCCGACTACCCGCGCGCCGAAGCCCTCGACAGCTTGCGAGGACGCCCAGAGGACGATCCGTCCGGCATCCACTGAACCAGCGGCTGACCCGCGCGGCCATGCGCCGTTGACCGAGCCGTATACGCGTTTGTGCGACAAAGGGGACTCAGCGTGGAGCCGTCAGGCCGGAACCGCTTCGACCGTGCACACGTCACCGAAGACGGCGACAGTCGAGGCACCGGCCCAACCGTGGGCCAGTGCGGCATCGGCCGATTCGACCAGGTTGCGAGCCTCCTGACTGAGCATCCGGCCGGCCTCGGTCAGCTCGGCTCCATGCGGGGCCCGGCTGAACAATGCCGTCCCGACCGCGTCCTCCAGGGACCGGATCGCCCGCGACAGCGCGGGGTGTGTCACGCCCAGATGTTCGGCCGCCTTCGTGAACGTACCTTCGTCGGCAACCGCGAGCAGATAGCACAGATGCTTGAGTCTGGGTGCGCTTTTGGTCACGTTGTTGCCTTCGCGGTTGCGGCTGCGGCTGCGGCTGCGCTGATCATCCTCATCCGCGGTCGGGGTGGCGTTCTCGTCGGAGCGGGCGCTTCACCGATCAAGTAGTCGTCGACGTCGACGGCCAACACGACCTGGACCTGCTCGTCCACCGACACCAGCCGCGACGGCTTCCGCCAGTTGCTCGCCCGGACACGTGACCGAAGACGGTAAAGACATCAGTCGGACTTCTCGATGATGCCGGCCACCAGCTCGGCCACCTCCTCTGGGCGGGTCCGGGTGAAGTAGTGGCCGCCGCCGTCGATCTCGTGCAGCCTCGGCCGCTCGACGAACAGCTCCCACTCACGGTAGCCGTCCTGGTAGGCAGGGGTCAGCGGATCGTCGGTCGCCATCACCACAGTGCACGGCGTGGTCAATTGCCGTCGGTTCCCCGACTCCCGCCCGGCGAGCAGGAATTCGTTGGCGAGCAGCGCGTCGTGCCGGAACGTCCGGGTCACCAGATCCTCGAAGTCACCACCGAGACCGTCCAGTTCAGTGGTGCCGGTCCACTCGGCGAGGTACTGCCGGACGTCGGCGAAGGTGAGCGATTCGGTGTCGCGCAGCGTCTCCCTGATGTGCTGGGCCGGCTGGAACAGCATGGCCGCGAGGAAAAGATGCCGCACCTCGCGACCGCGCTCGGTGAGCAGCCGCGTGATCTCGATCGCCAACGGCGAGCCGTTGCAGTGACCCCACAGCACGACCGGTCCGGTCACCGTGCGTTCGATCTCCGCAGTGATCAATTCCACGGTGTCCGCGAAGCTCCGCAGGTCATCCTTGGTGGATCCTGGCGCATGACCGGGAAGTTCCGCGGCGACCACCATCAGCCGGTCGTTCCGCCGTACGAGGGCATCCGCGACCGGCTTGAAGTGCACGGCGTTGCCACCCGCGTAGGGCAGGCACACGACGGTGGCCACCGGATCCGCGATCTCGGCCGTGAAGCGGATCAGCACATCCCTGTTTCCCGGGGGCGCACCGGCAGCCCGCTCCGCTGCGTCGACCAGCTCCGTCAATCGGGAGCACCGCATCACGTCCCTCAGGCTGACCAGGTCGTCGAGCAGGAGCGCCACTCGCATGGCCGCGAGCGAGCTGCCGCCGATCTCGAAGAAGTCGTCGCCGAGTCCGATCTCCCGGGCCGGGATATCGAGCACCTCGGCCCAGGCCGCATGCACTCGCCTGCCGACCGCGGTCAGCTCAGCCGCGGACAGCTCACCCGGCGCCGATTCGACCGCCGCCGGTCGCGGCGGGACAGCCTCCTTGCCATGGACGACCCCGTCACCCGCCGAGCCGGCCCGTGCCGGTGTGCTGTTGGTGTCCGGCGACACCGTGTGCCCAGTGGGCGCTGTGGGCACGGTGGACTCGCGGGCGGAGACCAGCGCGCTCACCTCAGTCGCGGTCGAGTGCACGTACAGCTCACGCAGCGACACCGCGGGCAGTCCGGCCCTGCGCAGCGCACCGGACAGCCGTACCGCGAGCAACGAGTTGCCACCGGAGGAGAAGAAGTCGTCGTGCGGGCCGACGTGCTCGCCCAGAACCTCCCGCCACACCCGCAGTACCGGGTCGTCCGTGAGGTCCTTGGCGTGGGTGACCGGGGTGGCATGAGTGACCGGGGTGGTGGCATGGGTGACCGGGGTCCCGGCGGCCGCCTTCAGTCTGCTCACGTCGACTTTCCCGTTGACGGTCAGCGGCAGTTCGGGGAGCAGGGTGATGGTGGCAGGGAGCATGTGGTCGGGCAGATATCGCGCCGCCCGCCACCGGATGTCCTCCGCGGACACGGCGTGGTGCTTCGGCACCAGGTAGGCGTCCAGGCGGACGTCGGCCGCGTCGGCCGCGTCGTCGGTGTCGCCGGCCAGGACGACCACCGCCGCGGTCACGTTCTCGTCCTCCAGCAGGACCGAGCGGATCTCGTCGAGTTCGATGCGGAATCCGCGTACCTTGACCTGACCGTCGATCCGCCCGAGGTGGTCCAGCCGTCCGTCCGGCCGCAGTCTGCCCAGGTCTCCGCTGCGGTAGACCCGTTCTCCGGTGACAGGATCGCGTACGAACCGGTCGGCGGTCAGCTCCTCCCGGTTCAGGTAGTGGGCGGCCACTCCCGCACCGCCGACGTGGATTTCGCCGGGCACGCCGAACGGCTGGACCCGTCCCGCGGCATCCCGCACGGACACCGACCAGCCGGGCAGCGCCTGGCCGACCGAACGCGTACGGGTGCCGACGTCCTGCGGCGTGAGGGTCTGGCTGGTGACATGCACCGTGGTTTCGGTGATGCCGAACATGTTGACCACGCGGCATCGGGTGTGCGGGTGCCGGCGGAACCAGTCCTGCAGGATCCGCACGTCCAACGGCTCGCCGCCGAAGATGACCAGACGCACCGCAAGGTCGGCGGAGCGCCGCAGGTCGGCCTCCTTGAGCGCGGAGAACGCGGACGGGGTCTGGTTCAAGACGGTGACCCCGTGTCGTACCAACAGGTCGTGTAAGTCCTCCGGGTCGCGAGTGGTGAAGTACGGCACCACGATCAGGTGTCCGCCGGACAACAGCGCGCCCCAGATCTCCCAGACGGAGAAGTCGAAGGCGCTGGAGTGGAACAGGGTCCAGGTGTCCCACGGGCCGAGCTTCAGATCCGCGGTGGTCGCGGCGAGCAGCGCGCCGACGTTGCGGTGCGGCACCGCGACACCCTTGGGGCGCCCGGTCGAGCCGGACGTGTAGATCACGTAGGCGATGTCGTCCGGGCCGACGTCCGCGTCCGCGGTCGGTGAACCGTCCGCCGGGGACAGCTCGGTGGGGTGCAGCACCGTCACCCCGTCCACGGTGGGGAACTCCCCCGAGGTGGAGATCACCATCCGGATCCCGGCGTCGGCCACCGTGTAGGCAAGCCGTTCCGCCGGATACGCGGCATCCATGGGGACGTAGGCGGCGCCCGCTTTGACCACGCCGAGCAGGGCGATCACCAGGTCGGCGTCGCGGCCGAGGCACACGCCCACCCGGTCTCCAGGCACCACCCCGCGGCCGCGCAGCGCACCGGCGACCGCGTCGGACAGGGCGTCCAGTTCGGCATAGCTCACTGAGCGGTCCGCATCGGTCAGCGCGGGGGCGTCCGGCTGTGCGGCCGCCACCACCCGGAACAGTTCGTGGATGGGCGCGGCCGAACCGTCCGTCCTGGCCGGGGTGCGCCCCGCAGCCAGGATGCCGACGGCCTCGTCGGCGTCCACCAGCTCGATGTCGCCGACACGGCCGTGTACCGGCGTTCGTCCCAGCGCCTCCACCACGCGGCAGACATGTCCGGCGAACTGTCTGGCGATCACCGGGTCCAGCACGCCCTCGTCGTAGTGCAGGACGCCGCTCAGGGTGCCGTCCGTGCTGTGCTCCCACGCCAGCGTGACCGGAAAGACCGGAGCGAGGGCGGGCCGATACACGTCGTCGGCGCGACCCGCGGTCACCAGTACCCCGATCACGGGCGCTCCGGACGGCCCTTCGCCGCCCGGAGCGGCGGTGACCGCGGCAGCGACTGCGGCGGCGGCGTCGAGCAGTTCGGCGGCCGACACCGAGTCGTCGACCGGAAGCATGACGGACCGTTCCGTGGTCGCAACTTCCGGACCCTCGGTGACCAGGGCGAACTCGGCCTGCTCTGCCGCGCCGTAGCGGGTCAGTACGGTCGCTGTCGCCGCCACGAGCAGCGCTACCGCGTCAGGTGCGACCGCGGTGGTGGTCAATGCGACCGTGCCCGTCCGGCCGGCCCTGGATGACTCCCCCAGGCCCCATGGCAGGGCGGACCGGGGATCCTGTCCCTCCGTGTCAGCCCTCGGTTCGGACAGCGGCGCCGCGGGGTCGGGCAGCACGACCGGACGTGACGGGTCGAACAACGCGGTGGCCAACTGGTCGAGGGCGCGCCGGTCCACGAACCGGCGACGCGCCACCAGCACCAGGTCGGCCGCGCCGTCGGCGTAGCGGAGCACGACGGCCCGCGCGACGACCGGGGCGCCGCCCACTTGGCGGCATGCCTCCCGTGTGCGGCGGGTGTCCGCGACCACGTCGTCCGACCTCGCGTGCAGCGCTTCGTCGAACACCTGGATGTCACGGAGCACGGAGTGATGCTCGGCCAGGGTTTCCAGGTTCGCTCGTACGGCCATCGGGTCGATCCCCGTCGGCAGCCGCCTGATCAGGCTGTGGCAGGCACGGGCCGGATCCGCGGTGTATGTGTTTCCGGCGAAGAACCGGCCGCTCGCGCGATCGTTTCCGGAGATTTCCCGAACCGCTTCGCTGGAGATGGACATCACTGACTCCATTGTCGTGTGGCGCAGGCATGTCTGGTGGCGTGGAGGGGGAGCGAAGAGGGAGCTGATCAGCGGGCGGAGTAACCGGCATCCACTGTGATCACCGTTCCGGTGACCTTTCGGGAGTCGTCACCGGCGAGCCAGACCGCGGCACCGGCGACATCGGCCGGGTCGACGAGTGACTTCGTCGGCACCGACTCCAGGTCGACGGCTACCTGCTCCTCGAAGCTGATGCCGAGTGCGTCGGCGACCACCGCGGTCATGTGACCGTCGACCGCAGGATCGTCACGCACCGGCCCAGGGCACAGTGCGTTGACGCGGATGTTCAGCGGCGCGTAGTCGAGCGCGGCCGACTTGGTCAGGCCGATCAACCCGTGCTTGGAAGCCACGTACCCGGCGAAGTAGCGGTACCCGACGAGGCCGGCCGTCGACGCGACGTTGATGATGCTGCCCGACTGCTGGGCGACCATGACCGGTGCGACCGCCGTGATCACACGCCACGGCCCGGAGAGGTTCACATCCAGTACGACGCGCCACTCGTCCTCGGTGAAGTCATGTGTGGCCTTGCCCGCCGGTGCCCCGATCCCCGCATTGTTGATCAGAACGTCGATCCGCCCGAACCGGTCCACGGCGGCCGTGACGGCCGACTTCACGACGGACGGCGAACGCACATCCGCCGCGGCGAGGAGCACGGACGCGCCGTTCTTGCGGCACAACTCCGCGGTCTGTTCCAACTGCTCCGCGGTACCGAGTGAGTAGGGGATATCCGGCTGGTCGTCGGCTATGTCGGTCAGGACGACGTCCGCGCCCTCCTCGGCGACTCGCACGGCGCAGGCACGGCCGATGCCCCTGGCCGCTCCAGTGATCAGGACCGTTTTGCCTTGCAGTCCCATCGATGAACCTTTCGACCTGGGTACTCAGCGTGCAGCGATCGTCGTGGAGATCAATTCGAGCAACGGATGGACGTTGTTGGCCAGATACATGTGTTCGCCGCGCATCTCGACAAATGAGAACTCCGCGGTGGTCACTTCCTGCCAATGGCTCACGTCTTCGCGGGAAACGAATGCGTCGTCGTCAGCGAATACGGCGGTCACCGGCACGTCGAGCGGGACAGCACTCCGTGGAACATAACTCTCGTCCATCTCGAAATCCGCACGGAGTGCTGGCATCAACAGCTCGCGCACTTCGAGGATATCGAATGCGGCGTGCCGATACCCGGTCGTCTTCTCGACGTATGCAAGGAATTCCTCGTCGGTCAGTCCGGCCACGTCGCTGACCCGGCTCGAAGAAGGCGGACGCGCCGCGCTGATGAACAGGCGCACAACCTCGACGTTTCCGGTCTCGGTGATTCGCCTGGTGAGTTCGTAGGCGAGTGCGGCACCGAGGAAGCAGTGTCCGAACAGCGCGATCGGACCGCTGCCTGCCGCTTCCAGCGCCTCAGGGAGCAGTCCATCCGCCGCGGCGTGCAGGTCCCGGTAGGGTTCCTCATCCAGCCGCCGCTCGCGACCGGGCAGCTGCAGCGGTTTCGCCACCACTCCGTTCAGACCGAGCTTGTTCCACGGATGAAAGAAACTCGCACCGCCTCCGGCGAACGGCAGGCAGAGCAGCGGAATTTCTTTGTGCTCGGGACTCAAGACAGCAACAACTCCTCGACAGCGTAGGGAAGTACGCACCCGAAGTCCGCGCAGCCGAGAAATCCGACCGGAGCGGGTCGGCCGGGCGGCCGGGCGGGCCGACTCGGCACGCGCAATTGCCTGCTCTGCGGCCTCTCAGCGACGATCACGACAACTCACTGAATCATCGCGTGGATCCCGGCGGCCATACGTCTTGAGCCCAAGTCCATACGCGTCTGTGCCGCGCCCTACCCCTGGGTCCGCGCCCGCGTCCTTCGCCAACGGCCACGCACCGCCTCCGTCCCCTCCGTCCTCGTCGGGCCGTTCCTGAGATCGGCGTTCCGCAGCCCGAGGTGGCGCAGGGCGGGCAGGTAGCTGGGGTTGTTGCGGGCGTATCGATTGCCAGACCTCCACGGCCTGACCCAAGAGTGGATCGACGAGCTTGGTGAATCCGTACCGCTCTTGTGGACGGGAACGCGGGTTACCGGTCAAGCCGCGTAGCCAAGCCACAAACTCTCCACCAGGGCGGGCCAGAGCAATGTTGTCCTTGCCCAAGATGCAGGCCGCTTCGATGCCCACTGATGCGAGCGTAGGCAGATCGAGCGACTCGGTCCCATAGGCGATCGGCTGTTGGCACACCGGGCGCCAGTACAACCGCGTTGTAGTACACAACCTTGCGCACGGTTCCCTGGCCCAGTTCGTGTGCGGCGGCCGGCACCGGGTAGCCGGCCCAGCTATGGGCTACCAACACAGCGCTGTCGACTGCGCTCTCTCGGACGGCGGCGACGACGCTGTCAACGGCGTCACTGAGGTGCGCGCTGCGGGCGTCGCTGCCGTACGTCATGTGTGGCAGTTGGGGGATGACGACGCCATGCTCCTGTTGAAGCAGCGCGGGCGGCCGCGCGTCACAAAGCCGGTCCCAACGGCTCCTCGTAAGCCACGCCCGTCCGCTCAGCCGGTGGTAGCTCGGTACCCGCAGCCAGTGAACGAATCCGGCCTGTCATAGCAGGCGAAGCGGGCGAATGAGGCGAGACCCTGCAGAGGCCGCGACGGTCTGGCTACTGACGTTTTCGGCCTGGGCTGACGGTGATCTCGCTGGTGGGTGTAGTGCGGTTTCGAAGCTGCCGCGTTATCCGCGCAAGGGATGACACCGCCGGAGGTTGCACGCTACGGCAGGGCATGCAGGAGGGCATGGTTGGCCTTGAAGATGCGCTCTCCGGCCAGACGGAGGGTGAAGTTGCGCAGTGGTGTGGGGAGATTGCGGGCCTTGTCCCGGCGATGATTCTGCTTCAGCACCCAGGCGACCCGCTCGGCACGGCGGGCCTGGAAGGCCGCGAGCGCCGCCGTGACGTCAGGCATGGTCATGAGCGTGTCGGCGAGTACGAGGGCGTCCTCGAGGGCCATCGCGCCGCCCTGGGCCATGCTCGGGGAGAAGGCGTGCGCGGCATCGCCGATGAGGACGGCGCGCGGGCGCGTCCAGACGGTGTTCTCGCTCTCGTGCAGCGCGGCAAAGTACGCGTCCGCGCCCTGCTCCAGTAATTGGGGGACTGGACCGCCGAAGTCGGTGAAGAGCGCGCGCCAGTCGCCGGCCGGAGCTGCGGGGACGGGGCTGTTGATGTCGGCGTAGCAGTAGACGCGGCCGGCACCGAGTTGCACGGTCAGGAACGTACGGCCCTTGGGGCCCAGCCGGCCCGTCCAGTCGGTGATACCCGGTATCGCGGTGTCATTGGCGATGAACCGCCAGCACAACTGACCCAGGAAGCGCGGTTCGGGGCCGCCGAAGAGGGAGTGCCGCACGGCGGAGTTGATGCCGTCCGCGCCTACCACCAGGTCGTAGGCGGCGGTGGCGCCGTCCGCGAAGGTCACGGTCCCGTCGTCGGCCACCGCGGTCACCTCGGTGTGGTAGCGGATGACAGTGCCGCCGACGGCCGTGCACAGCACCTCGTGCAGATCGTCACGGGTGATCGCCAGGCAGGGTCCGACCCCGCCCCAGATCCGTCCCACCTCGAACTCCGCGAGCAGCCGCCCGCGGTGGTCGTGCAGCCGCTGCCGCGCCACGGGCTCCGCCCGTTTGGCCACCTCGGCCCCCACCCCGATGCCCTGGAGCGCCCGCACGGCGTTCGCCGAGAGGTAGAGGCCGGTGCCGAGGGCCCGTCCGTCGTCGGCGCGGCGCTCGACGACGTCCACCAAAAATCCGCGGTCCAGCAGCGCCTTGGCCAGCGCCAAACCGGAGATTCCTGCCCCGACGATCAAAACACGAAGCTTGTCCACAAGGGGTTCCTTACAAGTAACGGGAAACGCGACGGCGCAACCGAGCCGCCCAGCACCCGGCTCGCGACAAGCGTCCCAAGCAGTCTCCGAAACTGCTCAAGCGCCGTACCCGGGCTGCCGACGCATACCGTTCATCCCACGGTGGCCTCAAAGAGCGAGTGTGAACTCACGCCGACCCATGGCGTCCACCTCACCATCGGCCGCGGCTGTAAAGCCATATGCGAGCGGCACTGGTTCATACGAGGTTGTGCATGCGCGAGGTTGTGCATGCGGGTGCGCGCCTACGTCATGGGACCGATGGCGGCGAGTACAGCACCACCTCGCTCACCGGCACGAACCCCAGCCGACTGTAGACAGGCAGCCCCTGGCTACTGGCCTGCAGCGTGCAGACGGACATCCCGTGTTCCCGTCCGATCGCCATTGCAGCTGCAGTGAGCGCCGCACCGATGCCTCGTTCGCGGTAGGCGGGATCCGTGCCAATCCAATAAAGACCGGCTACGCCGTTGCTGACGAGCACCGCCGACGTGGCCACCGCGCGTCCGTCGATTCGCCCCACCAGCCGGATGAGGAGACCGAGGTCAGTGCGTAGACCGGCTTCGGCGTCGATGACCGCATCCCGCAGGTCGGGGCCTATGCCGAATGACGACGCGTAGGCGTCGACGTAGTCCGCCAGGCACTCGGAGGTATCGACACGCTCGACGGTGAGTCCAGCCGGGAGAGGTGGCTCGGGCACCTTGTCGAGCCGGGCGGCCATGATCGGCATGCTGCCGATTCGGGCGTACCCCCGTCCCTCCAGCACTTGTGCCACGCCGGGGTCGCTGTCCGGTCCTATCCACCAGCGCCACGGCAAGCCGCTCAACTGCTTCTCTGCCTCGGCGACCGCGTCCTCCCCAGGGCATTCGCGCGCCCTCAGTACGCCGTTGAGCAATCTGTGCGGGAGGCCACTGCGGTAAAGGGCCCGGTCGGCGTCGAGTCCGCTCGAACTGCCCCAGGCAAGCCAATGAGCTCGGAGGTTGGCCATCTGCGGAAGGAGCGCATGGACGGACGTAGCGACCGGTTCGGCAGATTTCATGCCGGGATTGTATTCTGCGGCGATCTTCCGCCATGGGGTCGCAGTTCCTGGCACTGGGGTTCCGAGATCTTGTGTGAAAGGGGTTACGGCTGCGGACCAAGCCCGCTAACTTCCCGGAACTGAAGCAGCCAGAGCTCCAACAGAGCCCATAGGCCTCTGTTTTGACGGCGTGACGGCGCGCGCCGGTACTCCCCCCATGGCAGGCCCTCCGCGACCTGCCGCCACCCCCACCTTCTCCCGGAGAACTCTGTGCGCACGAGACTGCTCGGACACAGACGTGTCCGTACGCTGCTCACGGCCGTGGCGTGTGCCATGGGCCTGGCGCTCCCACTGAGCCCCGCCGCCGCGGCCCCCACCGTTGCCCGACCTCCCCGGCGGCAAAGCTCGTGCCGCGGCGGTCGAGGACTTCCAACAGGTCACCCTTGCCAAGGGCGTGGCCGAGACGGGCGGACCCATGACCCTGGCGGTCCTGCCGGACCGCTCGGTGCTGCACACTTCGCGGGATGGCACGGTGCGCCGCACCGACGCGGCCGGCACCACCACCGTGGCGGGTGCGCTCGGCGTCTACAGCCACGACGAGGAGGGCCTCCAGGGCGTCGCGGTCGATCCCGGCTTCTCCTCCAACCGTTTCGTCTACCTCTACTACGCCCCCAGGCTGAACACGCCGGGCGGCGATGCCCCGACCGACGGGTCGGAGTCCGACTTCGCCCCGTTCGACGGGGTCAACCGGCTGTCTCGCTTCGTCCTGAAGACCGACAACACCCTGGACCTTGCCAGCGAGAAGACGATCCTGGACGTTCCCGCGTCCCGCGGCTTGTGCTGCCACGTCGGCGGCGACATCGACTTCGACGCCGCGGGAAACCTGTATCTGTCGACCGGCGACGACACCAACCCCTTCGCCTCCGACGGCTACACACCGATCGACGAACGTGCGTCGCGCAACCCCGCGTACGACGCCCAGCGTTCCTCCGGCAACACCAACGACCTGCGCGGCAAGATCCTGCGCATCAAGGTCGACGCCGACGGCTCGTACACGATCCCGTCCGGGAACCTCTTCCCGTCCGGCACCGCGAAGACCCGGCCCGAGATCTACGCGATGGGCTTCCGCAACTCGTTCCGGATAAGTGTCGACAAGGCCACGGGCATCGTCTACGTGGGTGACTACGGCCCCGACGCGGGCACTGCCAGCGCCTCCCGCGGCCCCGGCGGACAGGTCGAGTTCAACCGGATCACCAAGGCCGGCAACTTCGGCTGGCCGTACTGCACCGGCGACAACGACGCCTACGTCGACTTCGACTTCACGACCGGCGCCTCGGGCGCGGCCTTCAACTGCACGGCACCGAGGAACACCTCGCCGCGCAACACCGGCCTCACCGACCTTCCGCTACCACCGCCGTCCGCTCAGCGAGAGCGACGGAAACCACCGTCAACTGGCCTACGACCGCATGTAATTCAACCCCGACGGCACGATCCGGCGCATCGCGATGCAGGTGAAGGACAACTTCGCCGACGGCAATGCCCTGGGCTGGAAGACGTACGGCGGGACATGGTCGGTCCGCGACGGGCGATACCGGGTGGGCCGCGACCTGGGAGGCAAGGCCCTCCTTGACACCAACTTCGCGGACTTCACGTACGACGCCGACGTCACGGTGACCTTGGGCGGCGGGGACGCCGGGCTTACGTTCCGGGTGAGCACTGGGGACCGCCCAGACATCCGTCACACCGGGCTCGACGCACCGGATCCGCGTCACCGCCGTCGGCTCGTCGATCAAGGTGTTCGTCGACGACATGACGACCCCCAAGATCTCCGTCACCGATGACACCTACCGCAGCGGCGCGAACGGCCTCCGGGTCTTCGACTCCGCCGCCTCCTTCGACAACGTGGCCATCGGGCCCGCCCGGTGACGTACTGGGCTCGTGGTCCGGAGCGATAGTGGGCCGGCGGGCTCGGGCAACGCTGGACGGGACGTGGAGGTGGAGGTGGGGGTCGGGAAAACGCGTCCGTTGCCCGCCGTGCGAGCCGGCGTTCGGTTACGGGCACCTGCTCAAGCGGTCGTTACTCGCTGGGTGGCGGTGCCCCGCGGGAGCGGTCGCCGGAGTGTGGGCCGTAGCGGATGACGCGGGTCGGGACAGTGATGCGGCGGGAGGCGGGCGGTTCGCCATCCCGGTGACTCAGGCGGTCGATCAGCAGGCGTGCGGCCTGCCGGCCGATCTCGTCGGCGTCGTACGAGACAAGTGTCAGTGGGAGGCCGAGGATGTCGGAGAGCTCGAAGTCGTCGAAGCCTGCCAGGGGAAGTGTGATCCCAGCTTTGTAGAGGGCTCGGATCGCGCCTTGGCTGATGCGGTTGTTCGTGCAGAACAGCGCTGTAGGGGCCTCGGGCCGGTTGAGGAGTTCGAGGGCCGCTCGCTCGGCCGTTGCGGCGTCGACGAGGCCTTGGCAGATGAGGGCGTTGTCGGGCTCGAGGCCGGCCTCCTCGTGTGCCGCCCAGAACCCACGCAGCCGTTCAGCCCCCGTATACAGAGCCGGCGGGTTGCCGAGGAAGGCGATGCGGGTGTGCCCTTCGGCAAGCAGGCACGCGGTGGCCTCGCGGGCACCGTGAAAGTCCTCGACCAGCACGCAGTCGGTGTCGAGTCCAGCCGGCGGCCGTGCGGCGAGGACGACGGGGACATGGCGCATGGCGCTGGCCAAGTGCTGCTGCCGGCTTCCGGCGGGGACGACGATCAACCCTTCGACCTGGTGATCGATGAGGCCGTCGATCAGGCCGGGCTCCCGCTCCACTTGTTCGGCCGTGTTGCTGAGCATCATCCGCAAGCCGTGTTCGGTGGCGACTTCCTGGACTCCGAGCGCGAGACGCGAGTAGAACGGGTTGGCGAGGTTGGTGACGACAAGACCGATCATCCCAGTGCCGCCGAGCCGCAGGCTGCGCGCGGTCTCGTTGCGGCGGTAGCCAAGCCGGTCCACCGCGGCGAAGACGCGTTCGCGCGTGGCTTCGGACACGCCGGGATCGTTCTTGAGTACCCGTGAGACGGTCATGGCACTGACCTGCGCGAGTCTCCCGACGTCATGCATGGTCGGCCCGCCGCCTCGGCGACCAGTCATGCTCCTTCTCCTTCCTCTGCCTGCGGCGGCGTCCCAGACCTGAGGTCGGCCCTCATGGAGCACTCTGTACGCCCTGCGCCCAGTGGGCGGCCCCGATCAACGGCGCCTCCGCAGGCTGCCTGGCCGCCAGGACGCGCGGAGCGGGCTTGGCGGCCTGAGCCAGCCCTGTCGAGAGCGCAGGGTGGATCAAGTCCCACGACTGGGCCATGGACCCGCCGATGACCACCGCAGTGGCCTGGAAACGGGCGATCCACGGAGCCAGGGCCTGACCCAGGGTGTCGAAAGCGTAGCGGAAAGCCTCCGAAGCTGCGGCGTTGCCCCCCTTGGCCAGTGCGGCAATCTCGTGGACGTCCGGGAGGACTCGATCGTCCGGGAGGGTCTCGAGGCGGGCGTAATGCGCGCGGATGGCACGGCGCGAGACCAGGTCCTCCAGCGGGACGTGGTGCACGGTCAGACGGTGCACGTGTCCGCCGGGAGGCACCTGAGGGCCGTCGTGTACGGGTAGGCCGTTGCGCAGGAACGAGGAGCCCACGCCCGTGCCCAGCGTCAGGCACACCGCACGCTCGTGCCCAGCGGCGGCGCCGGCGCGATATTCGCCGAGGGCGAAGGCGTCGGCGTCGTTGAGGAAACACAGTCGCTCAGCCCGGTGGACCAGCCGCTGACGCAGACCGGCCCCGACATCGACGCCGGACAGTGACTCGAACTTCCCGATACCCGTGAACCGGCCTATCCCGGTGTCGTAGTCGAAGGGGCCCGGCATGGCCACGCCCCAGCACAGCCGGTGCCCTGCGGGCAGTTCCAGGGCGGCCAGGGCGATGGCGTCGAGGATGCCGTCGGCCGGGGCGTGCGAGCCCAAGGGTCTGCGGATCACTGAGGAAGAGATGGGGCAGTCGGTCGCAGGGTCGACGAGGGCAGCGGTGACGTGCGTTCCGCCGACGTCGAGAACGGGGATCGGCGCACGGGTCCGCTCGGCGACGGCACTGGTCACGGCTCAACCACCAGAGCCTTCACGAGGTGCACCTCGTCGTCGCCCACCGAACGGATGCGGTAGGAGCCGACCGCGGCGGGCACGGTGATGGTCTCGGCGAAGGCCAGGAAGTGGGTGCGTCCGTCGCTGGTCTCGATGACCGCGCCCTGGCCCGAGGCGAGGTTGAGGATGTGGAAGCGGCCGGCTGTGTCGTCGACGATGTCGGCGGCCGGGGCTACGACCAGGCGGTGCACTGCGTAGAACATCTCTGGCAGGGCGCCGATGACTTCCTCTCGCCAGCCCTCGCCCGCGCGCAGCGTACGGGGCTGCTGGATCAGGTCTTTCGTCACGTCCTCCCCCCGCCGGGCGGTGTCCAGATTGGCGAATCCGTGTGCGTAGGGCAAGGGCCGGGATGCACCCGTGGCGTCCTTGCGGAGCCAGTCGTAGAAGCGCAGGGAGTACAGATACGGCGTCGCACTCACCTCCAGCACCAGATTGCCCGCGCCCGAGGCGTGCGGGGTGCCGGCCGGGATCATGAACAGCTGGCCCACCGTGGCCGGATGGGTCTGGATGTGGGCCTCGACGGGCAGCAGGGTGCCGTTGGTGATGGCGTCCTCCACCTGGCGGCGCATGGCGTCGACGTCCGCACGCTCGGTGAGACCGAGCAGCACCTGGGCGCCCGCCTCACTGTCCGTGACGTAGTAGGTCTCGTGCTGGGTGTACGGCCAGCCGAACACCTCCCGCATGTACTGCTCCTGCGGGTGGCAGTGCAGGGACAGGTTGCCGCCCTGCATCGTGTCGAGGTAGTCGAACCTGATCGGAAAGGATGTGCCGAACCGACGGTGCACCTCCTGGCCGAGCATGTCCGTCGGGTGCAGGACGCACAGCAGTTGGAAGGGGACCTCGACCTGCGCCCCGCCCTCTTCGCCGACAAGGACACCCGCCTCGGGAGCGATCAGCTCGTAGCCGAGAGCGGTGTTGCCGGCCTGCGGGGTGAAGCCCAGTTCACTTGCCGCCCACTGGCCTCCCCACGGGGTGGAGTTGAAGTACGGGCGGGTGCGCACGGGCCCGCCGGCCAGGTGAGCCAGGGTGCTGCGCAGCGCGGTACCGTCCAGCGAGGTGGGCGATGCCGGGTCCTGCATGTCGATCCACCGCTCGACCTGTCCCGCATACGCGTCGCGGTGCCGGTCCAGAAGGGGCCAGTCGGTGTAGAACAGCCGCACCAGATCACCGGGCTCGCCGAAGCGGCCCAGGTTGACGCCCACCGGCAGATGCCCGTGTGCCACGGCAGCCTCGGCGTACCGTTTCGGCAGGTCCGCGTACCACAGCATGTCCGGTCCGAACAGCGCCGCGCCCGGCCCGAACACCACCAACACGCCGCCGTTCAGGGGCCTCTCAGCCTGATGAATGGAGTCGAACAGGTCCCCGACCTGCGCCTGGGACAGCGGGGTGAAGAACGGGTCGTCGGCAGGGACGGGCCGAGCGGTGATCCGCTCGGCAGCTGACGGCGCATAGTGACTGCGCACGTCCAGCAACTCCACCTCACGCCCCGCGGAGCGCAGGGCCGTCGTCAGTCCGTCGGCCAGCGCACCCCAATCCAGCGCAGAAGGACCGTCCACCGCCAGAACGAGCGGGCCGGACGGCAGCGTGGCGACGGCAGCCGGCCAGCCTGCGATCACCTGCCCGTCGACGGGGTCGTAGCTGGGGTGGGGGTCGTACGAACGAGAGGCGGAATGCACTTCTTCTCCTCGCTAGGCTCCGTCGTGTTAGTTAACGATAACAGTGAGCGGCTGGAGCGGTCCAACCCCTTCTTTCGAGTTTCCTTTGCACCTTAATCATGCTTGACCTGCTGTTATTGCAGAGACGCGCTATGGCGGCAACATCACATGGCGACGAACCCTTGCTACCACCGGAGTGTTGTCGTTAACTTCAGGCTCACATCCGGCCATGCCAGGTGGCCCGTTCGGTGAAGGTGATCAATGACAGCATCGGGCACGCCCCGCCGCGCAGCCGCGCCGCTTGCTCGGCGTCGCTTCCTCGCCGGGTTGACCGCAGGTGCGGTCACTCTCGCGGTAGAGGGCTGCGCTCGCGGAACAAGCACTTCCCCGCAGCCGGGGACGACGAGCATCTCCAACGACAACGCCACGTGGGACGAGGGGTATCGCTCAGCCGGGCGCGAACTGGAGAAGATCACCGGGTATGCGTTGCGGCCGCTGTCGAATCCCTCGGTGACGTCGTATCAGCAGGTCGTGCAGATGACCCTGCAGACCTCGAAGGCCTCCGACATGGTCAAGTGGGCCTCGGGCTATCAGCTCAAGCGTCTGGCCCGCGCAGGCGGACTCACCGATCTGTCGAGCGTCTGGGGGCAGTACGCGGCCAAGGGGTGGGTGCGCGACGCGACCCGGGAGACGATGTCGTACGACGGGAAGGTCTACGGCGTCCCGCTGTACGAGTCGTACTACGTGCTGTTCTACAGCAAGCCTGTGTTCAAGAAGCTGAGGCTGTCCGCCCCGTCCAGCTGGGCTGAACTGCTGCGCTGTGCGGAGGTTCTCAAACGGAACAAGATCACGCCGTTCCTGGCCAGCCAAGTCGGGGGCTGGCCCGCGATCGAGTGGTTCCAGGAGCTGGTCACCAAGGTCGACCCGCGTTTCTACCAGAAGCTGGTGGCAGGCGAGGCGTCCTATCTCGACGACGCAGCGCGCCAAGCGATGGACATCTGGCACGACTTCATGCGCAAGGGCTGGATGACATCGCCCGACTTCGACCAGGCCCGCGGCCCCGGCGCGCTGAAGGCCGGCACGGTGGGCATGTTCCTGCACGGCACATGGCAGGCGCAGGGCATGAGCGCCGTCGGCATGAAACCGGGCGTCGACTACGGTGCCTTCATTCTTCCCACGGTGCGGCCCTCGGCCCCCAAGAGTGTGATCACCGAGTCGGGCGTCTTCGCGGTGCCCGCCCGCGCTTCCTCGCACGCCGCGGCCATGAAGAATGTCGGAGCCTGGCTCGACCCGTCGGTCCAGCGGGTGTGGAGCGATTTCCTGCAGGACAGCTCTGCCAACCCGACGGTGCGTTCGAGCAACCCGGTCGTGGCGGAGCTACAGCGGGACATCGCCCGGGAGCGCCGGCTCCCGCTGATCAGGTACTGGGAAGCCAGCCCTCCGAGCCTCATCCAGGGCAACACCAACGACCTGGGCGGCTTTATGGCCGGGCAGACCTCCCCGGCCACCACGCTGCGCCGGATGCAGGAGCGTGCACAAGACGAATGGGCCGCCTGGAGGCGTGACGAAGCATGAGCACTTCCTCGACCGACCAACGCACTTCCGCCACCGGCGGCGGACTCCCCATAGTGTCCTCACCCGGCAGTGCACCGCCTCCGCCCACGACGCACACGTGGCGCAAGAGGCGTGAGCGCCTGACGGCCGGGACGTTCATGGCTCCGGCTGTACTCCTGGTCACCGCCTTCCTGCTCGCCCCGTTCGTCTGGACCGTCTATCGAAGCTTCTTCAGCGACACCCGGACCTCGTCCTTCAGCTGGTTCGACAACTACTCACTGTTCGCTTCCGACCCGGCGTTGTCCCGCTCGATCCAGAACACGCTGATGTGGGTGGTGGGCACAGTCCTGCTCCCCTTCGTGCTCGGACTTGCCATCGCCTGCATGACCAACGCCACCCGCTGGTCGGGGCTGGCACGGCTGTGTGTCGTGCTTCCCTATGCGCTCTCGGGTTCTGCGGTGGCAGTGGTCTGGAACTTCATGCTCACGACCGACGGCGCCGTCAACCAGGTCCTGACCACGCTGAATCTGGACTCACTCGCCCAGGGATGGCTGCTGACCTGGCCGGGCAACACCGTCGTGATGATCCTCGCCAACGCCTGGCAGGCCACCGGCGTGGCCGTCATCCTCTTTCTGGTCGGCCTGCAGTCCATCCCGCCGGAGACCGTGGAGGCCGGCGCCCTGGACGGCGCGGGGAGCTGGCAGCAGTTCCGCCACATCGTCCTGCCTCAGCTCCGGCCTGTCTCGATCATCGTGATCGGCATGAGTCTCGTCAACGGCCTCAAGTCGTTCGACCTGATCTGGGTGCTCACCCAAGGGGGCCCCGGCCGTGCCACGGAGACCCTTGCGGTGTCCATGTACAACGAGACCTTCCTGGAACTGCGGCCTGGTGCGGGAGCGGCGATCGCAGTCGTTCTCACCGTGATCGTGCTGGCGGCTTCCTGGCTCTATCTGCGCCGTCAGCTCGACGTGAAAGGCGAATAACCAATGTCTCTGGGCCGAGTTCTGCGCAATGGCACCGTCGTGGTGCTCGCCGTGCTGTGGCTGGTTCCGACCTGGCTCCTGGTGGTCAACGCACTGGTTCCAGCCGAGAGTTACTCGGGCAGTCCGCACTGGCTGCCGGAGAGTTTCGGACTGTTCGACAACATGTCCCAGGCCTGGGACAAGGCCCAACTCGGCCCGGCGCTCGGCAACAGTCTCCTGTACGCCGTTGTCAGCGCGCTGGCCGCTGTCGGGGTGGCCACGTGCGCCGCATTCGCCACCATCATCATGCCCGTGAAGCGCCAGGTGCTGTGGTTCTGGGTGATCTACTCAGGCACGCTACTGCCCCTGCAGGTCTTCATCCGGCCGCTGTTCCTCTCCTACGCGGAGACTTCCCTCTACGACACCCAGATCGGGCTCGTTCTGATCTACACGGCCATCGCGATTCCCTTCGCGTTCTTTGTCATGCGCAACTATGCCCTCACACTGCCGCGGGAAGTCGTGGAAGCCGCGCGCGTGGACGGTGCTTCCTGGTGGCGGCTGTTCTGGCAGATCCACGTCCCGCTGAGCAAATCCGCCATGATCGCCGTGTTCGTGTTCCAGTTCGTGGCCGTCTGGAACGACCTGATGTTCGGCATCACGCTCACCACGAGCCGCAACATCCGGCCCATCATGGCCGCGCTCGCCGATCTGCAGGGCAACTACTCCAACGTCGGGCCCCCGGTCGTGCTGGCCGGCGCCCTCCTCGTCTCCCTACCGACCCTGGTGCTGTTCTTCTCCGCCCAGCGCTTCTTCATCAGCAGCCTCAAGATCCACCGCTGACCCCTGCACGCTTCCTGCCAGCCACGAAGGGCAACCATGCTGAGATCACTGCTCCGCCATGCCACCGTGACCGCCGCCTGCGCAAGCCTGCTGTGGAGTGCCGTCCCCGCGCACGCCCAGCCCGCTCCTCCCGCACGCCCTCACCCCGTGTCCTCCGCCGTGTGGGCCGACCGTGCCACCAACGCCTACGACGCCCTGCAAACCCACCTGTACGAGGGCGCCGACAACCACGGCCTGTACCTGGAACGCACGCCCCGGCAGCCTACGGACCGGGAGCACTCCTACCTGTGGCCGCTGCGCGAGGCCGCCGCGGCAACCGTGGACATGCAGCAACTCCCGCGCACCGGCCCGGCCTACCGCCCGGACGCGGCCGAGCGCTTCGGCACCGTCGAGCTGTACTTCGCGCCCGGCGCCCGGCCGGGCTACCAGTCCTATCTGCCGGCCCCGCTGGGAACGGGCGGTGACGTGTACTACGACGACAACGCCGTGGTCGCGCTGAGCCAACTCGACCAGTACGAGAGCACCGGCGACACCAAGTTCCTGAACCGGGCCGAGCAGGTCGTGCCCATCGTCGCCCGCGCCTGGGACGGCGACCCCGCCAAGCCCTGCCCCGGCGGCATGGACTGGTTCGACTCCCCCAACAACAACGTCCGCGCCACCAATGTCACGGCCCTGTCCGCCCAGCTCGCCGCCAGGCTCTACGAGCACACCCACAAGCGCACCTACCTCGACAAGGCCAAGCAGTGGTACGGCTGGGTGTACTCGTGCATGCGGAAGGAACCGGGCCTGTACGCCAACGACCGCGGCGACGACGGCAGCACCAACCCGACCCTGTGGACCTACAACTCAGGCTCCATGATCGGCACGGCTACCGCCCTCTACCGCGGCACCGGCAACGCCGCCTACCTGAACAAGGCCGTCGAGGACGCCCGGGGCTCCCTGGCGTACTGGACCCAGGGCAGCCGCCTGCACGACCAGCCGGCCATCTTCAACGCCTTCTACTTCAAGGACCTGCTCGCCCTGGACGCCGTACGCCCCAACCCCGCCTACCGGCAGGCCATGAGCACCTACGCGGACAGCGCGTACGCCACCAACCGAAACGCCGCGACCGGGCTGTTCCACTTCCAGCCGTCGGGCGGCGGCGACTACGACCCCAGGATTCCGGCCGAAACCCTCGAACAGTCCGCCATGATCCAGATCTTCGCCACTCTGGCCCGCACCAGACGCTGAGACCACCATCCCCAGCCGGCTGACCGCCCCCCTCGTGACACCGCGCTTTGGCCCGCACATCATCAACTCAACCCAAATCTCTCAACCCAAAAGGACAGCAACGCACCATGCCCAAGGCACCATTGACCCGGCCTTCCTGGTGGGATTCCGACATCGCGCGCGACATCCTGCGTGACCGCGTGGTCACCACCAGCGCCGGCATCGGCGACCTGCGGGTGCAACTGTCGGGCGAGCCCCTGCTGCGCCGCGACGGCAAAGGTGGACTGCTCCAGTCCATCCGACTGCGTCTGCGCCGCCGCGACGCGGACTCGCACAACGCCCTGCCGCGCATCACCCGGGCCCGGGTCACCACGAGCGGGGGCACCCCGGTCACCTGCGTAATCCTCCCCGGTCCAGGCTCCGACACCCGCATCCTGGTGCCGGAAGTGGACGCACCGACACCCCTGCTGCTCGAGCTGCCCGACCTGGAAGAAGGCACCCGGTTCGACTTCGAGGCGCGCCCGCAGCGTCACTGGACGCTCCACCTGGTGCAGCACTCCCACCTCGACATCGGCTACACCGACCCCCAAGGTCGGGTGATGGCCGAGCACCGCGCCTACCTCGACTCGCTGCTCGAGCTGTGCCACGACACCGACGACTGGCCGGAACCTGCCCGGTTCCGGTGGGCCGTTGAGGGCTTCCACTCCTTCCAGGACTGGCAGTCCAACCGCCCTCGCCGCCAGGTCGACAGCTTCCTCGACCGGGTGCGCGAAGGCCGCGTCGAACTCACGGCGATGCCGTTCAACCTCCACACGGAGACCTGCTCCACCGACGAACTGCACGAACTCATCCGCCCCGCGCTGGAATTGCGCGACCGGCACGGCGTCGACATCCGAACAGCCATGCAGACCGACGTGCCCGGCCAAGTGGTCGGCCTGCCCGACGTCCTGGCGGGCAACGGCATCCGCTACCTCTCCGTGGCGCACAACTGGGCCGGGCGCGCCGTACCGCACCTCGTCGGAGGGGAACACCTGCCACGGCTCTTCCGCTGGCAGGCACCCAGCGGCAACAGCCTCCTGGTCTGGCGCACGGACACACCGCACGGGCTGGCGTACATGGAGGGATCGATTCTGGGATTCGACGAGTCCTACCACCACGTCGACGACCTCCTGCCCGCCTACCTCAGCGCGCTGGCCGAGTTCCCCTACCCGCACGAAGGCCGCGGGATCCCGGGCTTCCCCATTCTCGATCACGGCGTCACAGCCGATCCCTATCCCTGGGACGTGCTGCACCTGCGGGTGCTGGGCAAGTTCGCGGACAATGGCCCGCCCCGGCGGATCATCTCCGAAACCGTGCGCCGTTGGAACGAGCAGTGGGCATTCCCGCAACTGCGGACCTCCCGGAACCAGGACTTCTTCGAGGACGCCGAAAAGCGTGTCGGGGACCAGCTGGAGACCTATCAGGGTGACTGGAGCGACTGGTGGGTCGACGGGGTCGGTGCGGGGGCCGTCCCGCTCGCTGCCACGCGCCGCGGCCAGGCCGCCCTCGCCGAGGCGCAGACCGTGGCTGGTTACGCTCAGTTGATGGGCGTGCCCGGCAGCCCGGTCATCACCAAGACGGCGCCGGCCGTCTACCGTTCGGCCTCCCTGTTCAACGAACACACCTGGGGCGCCGGTGACCCCTGGACCCACGGCGATCATGGACACGGCTCCGGCGAAAAGCAGTGGCACTGGAAGTACTCCCAAGCCCTGCGCGCCCACGACGACGCGGAGACCCTGCTGGACTCCGCCGCCGCACTGCTCGGCGAAGCCTTCGCGCCCTCAACTGGCGCTCTGGCCTGCTACCACATCGTGAACACCTGCAGCTGGCCACGCACGGAGACGGCGCGACTGTTCCTGCCCGAGAGCACCGTGGCACTGAGCGAGGCAGTGCGGGTTCTCGATGCCCGTACCGGCACGTCCCTGCCCTTTACGGAGGAAGCCCAGAGCAACGACCGCCACCGGGCAGCCGGCCGGTTCCTGCGCGTGCCTCTCACTGACGTGCCGGCCTGCGGATCCTTGCGCCTGGACATCCTCCCCGGTGCCACTTCCTCCACCGCCTCTACGGAAAACGGTGACAGCACCGACCTGCCCGCGGATCCGACCGTCCTGGAGAACGATCACCTGCGCGTCGCGGTTGATCTGAGCCAGGCCTGCATCGGCTCGATCCTCGACAAGCACACCGGGCGCGAACTCGTCCGGCGGGACGCCGTCATCGGCTTCAACGGCTACGTGTACGACGAGTACGCCACCGCCGGGGCGTTCAATCACCAGTCCAGCAAGACCGTCGCCGACGACTCGATGCACCTGCTCGCCTCGCGCCACACGGCACCGCCCGCAGCACTCGTCGAACGCCGCGTCGACGCCACCGGCCACACGCTTGTCTATGAATGCGCCCCGGCCGGCACGCGCCGACTCCGCGTGACGGTGCACCTGCCCCACGACGCGGCTCGCATCGACATAGAAAACCGCATCGACAAATCCGCGACGCTGACCAAGGAGAGTGCGTTCTTCGCCTTCCCCTTCGCCCTGGACGATCCCGCCGTACGCATGGAAGCGACAGGCGGCGTCACGGGCACCGGACTTGCGACCGTGCCAGGGTCCGCCACCCATATGCGAGCCGTCCGGCGCTGGATCAGTTTGAGGGACGGCCTCCACCACGCCGCGCTGGCCACGGCCGACGCGCCCCTCGTCCAGCTCGGCGGGATCGCGATCCCTTACGTTCCCTACCCGCAGTCGTTGCCGCAAGAGGAACCGGCCACCGTTTTCTCCTGGGTGCACAACAACATCTGGGACACGAATTTCCCCGCTCAGCAGGCCTTTGATCACGTCTTTCGCTACAGCGTCGGTTTCGCCGCCGCCGAGGGGACTTCCAGTGCCGCACACGCCTCCGGCGGACTCGGCGACCAACTGGCCATGCGTACCGCGGCCGTCACCAGCCACCCGCTCGTAGCGGTCCGCGCCCGTGCCGAGGCGCAGCTGAATCCGCCGGCGCAGATGCAGTTCCTGACCGTGGAGGATCCCCGTGTACGTCTCGTGGGCCTGACCGTCCCGAGCGAAGGAAGCCTCATGATCCGCCTACAGTCCAACGCCGATGTCCCGGTCACCTGCCGTCTGAGCACCCGGTTCCCCTTCACCCAGGCTCTCCACACGAACTACCTCGGCCTGTTCCCCAGCGAACTCAACCCGGAACCGGACGGCGTCATCTCGGTCGATGTGCCGGCCTTCGGACCGGCAGCAGTCACCCTCCAATTGCGTCAAGCGGCAGTCAGCACGTCGGAAGACCGCAGCTCCAAACCGCCAACTCCACAGCAACAGATCAGCTGAAGCACCGGACATGAGCCCCACCATGCCGGGGCGGAACGTAGCTGGGGCGGTACGTAGCTGAGGCGGATCGTCTGCTGCTCGGCCACCTTGGCGAGCCGGACCGCATCCAGCTTGCAGGCGCCGCTGAGGTGTTCGCTCCCGAGGGACGCGGGTGGGTCGGCGGGCTACACGCAGGACACTCTGCGTGGCCGCGGGAGGCCCGGCCGGGCTCGATGAAGGGTCGCTACGGTGCGGCCAGGGCTTCCCTCGGGGCCAGTTGGGAGGCGCGGAAGGCGGGGTAGAAGCCGGCCAGGGCGCCGATCACCAGGGTTGTGACGACGCCGCCTGCCATCGCCCAGACCGGGACGACCACGGGCCAGCCCTGGGAAAAGGCGTATGCGGTGGTCACGCCGACGCCAAGGAGGACGCCGCCGATTCCGCCGAGGTCGGCACGTAGTTGAGACTCGGTCAGGCCAGTTCCGCTCCCCCGCGTCCCCTGTGTCCGTCCTGCCGACGGACCGTGCGGAGCGACACCTGCTGCTCGGCGAAGACCGTCGCTACCCTCGGTCCCGGTGACGACCTCGAGACGATGCGGCGAGCGAGCGAACCACGAGCGCGCACTGCTGGACAGCAAGCTTCACGCCGAACGGCAGATCACCGCGATCACGGTGCGAAGACAAACCCGAAGACGATCATCCATCTGCAGTGGCACATGGCCCTGCGACCGGTCCACGAACTGAGGCAACGGCGAAGGGAAGAAGATCACGTTCTTCGGGTTCGTCACCCGACGACGAACCCGTCCCGCGCGGCACGCAGCGCCCCGCCGGGAACGGCCACCGCTGCCAGGTCACCCGCGTACGGCGCTACCTGAACGCCTTCCCCCGAGATACACCAAGTACGCGGCACCGATCAGCTTGACCACGCTGAACAACAGCGCCGACCGTTCCAGCAACGAGCCTCGACCCAGCACCACCCCGACCGCGGATGAGGATGATCAGTGCAGCCGCAACCGCGAAGGCAACAACGTGACCAAAGCGCACCTTGCGCGGAGGCTGCGTCGAGTCTCCTCGTCCTCGAGTCAGTCCTCCTCGTTCACCCAGCTCATGAGCTTGCGCAGCTCCTTGCCGGTGGTCTCCAGGAGCGACTCGGCGTCTGCCTGCTTGTACTCGTTGTACTTCTTCAGACCGCCGTGGTACTCGGCCATCCACTCGCGGGCGAAGGAGCCGTCCTGGATGTCGGCGAGAATCTGCTGCATCTCGGTCTTGGTGGCGTCGGTGATGATCCGCGGGCCGGTGACGTAGTCGCCCCACTCGGCGGTCTCGGAGATCGACCAGCGCATCTTCTCCAGGCCGCCCTCGTACATCAGGTCGACGATGAGCTTCAGCTCGTGCAGGCACTCGAAGTAGGCGATCTCCGGCTGGTAGCCGGCCTCGGTCAGCGTCTCGAAGCCGGCCTTGACCAGCGCGGCCGTACCACCGGCGAGGACGGCCTGCTCGCCGAACAGGTCGGTCTCGGTCTCCTCGGTGAAGGTCGTCTTGATGACGCCGGCGCGGGTGCCGCCGATGCCCTTGGCGTACGAGAGAGCCAGCGCGAAGCCGTTGCCGGTCGCGTCCTGCTCGACGGCCGCGAGGCATGGCACGCCGCGGCCCTCCTCGTACTGACGGCGCACCAGGTGGCCCGGGCCCTTGGGGGCGACCATGCACACGTCGACGTTCGCCGGGGGCTTGATGAAGTCGAAGCGGATGTTCAGGCCGTGGCCGAAGAACAGCGCGTCGCCGTCCTTGAGGTTGTCCTTGATGGACTCCTCGTAGACCTGTGCCTGGATCGGGTCCGGCACCAGGATCATGATCACGTCGGCCTCGGCGGCGGCCTCCGCCGGGGTCACCACGCGCAGCCCCTCCTCCTCGGCCTTCGCCTTGGACTTGGAGCCCTCGTGCAGACCGACGCGGACGTCGACACCCGAGTCACGCAGCGACAGCGCGTGGGCGTGGCCCTGGCTGCCGTAGCCGATGACCGCGACCTTGCGGCCCTGGATGATGGACAGGTCGGCGTCAGCGTCGTAGAACAGCTCGGCCACTTTGGGTTCTCTCCTTGTGTGCAGGTGTTGCGTCCCACCGTATGACGGCGGGTGGAAGGGCGTGGATGGGTGTTGCCTTGACAAGGCCCCCGCGGGCCATCTGCCAGACCTCGCGGAAGAAGCTCCAACACTCGCTCCGCGGCGGGCTGAGTCAAGTCCCGCCGCGGGCTGTCATACGCGGCTCACTGGAAGTCGCACCCAGGGTTGGGGGCGTCCTGGGAGAAGGGTGCGCCGTGCGGGAGGATGTAGAGGACCTCCAGAACAACGTCCGTGGAGCCGAGGTTGCGGCCGATGTGAACGCGGTCGGGCCCAGAGGGTTCCTTCAACGTGGTGCCGCTCTTGTACACGCCGTCTGAAGCACAGGTGGCGTCGTAGTGGCTCAACGTTCCTTTTTTGACGTATCCGTAGAGGGGGCCGTCGTGGTAATGCCAACCGGTGGCCTGACCCGGCGGGATGGTGACCTCTCGCAGGATGTAGTCCTTACCGCCGACTGTGGTCTGAGTGATGACCTTGCCGACGACTCCCGGGCCGCCGGGAGTCGCGTGAGCGGCCCCGGCAGGCAAGGTCACCCCCGCGAGCACCGCACCAACAGTGAGCATTTTGGATAAATTCCGCATTCGCTTCTCTCACTTCAGGAAGAAAGCATGAATATCGCGTACGTGTCTGTGCGCTCGCAACAAACATCGCCTGCCGTCGGCTGGCTCACGCGCTTCTCGTATTTCGTATGTGCTTCAGGCCCTGAACAGGCCGGGCCGTACCTGTTCCACAGCCTAGGAAGACGGGCACAGCACAAGCTTGAACCACACCGTCATCCGATAGAACACAACCGCCACATGACCGCGCCGGAACAACACATGCGTGGTCGGTGGGCGGGCGGCGGGTGGTGGTCCAACCCAGGGCCCCGCGCGTGGCGACACGGCTCATCGACGACGTCTCCGAGGTACTCGACGAGCAGACCGTCGTGGTCCCGGACACTGGCACCCTCGACATCGTGCTCCGCGACGGCACCTTCTACGAACCCCGAACCCCAAGCCTTGCTTGACGAAAGACATAGAGGCACCCCCGGGGCTCCCACAGATCCCGGCAGCACGGCGCCGAAGGGCCAAGTCCTTCATCCCTCGCACAGCACCGCATCGAGCTCGCCGCCCACACCGGACTCAACCCTGCCTGCGATGCGTTTAGCGCGGCCCTCTGCCACCACGCGGATACTCTCGAAGCAGCCCTTGCTCCACGGGTCATCACTTCACCGTGGCTCTGTTCACGTGTTCTGAGGGGGTGTTCTGTGAGTGCTCGGCGGAGTCGTAGTGATCGTCAACCAGAGCCCCGGCGGCGGGGGCCTGGAGGCGTTCGTCGCCGGCGACCGCCCGCTGGACGGCGAGGACGTGGTCCTGTGGCACACCTTCGGCCTCACCCACTTCCCACGCCCGGGAGGTGATGACCGGCCGGATCAGCGTCCAGGCTTCATCCGACAGGTCGCTCGGGTACGGCTCGCGTCGCCGTGGCCGGGACGTCGGGCCCGCCGGCGGCCTGCCGAGCAGGGCCGGCCATGCGGTGAGGCTGTCGTCGTAGGACCACAGCAGGTAGGGCGCGATGTGTGGATCGGGGGTGGTGGTGCGGTCGTCGAGCATCGGCATGAGAAGGATCTGCCGGGCGATCTTCGGGCCGCCGCGCTCGCGGGCGAGGATCGACACGGCTGCGGCGATTCCGCCGCCGGCGCTGTCACCCATCACGCCGATCCGGTCGGTGTCGACGCCGAGTTCGGCGGCGTGTTCGTGCAGCCAGCGCAGTGCGGTGTAGGCGTCCTCGAGCGGGGTCGGGAAGGGGTGCTCGGGGGCGCGGCGGTACTCGACTGACAGCATCGGTACGCCGCTGGCGGAGACGTAGCGGGCGAGCGGCCCGTCGAACAGGTCGATGTGGCCGAAGATGTATCCGCCGCCGTGGACGAACAGCACGGCCGGGCCAGGCGCCGCGCCGTCCTTGGTGTACCAGCGCATGGTGATCCGCGCTCCGTCGCCGGTGGTCGTGTAGTGCTCGCTGGTCTTCACGTCGGCCGGGACCGGCTGGGCCGTTCCCGCGGGCCGATGATCGGCTCCCACATGGCGCGCCGCGCCGCGATGTCCCCCACGGCCGGTGGTGTGGCG
Organism: Streptomyces scabichelini; assembly: GCF_011045015.1. Lineage (GTDB taxonomy): Bacteria > Actinomycetota > Actinomycetes > Streptomycetales > Streptomycetaceae > Streptomyces > Streptomyces scabichelini. The sequence goes on along the minus strand of NZ_JAAKZY010000064.1, from coordinate 358 downwards.
TCCGCCATCGCGCCGGCCATCGGGGCCAGCGCCTCGGCGATTTCGGGATCCAAACTCAGTGCCATGGCCTTTTCCTTTCGGTGGAGGATCGGCATCAGGCGGTGGGCGGGACGACGATGGCCTTGCCGTGCACCGCGTTTTCGGCGGCCCGGGCGTGGAGCGCCGGCAGCTTGGCCAGCGGCACCCGCTCGGCGACGTCGACGCGCAGCTCGCCGCGGTCGATCAGCGCTGCCAGCTGCGACAGCTGGTCGGCGTCGCTGCGGACGAACAGGTCGATGCCGCGTACGCCGCGCTCCTGGTCGGAGGGCGCGGGCATCCATACCGTCGTGTTCACCACGACCCCGCCCGGACGGACCAG
>NZ_JAAKZY010000063.1 GCF_011045015.1 Streptomyces scabichelini | reverse complement strand
GCCCCTCACCCCGCCCCTGCCGAGGCAGATCCAACGCCACAGCCGCAGCCGAGCCGCAGAATTCCCGCACCGCATTCGTCCGAGCCACCACACGCCCCTGGTGCACCACGATCCGGCTGTAGGCCAGCGACAGCGCCCCCGCCAGCCGGTCCCCGCGCACAGCGAGCAGTTCGGCCGGGAAACCCGCATCCACCCGTACCTCGGGCAGCCCGAGCGCTGCCCGGGCCGACGAACTCACCGCGTCGTACGCGTCCTCGGGCCGCAAGCCGTAGCGGGAGGCCAGCAGATACGCCGCCTCCAGCGGGTCGCCGCGCCCCACCGGGTTCGATACGTCCCTCAGGGCGCCGCTGCCCGCCACGACCCGCACCCCGGCCGACCGCAGCAGCCGTACGGGAGCCGTCCCGCGCCGGTCGACGCCCGAGCAGCCGCCCTGGGGCAGGCAGGCCACGGTCACCCCGGCAGCGGCCAGCTGGTCCGCGGCCCGCGACGCCACCTCTGAGGGCAGTCGCCCGAGCCCGCCGCACGGTCCGAGCGTCACGCCGGGCCGCAGCCCGCCCGCCATCGCCGCGAGTCGCGTGAGCCGCGCCGGGTCGTCACCGTCCGTGTGCAGGTCGACCGGGCAGCCGTGCTCGGAAGCGACTTCCAGGACCGCCTCCACGTACCCCGTCGGATCGGGGTCGAGATCCGGACAACCGCCCACTACGGAGGCACCCATTTTCACCGCGTCCCGCAGCATCGCCAGCCCTTCGATACCGGCGAGCCCGGTCAGCACCCGTGGCATCGCCACCGCCGTCAGCTCGGTGAGCCCCCGCAGCGCGCGCCGCGCCTGGAGCACCGCCTCCAGCGCGCCGAGCCCCTGCACATCACCGATGCGCACGTGGGAACGCAACGCCGTGGCCCCATGCCCGAGCTGCAGCAACGCGGCCTCGGTCGTACGGCGCTGGACGTCCTGATCGTCGTACGAGACAGGGCCGTCGCCGTCGGCCGAAAGGGCCGTGTCGCCGTGGGCGTGCGGCTCCGCGGGGGCCGGCAGGAGCAGATAGCCGGCGAGGTCCACGCGCGCGGTGTGCATGCTGAGGCTGCCGGCCGTGCCGACGGCCTCGATGCGCCCGCCGCCCAGCCGCACGTCCACGGTCCGGCCGTCCGTGAGCCGGGCACCGCACAGCAGGAGGGCGGAGCCGTCGGTCCGGCCCGACGAGGGACCCGACGACGAGGAAGGGGGCTGCTGCGGCTGGCTGTCGGGCATCGCGCTCCTGGGGCTTCGGGGCGGCTGCGAAGGGGGACATTGATCACGCAGCGTGAGTCGAGCCTAGGGTGACGAGCAGTGCGCTTCGAGGAGGAGCGGAATAGTCGTACCGGTGTGGTCCGCTGTGCAGAAGGGGCTGTTGGAGCTCATGGGAACAGCCGAGAACGCCGGGAACGGGGTGGTGCAGGTGCCGCGAAACGGATTTGGGCGATCGGCTGCCGAGCGTGTAATGTCTTCATCGCTCGCCCCAATAGCTCAGTCGGCAGAGCGTCTCCATGGTAAGGAGAAGGTCTACGGTTCGATTCCGTATTGGGGCTCTGGTGTGTGAGGTCCCGCCGTGAGGCGGGATTCGATCGCATCACAGCGGTGTAGCTCAGTCGGTAGAGCAAGCGGCTCATAATCGCTGTGTCACCGGTTCAAGTCCGGTCACCGCTACTGACAGTAGCCGATTGTGGGGTCGGTCCTCCGATCGGCTACTCTTCTGTGCGTTGTACCGTCCCATCCGTCCGGCAAGGAGCACTCACGTGGCTGCCACCGACGTCCGCCCGAAGATCACGCTGGCCTGCGTGGAGTGCAAGGAGCGGAACTACATCACCAAGAAGAACCGGCGTAACAACCCGGACCGTCTTGAGATGAAGAAGCACTGCCCGCGTTGCAATGCGCACACCGCGCATCGCGAGACGCGATAAAACAGGCTCGTACGCGAGGCCGCCCCCAGCTGATGGGGGCGGCCTCGCGTCGTTGTCGGCCGCATCGGCCGACCGGCCGCATGCTGTTCCGGGCAATCACAGCGAAAACCAGGAGGTGCCGGGTCCATGGCGCTCGACCAGTCCTTCGTGGGGCGGTCCTATCCGCCCACCGATCCCTATGAGGTCGGCCGGGAGAAGATCCGCGAGTTCGCGGAGGCAGTGGGGGACCCCAACCCCGCGTACACGGACCCGGAAGCCGCCAAGGCGCTCGGGTACGCCGATGTGATCGCCCCGCCCACCTTCGTTTTCTCGATCACCTTCAAGGCCGCGGGACAGGTCGTCCAGGACCCTCAGCTGGGCCTCGACTACAGCCGCGTCGTGCACGGCGACCAGAAGTTCGTCTACGCGCGGCCGGTGCGCGCGGGCGACCGGCTGACGGTCACCTCGACCATCGACGCGATCAAGTCCATGGCGGGCAACGACATCCTGGACATCCGGGGCGAGGTTCACGACGAGGCGGGCGAGCACGTGGTCACCGCCTGGACGAAGCTCGTGGCCCGCGCGGCAGAGGAGGGCTGACCCGCATGGCGGCGAAGATCGCGTACGACGACGTCGAGGTCGGCACCGAGCTGTCGGCTCAGAGCTTCCCCGTGACCCGCGCCACGCTCGTGCAGTACGCGGGCGCCTCCGGGGACTTCAACCCGATCCACTGGAACGAGAAGTTCGCGGTCGAGGTCGGCCTCCCCGATGTCATCGCGCACGGCATGTTCACGATGGCCGAGGCGATCCGGGTCGTCACCGACTGGGTCGGCGATCCGGGCGCGGTCGTCGAGTACGGCGTGCGCTTCACCAAGCCCGTGGTCGTCCCGAACGACGACAAGGGGGCCACGATCGAGGTCAGCGCCAAGGTCGCGGCGAAGCTGGACGACAACACCGTGCGCGTCGACCTCACGGCGACGAGTGCGGGACAGAAGGTCCTGGGGATGTCGCGGGCGGTCGTACGACTGGCCTGATGGCATCCCATGAGTAAGGGGCACCCTCAATGGAGGCGTGCCCCTTACTCGTACGCTCCGATCGCACTCGTACGCTCCGACCGCGCTCCAACGCGACGGGGAAAGCCGCTGCCGAAATGGCTGCAACAGCACCCCCTTGACCTAGGTAGTGATTGGCCACTAACTTAGCTCGCATGGTCAGGATGAGCGCAGAAGAGAGGCGTGAGAGCGTCATTCGCGCGGCGACGGGTGAGTTCGCCCGGGGCGGCTACTACGGCACGTCCACCGAGGCGATCGCCAAGCGTGTGGGTGTCTCGCAGCCATATCTCTTCCGCCTCTTCTCCAGTAAGAAGGCGATCTTCCTCGCGACGGCGGAGCGCTGCACGGAGGACACTCGCCGCACTTTCGAGGAGGCCGCCAAGGGGCTGGAGGGCGAAGAGGCCCTGCACTCCATGGCGGACGCGTACACCAAGCTCATCGCGGAGCAGCCGGAGTTGCTGCTGATGCAGATGCAGATGTACGCCGCGGTGGGGGCCGCCGAAGAGGCGGGTGACCATGAGTTCGGCGAAGCGGTGCGGGCCGGCTGGATGCGCCTGTGGGACACCGTCCACCTGCCGCTGGGTGCCGACGTCAACGACACCACGACCTTCCTGGCTTACGGGATGCTCGTCAACTGCCTGGTGGCCATGGGGTTTCCGCCCGAGCACCGGGTGTGGGAGGGGCTCTATCCCTCGGCTCGGGCCAAGGGCCGACTCGAACTCTGAAATGACAGTGGCGTAGATCGTCGCCTCTTCATGCCTGTGAAAGTTAGTCATCAATTACTAACCAAATCTCTGGGGGAGCGATGTCACAGGAGACACCAAGTCGCGGGAGCACAGCCTGGGCTCTCGTCATCACCAGCGTCGCGGGGTTCATGGCGGCGCTCGACAATCTCGTCGTCACCACCGCCCTGCCGTCGATCCGCGAGGACCTCGGGGGAGGGATGGAAGACCTGGAATGGACCGTGAGCGCGTACACGCTCACCTTCGCCGTGCTGCTGATGTTCGGCGCGGCGCTCGGGGACCGGTACGGCCGCCGTCGGCTCTTCCTCACCGGCATCACGATCTTCACCGTGGCCTCGGCCGCCGCGGCCATGGCGCCCGGTATCGACTCGCTGATCGCCGCTCGGGCGGTGCAAGGCGTCGGTGCGGCGATCATGATGCCGTTGACGCTGACCCTGCTGACGGCCGCCGTGCCCGCCGCCAAGCGCGGTATGGCGTACGGGATCTGGGGTGCCGTCAACGGACTCGCGGTCGCCTCCGGGCCACTCATCGGTGGCACTCTCACCGAACACGTCTCCTGGAACTGGATCTTCTGGCTGAACGTGCCGCTCGGCCTCGCCCTGCTGCCGCTCGCCCGGATGCGCCTCTCGGAGTCGTACGGCTCGGGCGCCCCGCTCGACATCCCCGGCACTGTGCTCGCCAGTGGCGGCCTCTTCGGGATCGTGTACGGCCTGATCCGCGGCCCCGTCGACGGCTGGACCAGCGGGCCCGTGCTGACGGGCCTGATCGCGGGCGGCGCGCTGCTCGGCGGCTTCGTCCACCACGGCATCCACAGCAAGAACCCGATGCTGCCCATGCGGCTCTTTCGCAGCCGGGCCTTCGCCGGGATCAACCTGGCCAGCCTGCTGATGTTCCTCGGGATGTTCGGCTCGATCTTCCTGCTCAGCCAGTACATGCAGGGCGTTCTCGGCTACTCGCCCACCGAGGCGGGGCTGCGGATGCTGCCCTGGACCGGCATGCCGATGCTCATCGCTCCGGTCGCCGGCTATCTGTCCGACCGGATCGGTGGTCGCCCGGTCGTCGCCGTAGGCCTGTTCCTGCAGGCCGTCGGACTGGGCTGGTTCGCCTCCGTGGTCGCGGCCGACACCTCGTACGCCACGCAGCTGCCCGCTCTGGTCATCAGCGGCATCGGCATGTCCCTCTTCTTCGCCCCGGCCTCCAACCTGGTCATGTCCAGTGTCCGGGCACAGGAGCAGGGGATCGCGTCCGGCGCCAACAACGCGCTGCGCGAGGTCGGCGGCGCGCTCGGTATCGCCGTGATGGCCTCGATCTTCTCCGCGCAGGGCGGTTACGAGACCGGTCAGTCCTTCGTGGACGGGATCCGGCCCGCGCTGTGGGTGGGCGCCTCCGCGGTGGCCCTGGCGGGCATCGCGGCACTGTTCATCCCGACCCGCCGCCGTGCGGCCGAGATGGAGGTGCGGGGCGCGGAGACCGCACCCGGGCCGGTACTGGAGACGGCCTCCCACTGAGTCGAGCCCCATGGAGAACGGCCCCGCCCTGACCGGCGGGGCCGTTCTCGTACCCTTGTGCACGTGCAGGAACTCCACGATGCCCCGCTCGCCCCACTGACCACCTTCCGTCTCGGTGGCCCCGCCACGCGGCTGATCACCGCGACGACCGACGCCGAGGTGGTCGCCGCCGTCCGCGAGGCCGACGGCACCGGTACGCCGCTGCTGCTCATCGGAGGCGGCTCCAACCTGGTCATCGGCGACAAGGGCTTCGCCGGCACCGCCCTGCGCATCGCCACGCGCGGCTTCGAACTCGACGGTACGAAGCTGGAGTTGGCCGCCGGTGAGGTGTGGACCGACGCGGTCGCCCGCACTGTCGAGGCCGGCCTCGCGGGCATCGAGTGCCTCGCCGGAATCCCCGGCTCCGCGGGCGCGACGCCCATCCAGAACGTCGGCGCGTACGGCCAGGAAGTGTCGTCGACGATCACCGAAGTGATCGCGTACGACCGGAAGACCCGCGAAACGGTCACTGTTCCGAACGCCGAGTGCGCCTTCTCGTACCGCCACAGCCGCTTCAAGGCCGACCCCGAGCGCTTCGTCGTCCTGCGCGTCCGCTTCGAACTGGAGGACGCCGACGGGCTCTCCGCGCCGATCAAGTACGCCGAGACGGCTCGCGCCCTCGGTGTCGAGGCCGGCGATCGCGTGCCCCTCGCGGCCGCCCGCGAGACCGTCCTGAAGCTGCGCTCCGGAAAGGGCATGGTCCTGGACCCCGAGGACCACGACACCTGGTCGGCGGGGTCGTTCTTCACCAACCCGATCCTCACGGACGAGGAGTTCGCGGCGTTCCACGCGCGCGTGGAGGCGCGTCTGGGGACGGGCGTCACCCCGCCCGCGTACCCGGCGGGCAACGGCCACACCAAGACCTCCGCGGCCTGGCTGATCGACAAGTCGGGCTTCACCAAGGGCTACGGCACGGGTGCCGCGCGCATCTCCACCAAGCACACCCTCGCCCTCACCAACCGCGGGGAGGCCACCACCGATGACCTGCTCGCGCTGGCCCGCGAGGTCGTCGCCGGAGTCCACGCCGCCTTCGGGATCACGCTGGTCAACGAACCGGTGATGGTGGGCGTCAGCCTTTGATGTGCCCTCCAGGGGGACGATTTTCGAAAACCGGCCCCCAGTAGAGCCTCATCAGCAACCGGGCCCTACTAGAGGGCTAGTAAGCCACCCCCCAGACATCCGCGCGCCCGATCGTGCGGCCCTTGCGGGGCACGCCGCCGACGGCCGTCCGGTACGTACCGGTCAGCGGCTTGTCGAGCAGGCGGGGCGGCCGCACGGACGTCCAGCCGGTGGCGCTGTTCGCCACGTCCTCCGGCGAGCGGGGCCGCGCTCACCACCAGCAGCCGTCGTACCTCCTCCGCCTCCACGGCCCGCAGGACGGACCGGGTCAGCCGTGCCGCGACCCCGGCGTCCTTGCGGCTGCGGGCGCCGAGCCCGGACAGGACCGCCCGCCGGCCCGCGACCGCGGCTCGCAGCGCCTCAGGGGCCGTCAGCTCCGCGCCCGCGGAGCAGGCCGCAGGCCGCGTCAGTCCCGACGCGGACACCTTCGCTGCGGCCTCGCTCCTCCTCGGCGCCTGCGCGCAGCGCGCCTTCGCCTACGACGCGACGAAGGAGGGTGCGGCGCCGTCCGTGGAGCCCTTCGCGCGGTCACTCGCCCGCACGCTCCTGAGTGGGATCTCCACCACCGACCAACCGTCGTGACCGTCGGCGTTTTCCGCCCCCGCCGCCCCTACCCGTCCCATCCCTGGGGCTGCGCCCCAGGCCCCCCCTTGAGAGGTCGTGTTTCGGCTGCGGGTTCGTTGTGGCTGGTCGCGCAGTTCCCCGCGCCCCTTTAGGGCGCCCTTTAGGGGCGCCCTAAAGGGGCGCGGCACTGAGCCAGGTGTCGATTCCGGACAGGAGCTTCTCCTTGACGTCCTGGGGCGCCGCCGACCCCCGTACCGACTGCCGCGCCAGCTCGGCCAGTTCCGCGTCCGTGAAACCGTGATGGTGCCGTGCGATCTCGTACTGGGCGGCCAGCCGTGACCCGAAGAGGAGCGGATCGTCCGCGCCCAGCGCCATCGGAACCCCGGCTTCGAAAAGCGTGCGCAAGGGGACGTCCTCCGGCTTTTCGTACACCCCTAGGGCCACGTTCGACGCCGGGCACACCTCACACGTGATCCCGCGGTCCGCGAGCCGCTTCAGCAGACGCGGGTCCTCGGCGGCCCGCACGCCGTGCCCGATGCGCGACGCGTGCAGGTCGTCCAGGCAGTCACGCACGGACGCGGGACCCGTCAGCTCGCCGCCGTGCGGTGCGGACAGCAGCCCGCCGTCGCGTGCGATCGCGAAGGCACGGTCGAAGTCCCGTGCCAGGCCCCGGCGTTCGTCGTTGGAGAGGCCGAAGCCGACGATGCCGCGGTCCGCGTACCGCACGGCCAGACGGGCCAGCGTGCGGGCGTCCAGCGGGTGCTTCATACGGTTCGCGGCCACCAGGACCCGCATCCCGAGCCCGGTCTCGCGCATGGCCGAGTCCACCGCGTCCAGGATGACCTCCAGGGCCGGAATCAGCCCGCCCAGCCGAGGCGCGTACGACGTCGGATCGACCTGGATCTCCAGCCAGCCGGAGCCGTCCCTGAGGTCCTCCTCGGCAGCCTCGCGCACCAGCCGCTGAATGTCCTCGGGCTCTCTGAGGCACGACCGCGCCGCGTCGTACAGCCGCTGGAAACGGAACCAGCCCCGCTCGTCCGTGGCCCGCAGCTTCGGCGGCTCGCCGCTGGTCAGCGCGTCGGGAAGATGGATCCCGTGCTTGTCGGCCAGTTCCAGCAGGGTGGTGATCCGCATCGAACCGGTGAAGTGCAGGTGCAGATGGGCTTTCGGCAGCTCAGAGACATCACGTACGTGCTCCATCTGAAGATCCTCCCGTACGCCCCCGTCGAGTCGGTAGCGCTTTCCCCGAACGTGGTCTTGCTCGCACTGAGAAGCGGGCCGCCTCCCCAAAGGGAAGCGACCCGCACGCACGCGTGGAGCACGAAAACGAAAACGGCGACCCCAGGACGTACCAAAACTGTCAGGCCCGCGCCTCCGCCAGCAGCTTCTGGATCCGCGAGACACCCTCGACGAGGTCCTCGTCACCCAGGGCGTACGACAGTCGCAGATAGCCCGGCGTGCCGAAGGCCTCGCCCGGGACGACCGCGACCTCGGCCTCCTCCAGGATGAGGGCGGCCAGCTCGACCGAGTCCTTCGGGCGCTTGCCGCGGATCTCCTTGCCGATGAGGGCCTTCACGGAGGGGTACGCGTAGAAGGCGCCCTCGGGCTCGGGGCAGACCACGCCGTCGATCTCGTTGAGCATCCGAACGATGGTCTTGCGGCGCCGGTCGAAGGCCTCACGCATCTTGGCGACGGCTTCCAGGTCGCCCGAGACGGCGGCGAGCGCGGCGATCTGAGCCACGTTCGACACATTGGACGTGGCGTGCGACTGGAGGTTCGTCGCGGCCTTCACCACATCCTTCGGGCCGATGATCCAGCCGACGCGCCAACCCGTCATCGCGTACGTCTTCGCGACACCGTTGACCACGACGCACTTGTCGCGCAGCTCGGGCAGGAGGGCCGGCAGCGACACGGAAGCGGCGTCCCCGTAGACGAGGTGCTCGTAGATCTCGTCGGTCATCACCCACAGGCCGTGCTCGACGGCCCAGCGGCCGATGGCCTCGGTGTCGGCCCGGTTGTAGACCGCGCCGGTCGGGTTCGAGGGGGACACGAAGAGGACGACCTTGGTCTTCTCCGTACGGGCCGCCTCCAGCTGCTCGACCGAGACGCGGTAGCCCGTGGTCTCGTCGGCGACCACCTCGACCGGGACGCCGCCGGCGAGACGGATCGACTCCGGGTACGTCGTCCAGTACGGAGCCGGGACGATCACCTCGTCACCCGGGTCGAGGATCGCGGCGAACGCCTCGTAGATGGCCTGCTTGCCGCCATTGGTCACCAGGATCTGCGAGACCTCGGGTTCGTAGCCGGAGTCGCGCAGTGTCTTCGCGGCGATCGCGGCCTTCAGCTCCGGCAGACCGCCGGCCGGCGTGTAGCGGTGGTACTTCGGGTTCTTGCACGCCTCGATGGCGGCCTCGACGATGTAGTCCGGCGTCGGGAAGTCGGGCTCACCGGCACCGAAGCCGATCACCGGACGCCCGGCGGCCTTCAGGGCCTTCGCCTTGGCGTCCACGGCGAGGGTGGCGGACTCGGAGATCGCGCCGACCCGGGCGGAGACCCGGCGGTCGGTGGGAGAGGTTGCAGCGCTCATGAGGCCCATCGTTCCAGACCCGAAACGTCCGCGGCACACGGGTTTCACAGACTGAGCGAGCCTCGCCAAGGCCCGTACGGACGCTTTCTGTTCGACGACCGGCCGCCGACCACGTACACTCTCACCTCGTTGGCCTTCACCGGCCGCACGCACCGGATGCACACCGAGCACTCGGACGGATGCGGTACGTTGAAGGGAAACAAAGGGTCGTAGCTCAATTGGTAGAGCACTGGTCTCCAAAACCAGCGGTTGGGGGTTCAAGTCCCTCCGGCCCTGCTACACACTCCTTTCGCCAGGATGTGTGCACATGTACGTACTGCAATGCACCCGCCGTGCGGCTCGACCGGGCGCGGCACGGCCACGACCCGGAATCAGGTGAGGACGAGTGACGGACGCCGTGGGCTCCATCGACATGCCTGATGCCCAGGATGAGGTGCCGGAGTCCAAGAAGAAGGGCCGCAAGGGCGGCAAGCGTGCCAAGAAGGGCCCGCTGAAGCGCCTCGCCCTCTTCTACCGCCAGATCGTCGCGGAACTCCGCAAGGTCGTCTGGCCGACTCGCAGTCAGCTGACGACGTACACCACTGTGGTGATCGTCTTCGTTGTCATCATGATCGGTCTGGTGACTGTGATTGACTTTGGACTCGACAAGGCGGCCAAGTACGTCTTCGGCTGAGCCAAGCGCGAAGGGCGCCGTACTCGGCGCCCCGTTTCGCGTGTTCCACCCCATGTATCCAGGAAGAAGCAGCCACCGTGTCTGACCCGAACCTGAACGACGCCATCGAGTCGGCGGAGTCCGTTGAGGACGAGCTCGACATCGTCGAGGCTGCGGACGCCGAGCAGAACGTCGAGACCGCCGAGAACGTCGAGACTGCCGAGAACGCCGAAGACACCGCTCTGGCCGAGGCTGCCGACGCCGAGTCGGTCGAGGAGGCGTCCGTCGAGGAGGCGTCCGTCGAGGACGCTCCCGTCGCCGAGGAAGCTGCGGAAGAGGCCCCGGAGGAAGTCGAGGAGGCAGAGGCCGAGGAGGCAGAGGCCGAGCCGGCCGAGCCCGTCGACCCGGTCGTCGCCCTCCGCGAGGAGCTTCGCGGTCTGCCCGGCGAGTGGTACGTCATCCACACCTACGCCGGTTACGAGAAGCGCGTGAAGGCCAACCTGGAGCAGCGCGCCGTCTCGCTGAACGTCGAGGACTTCATCTACCAGGCCGAGGTCCCCGAGGAAGAGATCGTCCAGATCAAGAACGGCGAGCGCAAGAACGTCCGGCAGAACAAGCTGCCCGGTTACGTCCTCGTTCGCATGGATCTGACGAACGAGTCCTGGGGTGTCGTCCGCAACACGCCCGGCGTCACCGGCTTCGTGGGCAACGCCTACGACCCGTACCCGCTGACCCTGGACGAGATCGTCAAGATGCTCGCCCCGGAGGCCGAGGAGAAGGCCGCCCGTGAGGCCGCCGAGGCCGAGGGGAAGCCGGCTCCGGCCCGCAAGATGGAGGTCCAGGTGCTGGACTTCGAGGTCGGCGACTCGGTCACCGTCACCGACGGCCCCTTCGCGACGCTCCAGGCGACGATCAACGAGATCAACGCCGACTCGAAGAAGGTCAAGGGCCTCGTCGAGATCTTCGGCCGCGAGACTCCGGTCGAGCTCTCCTTCGACCAGATCCAGAAGAACTGATCTCAGTTTCAGAAGAACCAGCTCCTCGGGGCCTTCTGAAACACTCACTTCCGTCCAGGTCAGACCGGCTCCCACTGGGGGCGCCCCCGCTTGCGGGGGATGGTCTGACCTGCTCGGTTTCAGGCTGCGCCACATTGGCCGTTATCGTGGTGCGGTTGCCCTTCGCGGCAACATGACAAGGCAAGACAGACAAGGAAAAGGCAGAGGACCCGGAATGCCTCCCAAGAAGAAGAAGGTCACGGGGCTGATCAAGCTCCAGATCCAGGCCGGTGCCGCCAACCCGGCTCCGCCGGTCGGCCCGGCGCTGGGCCAGCACGGCGTCAACATCATGGAGTTCTGCAAGGCCTACAACGCCGCGACCGAGTCGCAGCGCGGTTGGGTCATCCCGGTGGAGATCACGGTCTACGAGGACCGCTCCTTCACCTTCATCACCAAGACTCCGCCGGCTTCCCGCATGATCCTGAAGGCCGCGGGCGTCGAGAAGGGCTCTGGCGAGCCGCACAAGACCAAGGTCGCGAAGCTGACGCGTGACCAGGTCCGCGAGATCGCCACCACCAAGATGCCCGACCTCAACGCCAACGACCTGGACCAGGCGGAGAAGATCATCGCCGGTACCGCTCGTTCCATGGGCATCACGGTCGAGGGCTGACCTTCACCATCCGTAAGGCCTGTGCGGCGACAACCGCATGGGCACGTGGCAGGGCCTGCTCGGTCCGTACCACGACTCCTCAGAACACATCAGGAGCAGTAGTGAGCAAGCGCAGCAAGTCTCTCCGCGCTGCGGACGCCAAGATCGACCGGGAGAAGCTGTACGCCCCGCTCGAGGCAGTGCGTCTCGCCAAGGAGACCTCCACGTCGAAGTTCGACGGCACCGTCGAGGTCGCCTTCCGCCTGGGCGTTGACCCGCGCAAGGCCGACCAGATGGTCCGTGGCACCGTGAACCTCCCGCACGGCACCGGTAAGACCGCCCGGGTCCTGGTCTTCGCGACCGGTGACCGTGCCGAGGCCGCTCGTGCCGCGGGCGCCGACATCGTCGGCGCCGACGAGCTCATCGACGAGGTGTCGAAGGGCCGTCTGGACTTCGACGCCGTCGTCGCCACCCCGGACCTCATGGGCAAGGTCGGCCGCCTGGGCCGTGTCCTCGGCCCGCGTGGTCTGATGCCGAACCCGAAGACCGGCACCGTGACCCCGGACGTGACCAAGGCCGTGTCCGAGATCAAGGGCGGCAAGATCGAGTTCCGCGTCGACAAGCACTCGAACCTGCACTTCATCATCGGCAAGGCGTCCTTCGACGACACCAAGCTGGTGGAGAACTACGGCGCCGCGCTGGAGGAGATCCTCCGTCTGAAGCCGTCCGCCGCAAAGGGCCGGTACATCAAGAAGGCCGCCATCACCACCACGATCGGCCCCGGCATTCCGGTCGACCCGAACCGCACCCGCAACCTCCTCGTCGAGGAGGACCCGGCCGCCGTCTGAATCTGACGACAGCCGCGAGCGCCGTCCGGCGTGTGCAGGCGTTCTTTTCAGCGGGCCCCGCAACCTTTCGAGGTGCGGGGCCCGTCCCTTTGGTGGATGTGGATTTCGGATCCGGGGTGTCAGTGGCCTGCGCTAGCGTGCGAGGCACAGGAATCCCATAGGGGTGGGTGGACAGTGGGCTCAGGGGTGGGACAAATGAAGAGCACGATCGCGCGCCGTGTGACCGTCTCGATCGCGGTGGTGGCCGCGTTGACGGGGGTGGCGGCCTGTAGTGGCTCGGACTCCGGCGAAGGCTCGAAGGGCGATGACAAGGCGGCCGGCAAGGACGCGACCCGGGTCAGTCCGATATCGGCCCTGCGCTCCGTGGAGAAATCCACCGACAAGGCCGACTCCGCCAAGGTCGAGTCCACGACGACCATGGGCTCGATGATGTCCATGAAGGCGGACGGCGCTCTTGGCTGGGCCGATGGTCTCACCGGCAAGCTGACGATCACGTACACCGGCGGGACGATGGCCGACACGATGCGTCAGATGGGCGCCACGTCCATGGAGGCCCGTTATCTGCCCGACGCCTACTACGCGAAGATGGGCGACCGGTTCGCCGCGCAGTCGGGTGGCAAGCACTGGATCAAGTACGCGTACGAGGATCTGGCGGATCTTGCCGGTGGTTCGGGTGCGTATCTGAAGGACCAGATGCAGAACACCACCCCGAATCAGTCGGTGAAGCTGCTGCTGGCCTCTGGTGATGTTCGGAAGGTCGGTGAGGAGGAGGTGCGTGGGGTGAACACCACGCACTACTCGGGGACGGTGGACGTCGCGGACCTCGCCGGGCGGAACTCGAACCTCAGCGAGGATCAACTGGCCGACATGAAGCGGCAGTTGGAGCAGGCCGGGATTACCACCGAGACGGTCGACATCTGGGTCAACGATGACGATCTGCTGGTGAAGAAGGTCGAGAAGGGGGAGCTGGCCAGCGGCTCCATGTCTTCCACGGCGTATTACAGCGGCTACGGGGTGGAGGTTTCCGCGGAGGAGCCTCCGGCTGGTGACACTGCCGACTTCAGGGACCTCATGCAGAGTCAGCCGTCGGCCTCCGGCGGTTGAGCGGTTGGGTTCGTTGTCGGGTGAAGGTTGTCGCGAACAGCCACAACTAACCCTGGGATAGGGTCGCGCTTTGTTCGGTGATCGGTCGTATCGGTGATCGGTCGTATGTTCCTGGGGGGACTCGTGGTGTTTTCTGTACGCGGCATTGTGGTGGGGCGCAGAGCTGTTGGTGGCGTTCTCGGGGTCGCGTTTCTGGCTGGGGGCGTAAGTGCCTGTGGGGGCTCCGACGAGGGGAGTGGGGACTCTCCGCGTATGACGCCTGCCGCGGCTGTGGCGAAGGCGGCGAAGAACACGGAGGACATCACCTCCCTCCGTTACCGGATGACCGGCAAGGTCCCGGTGGAGGGCCGTGTCGAGGCCGAGGCCTCGATGAGCCTGAAGCCCTCGGTCGCGATGAGCATGAAGATGAACGCGCTGGACCAGGGGGCGGACGGCAAGGTCGAGATCCGGCTTGTGGACAAGGCCATGTACCTGGGCGGGGGCGCCGTCGCCAAGGAGATGGACGGCAAGAACTGGATGAAGCTCGATCTCTCCGGGGCCGCGGGCAATGCCCTGGGCAGTGGCGGGATGGGGAGTCAGGCCAACAAGAACCCGGCGCAGGAGTCCACCTTCCTGACCGGCTCCAAGGACGTGAAGAAGGTCGGCACCGAGAAGGTCGACGGCGTCGAGACCACCCACTACAAGGGCACGGTCACCCTCGACCAGTTCCGCGAAGCCCTCAAGGACGAGGACAAGGCGACCCGTGAGAAGCGGGAGAAGAGCCTCGACCAGTACGAGCAGCTGGGCGTCGACAAGCTCACGATGGACATGTGGATCGACGGCGAGGACCACACCAAGCAGTTCCGCATGCGGGGCGACGCCGACAAGGGCGCGCTCGACATGACCATCACCTTCCTCGACTTCAACGAGCCGGTGAAGGTCGAGGCGCCGCCCGCCAAGGACACCATGGACCTGGCCGACATGATGAAGGACGCCCAGAGCTGATGAAGGACGCCCGGAGCTGAGGACCGCCGACGTGTTTTGACACGTGACGCGACAGGTGCGTACTCTTCCACAGAAGCCAAAGACCGCTGGTCGTTGCCGTGTGCTCGTACGAGGGCATGGTGGCCGAAGGATCCGCTGAACTGCGGGCGACCCGCGTAGGTGACTGTGGAAGTGCTCCCGCGTCCTGTTCATAGGATGTCCGGTCGAGTTCACGCCCCGTGCGCCTGCGCCGGGGCGTTTCGTTTTGAGTCGAACCCCTTCCTCGTGTGCCTGATTCAGGCGGTCCGGCGACATACGGCTGATCGCGAGGTCAGTCGAGGATCATCACCCCGGAAGGAGGCCGAGGCTCATGGCGACGTCCAACAAGGTCCCAGAGGACAAGGTCGCAGCCGTTGAAGAGATCACCAGGAAGCTGCGTGACTCCAACGCGGCTGTCGTGACTTCTTACACCGGACTGACCGTGGCGCAGCTCAAGGAGCTCCGCCGTTCTCTCGGCGAGAACGCTCAGTACCGAGTGGTGAAGAACACGCTGACCCAGATCGCGGCCAAGGAGGCCGGGGTCCAGCTGGACGAGCACCTCAAGGGCTCGACCGCTGTTGCCTTCGTGACCGGTGACCCGGTCGTGGCGGCGAAGGGTCTTCGCGACTTCGCCAAGGACAACCCCGCTCTCGTCATCAAGGGCGGTGTCCTTGACGGCAAGGCGCTGTCCGCCGACGAGATCAAGAAGCTTGCGGACCTCGAGTCCCGCGAGGTTCTGCTCGCCAAGCTGGCGGGCGCCATGAAGGGCAAGCAGTCCCAGGCTGCCGCGCTCTTCCAGGCGCTTCCGTCGAAGCTCGTCCGCACCGTGGACGCGCTTCGCGCCAAGCAGGCCGAGCAGGGCGGTGCCGAGTAACTCGGCTCGCACAATGACCGGCGCCGCACAGGGGCGACGGTCACAGCGGGCCAGACGTACGCCCGCCGACATGTACATCCGGCACCAGCCGATTTAGTGGAAGGATCGCCCATCATGGCGAAGCTCAGCCAGGAAGACCTGCTCGCGCAGTTCGAGGAGATGACCCTCATCGAGCTCTCCGAGTTCGTGAAGGCGTTCGAGGAGAAGTTCGACGTCACCGCCGCTGCCCCGGTCGCCGTTGCCGGCGTTGCGGGCCCGGGTGCCCCCGCCGCCGAGGCCGAGCCGGAGAAGGACGAGTTCGACGTCATCCTCACCGGTGCCGGCGACAAGAAGATCCAGGTCATCAAGGTCGTGCGTGAGCTGACCTCGCTGGGTCTGAAGGAGGCCAAGGACCTCGTGGACGGCGCTCCGAAGCCGGTCCTCGAGAAGGTCGCCAAGGACGCCGCCGACAAGGCCGCCGAGTCCCTCAAGGGCGCCGGCGCCTCCGTCGAGGTCAAGTAAGTCTCCCTGCGCGGCTACGGCCGCGTGGCGACTTCCGTGACCATGGCTCTTCCGTAGAGGGCTGTAAGGCTCTCCCGTAGGGCTGTAACGCGGACGCACTGAGGAGCGATCACCCAACTGGGTGGTCGCTCTTCGGCGTTCGAGGGGGTGCCGGTAGCGGCTGCCTTGCGCTGTAGGTCGCGGCGAGTATGGTGATCTTCGTTGTGCCTTCGGCCGCCCCGGTGACGGGCAGCAAGCCGGGCTGCAAGTGACGATCGCAGCACCCGGTTTGGGCATGGGGGGCCTTGACGAACCGCACGCAGCGCGCAATTCTCAGGACGCGTCGTCACAACGATCCGGATCCGAGGCATGGATCGACGGCGGAGAGGGAAGTATCGATGTGCATTGAGGGCGTGGCTTGCAGCAGGGGTTGAGAACAACGAGGGTCTTCAAAAACCCGCACTGGACATCAGTGGGCCTAGTGGCTACACTGACCCTTTGCGCTGCCTGTTAGCTGCCTCCTGCCCGTCACCAGGGGCATACCCTCGCTTGAGCACTGTGGATTGAAACGGCTCTGACCTGGCCTTCTTTGGCTGATTCAGGAAACGTCTGTCTCTGTGCCCGGCTTGGGACCGGTACGCGCGTAGTGAGTCCGAGCCCTCGGAAGGACCCCCTCTTGGCCGCCTCGCGCACTGCCTCGACCGCGAATACGAACAACGGCGCCAGCACCGCCCCGCTGCGCATCTCCTTTGCAAAGATCAAGGAGCCCCTCGAGGTTCCGAACCTTCTTGCGCTGCAAACCGAGAGCTTCGACTGGCTGCTCGGTAACGACGCGTGGAAGGCTCGTGTCGAGGCGGCTCTGGACAGCGGACAGGACGTCCCCACGAAGTCCGGTCTGGAAGAGATCTTCGAGGAGATTTCTCCGATCGAAGACTTCTCCGGGTCGATGTCGCTGACTTTCCGCGACCACCGTTTCGAGCCTCCGAAGAACTCCATCGACGAGTGCAAGGAGCGCGACTTCACGTACGCTGCCCCGCTCTTCGTCACCGCTGAGTTCACCAACAACGAGACCGGCGAGATCAAGTCCCAGACCGTCTTCATGGGCGACTTCCCGCTCATGACGAACAAGGGCACCTTCGTCATCAACGGCACCGAGCGTGTCGTGGTGTCGCAGCTGGTCCGTTCGCCGGGTGTCTACTTCGACTCCTCCATCGACAAGACGTCCGACAAGGACATCTTCTCCGCGAAGGTCATCCCGTCCCGGGGTGCCTGGCTGGAGATGGAGATCGACAAGCGCGACATGGTCGGTGTGCGCATCGACCGCAAGCGCAAGCAGTCTGTCACCGTCCTGCTCAAGGCTCTCGGTTGGACGACCGAGCAGATCCTCGAGGAGTTCGGCGAGTACGAGTCCATGCGCGCCACCCTGGAGAAGGACCACACGCAGGGCCAGGACGACGCGCTGCTCGACATCTACCGCAAGCTGCGTCCGGGCGAGCCCCCGACCCGTGAGGCCGCGCAGACGCTTCTTGAGAACCTCTACTTCAACCCGAAGCGCTACGACCTCGCGAAGGTCGGCCGCTACAAGGTGAACAAGAAGCTCGGCGCGAACGAGCCGCTGGACGCCGGCGTGCTCACCACCGACGACATCATCGCCTCCATCAAGTACCTGGTGAAGCTGCACGCCGGTGAGACGGAGACGATCGGCGAGTCCGGTCGCTCGATCATGGTCGAGACCGATGACATCGACCACTTCGGCAACCGCCGTATCCGTAACGTCGGCGAGCTGATCCAGAACCAGGTCCGTACGGGTCTCGCCCGTATGGAGCGGGTTGTGCGCGAGCGCATGACCACCCAGGACGTCGAGGCGATCACGCCGCAGACCCTGATCAACATCCGGCCGGTCGTCGCCTCCATCAAGGAGTTCTTCGGCACCAGCCAGCTGTCCCAGTTCATGGACCAGAACAACCCGCTGTCGGGCCTGACGCACAAGCGTCGTCTCAACGCCCTCGGCCCGGGTGGTCTCTCCCGTGAGCGGGCCGGCTTCGAGGTCCGTGACGTACACCCGTCGCACTACGGCCGCATGTGCCCGATCGAGACGCCGGAAGGCCCGAACATCGGTCTGATCGGTTCGCTGGCTTCGTACGGCCGGATCAACGCGTTCGGCTTCATCGAGACGCCGTACCGCCGGGTCACCGACGGTGTCGTCACCGACGAGGTCGACTACCTGACCGCCGACGAGGAGGACCGCTTCGTCATCGCGCAGGCCAACGCGCCGCTCAGCGACGACTTCCGGTTCGAGGAGTCCCGCGTGCTGGTCCGCCGCCGTGGCGGTGAGGTCGACTACGTGCCCGGCACGGACGTCGACTACATGGACGTCTCCCCGCGCCAGATGGTGTCGGTCGCGACCGCCATGATCCCGTTCCTCGAGCACGACGACGCCAACCGTGCCCTCATGGGCGCGAACATGATGCGTCAGGCCGTGCCGCTGATCACCGCCGAGGCCCCCCTCGTCGGTACGGGCATGGAGTACCGCTGCGCCGTCGACGCCGGTGACGTCATCAAGGCCGAGAAGGCGGGTGTGGTCCAGGAGGTCTCCGCGGACTACGTCACCATCGCCAACGACGACGGTACGTACACCACGTACCGCGTCGCGAAGTTCTCCCGCTCCAACCAGGGCACCTCGGTCAACCAGAAGGTCGTCGTCGACGAGGGCGACCGGGTCATCGAGAACCAGGTGCTCGCCGACGGTCCTGCGACCGAAGACGGCGAGATGGCGCTCGGCAAGAACCTGCTCGTGGCGTTCATGCCCTGGGAGGGTCACAACTACGAGGACGCGATCATCCTGTCGCAGCGCCTCGTGCAGGACGACGTCCTCTCCTCGATCCACATCGAGGAGCACGAGGTCGACGCCCGTGACACCAAGCTCGGCCCCGAGGAGATCACCCGGGACATCCCGAACGTCTCCGAGGAGGTCCTCGCCGACCTCGACGAGCGCGGCATCATCCGCATCGGCGCCGAGGTCATCGCGGGCGACATCCTCGTCGGCAAGGTGACCCCCAAGGGCGAGACCGAGCTGACGCCGGAGGAGCGCCTGCTGCGCGCGATCTTCGGTGAGAAGGCCCGTGAGGTCCGTGACACCTCGCTGAAGGTGCCGCACGGCGAGACCGGCAAGGTCATCGGCGTACGCGTCTTCGACCGCGAGGAGGGCGACGAGCTTCCCCCCGGTGTGAACCAGCTGGTGCGCGTGTACGTGGCGCAGAAGCGCAAGATCACCGACGGTGACAAGCTCGCCGGCCGTCACGGCAACAAGGGCGTCATCTCGAAGATCCTGCCGATCGAGGACATGCCGTTCCTGGAGGACGGCACCCCGGTCGACATCATCCTCAACCCGCTGGGTGTGCCGTCCCGAATGAACCCGGGACAGGTGCTGGAGATCCACCTCGGCTGGCTCGCCAGCCAGGGCTGGGACGTCTCCGGACTCGCCGACGAGTGGGCGCAGCGCCTCCAGGTCATCGGCGCCGACCAGGTGGACGCGCGGACCAACGTCGCGACTCCGGTCTTCGACGGTGCCCGCGAGGACGAGCTGACCGGCCTGCTGGAGCACACCATCCCGAACCGCGACGGAGACCGCATGGTCCTCCCGTCCGGCAAGGCGAGGCTGTACGACGGCCGCTCCGGCGAGCCGTTCCCGGAGCCGATCTCGGTCGGCTACATGTACATCCTCAAGCTGCACCACCTGGTCGACGACAAGCTGCACGCCCGCTCGACCGGTCCGTACTCGATGATCACCCAGCAGCCGCTGGGTGGTAAGGCCCAGTTCGGTGGCCAGCGGTTCGGCGAGATGGAGGTGTGGGCGCTGGAGGCGTACGGCGCCGCTTACGCCCTCCAGGAACTGCTGACCATCAAGTCCGACGACGTGACCGGCCGCGTGAAGGTCTACGAGGCCATCGTCAAGGGCGAGAACATTCCCGAGCCCGGCATCCCCGAGTCCTTCAAGGTGCTCATCAAGGAGATGCAGTCGCTCTGCCTCAACGTGGAGGTGCTGTCCTCGGACGGTATGTCCATCGAGATGCGCGACACGGACGAGGACGTCTTCCGCGCCGCGGAGGAGCTCGGTATCGACCTGTCCCGGCGCGAGCCGAGCAGCGTCGAAGAGGTCTGACGGGTCTGGCCGGGGCTTCTTGAACAAGAGCCCCGGCTAACCCCGGACCCCAGTCAGACCAGTGAAGAATCGACCCCGAAAGAGGGATTGACGACCAGTGCTCGACGTCAACTTCTTCGACGAGCTGCGGATCGGCCTTGCTACCGCTGACGATATCCGTCAGTGGTCCCACGGCGAGGTCAAGAAGCCGGAGACCATCAACTACCGCACCCTCAAGCCCGAAAAGGACGGACTCTTCTGCGAGAAGATCTTCGGTCCGACCCGGGACTGGGAGTGCTACTGCGGCAAGTACAAGCGTGTCCGGTTCAAGGGCATCATCTGCGAGCGCTGCGGCGTCGAGGTCACTCGCGCCAAGGTGCGTCGTGAGCGGATGGGCCACATCGAACTGGCCGCTCCCGTCACCCACATCTGGTACTTCAAGGGCGTCCCGTCGCGCCTTGGCTACCTGCTCGACCTTGCCCCGAAGGACCTCGAGAAGGTCATCTACTTCGCCGCGTACATGATCACGTACGTGGACGAGGAGCGCCGTACGCGCGATCTGCCCTCCCTGGAGGCGCACGTCTCCGTGGAGCGTCAGCAGGTCGAGAACCGTCGCGACGCCGACCTCGAGGCCCGCGCCAAGAAGCTCGAGACCGACCTGGCCGAGCTCGAGGCCGAGGGCGCCAAGGCCGACGTACGCCGCAAGGTGCGCGAAGGTGCCGAGCGGGAGATGAAGCAGCTGCGTGACCGTGCGCAGCGCGAGATCGACCGTCTCGACGAGGTGTGGACCCGCTTCAAGAACCTCAAGGTCCAGGACCTGGAGGGCGACGAGCTCCTCTACCGCGAGCTGCGTGACCGCTTCGGCACGTACTTCGACGGCTCCATGGGTGCGGCTGCCCTGCAGAAGCGCCTGGAGTCCTTCGACCTCGACGAGGAGGCCGAGCGCCTCCGCGAGATCATCCGTACCGGCAAGGGCCAGAAGAAGACCCGTGCTCTGAAGCGGCTGAAGGTCGTGTCTGCGTTCCTGCAGACCTCCAACAGCCCCAAGGGCATGGTCCTCGACTGCGTCCCGGTCATCCCGCCGGACCTGCGTCCGATGGTGCAGCTGGACGGTGGCCGCTTCGCGACCTCCGACCTGAACGACCTGTACCGCCGTGTGATCAACCGCAACAACCGTCTGAAGAGGCTCCTCGACCTCGGCGCGCCCGAGATCATCGTCAACAACGAGAAGCGCATGCTTCAGGAGGCTGTTGACGCCCTCTTCGACAACGGTCGTCGTGGTCGCCCGGTGACCGGTCCCGGTAACCGTCCCCTGAAGTCCCTCAGCGACATGCTGAAGGGCAAGCAGGGTCGCTTCCGGCAGAACCTGCTCGGTAAGCGAGTCGACTACTCGGCGCGTTCCGTGATCGTCGTCGGTCCGCAGCTGAAGCTGCACCAGTGCGGTCTGCCGAAGGCGATGGCGCTGGAGCTCTTCAAGCCGTTCGTGATGAAGCGGCTCGTGGACCTCAACCACGCGCAGAACATCAAGAGCGCCAAGCGCATGGTGGAGCGCGGCCGTACGGTCGTGTACGACGTCCTCGAAGAGGTCATCGCCGAGCACCCGGTTCTGCTGAACCGTGCTCCCACCCTGCACCGCCTCGGCATCCAGGCCTTCGAGCCGCAGCTGGTCGAGGGCAAGGCCATCCAGATCCACCCGCTCGTCTGCACCGCGTTCAACGCGGACTTCGACGGTGACCAGATGGCCGTGCACCTGCCGCTGTCCGCGGAGGCGCAGGCCGAGGCCCGCATCCTGATGCTGTCCTCGAACAACATCCTCAAGCCCGCTGACGGCCGTCCGGTGACGATGCCGACCCAGGACATGGTCCTCGGTCTGTTCTTCCTCACCACCGACGGCGAGATGCGGGACGTCAAGGGCGAGGGCCGGTCCTTCGGTTCCGCCGCCGAGGCGATCATGGCGTTCGACGCGGGCGAGCTCTCGCTCCAGTCGAGGGTCGACATCCGCTTCCCCGTCGGCACCATCCCGCCGCGTGGCTGGACTCCGCCGGTACGGGAAGAGGGCGAGCCGGAGTGGCAGCAGGGTGACAGCTTCCGTCTGAAGACCACGCTCGGCCGTGCGCTCTTCAACGAGCTGCTGCCCGAGGACTACCCGTTCGTCGACTACGAGGTCGGCAAGAAGCAGCTCTCCGAGATCGTCAACGACCTCGCCGAGCGCTACCCCAAGGTCATCGTGGCGGCGACGCTCGACAACCTGAAGGCGGCCGGCTTCTACTGGGCGACCCGTTCCGGTGTCACCGTCGCCATCTCCGACGTCGTCGTTCCCGAGGCGAAGAAGGAGATCGTCCGCGGGTACGAGGCGCAGGACGAGAAGGTCCAGAAGCAGTACGAGCGCGGTCTGATCACCAAGGACGAGCGCACGCAGGAGCTCATCGCGATCTGGACCAAGGCGACCAACGAGGTCGCCGAGGCGATGAACGACAACTTCCCGAAGACCAACCCGATCTTCATGATGGTGAACTCGGGCGCCCGAGGGAACATGATGCAGATGCGTCAGATCGCCGGTATGCGTGGTCTGGTGTCGAACGCCAAGAACGAGACGATCCCGCGTCCGATCAAGGCCTCCTTCCGTGAGGGCCTGTCGGTGCTGGAGTACTTCATCTCGACTCACGGTGCTCGTAAGGGTCTGGCGGACACCGCTCTGCGTACCGCCGACTCGGGTTACCTCACCCGTCGTCTGGTCGACGTCTCCCAGGACGTCATCATTCGCGAGGAGGACTGCGGCACCGACCGTGGCCTGCGTCTGTCGATCGCCGAGCGGGGCGCCGATGGCGTCCTGCGCAAGGCGGACAACGTCGAGACCAGCGTGTACGCACGTGCGCTGGCCGAGGACATCGTCGCCGACGGCAGGGTGCTGGCCCCGGCCAACACCGACCTGGGCGACGTCCTCATCGACGAGCTGGTGAAGCACGGCATCGAGGAGGTCAAGACCCGCTCGGTCCTGACCTGCGAGTCCGCCGTCGGCACCTGCGCCATGTGCTACGGCCGTTCGCTGGCCACCGGCAAGCTGGTCGACATCGGTGAGGCGGTCGGCATCATCGCCGCCCAGTCCATCGGTGAGCCCGGCACGCAGCTGACGATGCGTACCTTCCACACCGGTGGTGTGGCCGGTGACGACATCACCCAGGGTCTGCCCCGTGTCGTCGAGCTCTTCGAGGCTCGTACGCCCAAGGGTGTCGCCCCGATCTCCGAGGCCTCCGGCCGCGTACGGATCGAGGAGACCGAGAAGACCAAGAAGATCGTCGTGACCCCGGACGACGGCAGCGACGAGACGGCGTACCCGATCTCGAAGCGCGCCAAGCTCCAGGTGCGGGAGGGCGACCACGTCGAGGTGGGCCAGAAGCTCACCTACGGCGCCACCAACCCGCACGACGTGCTGCGCATCCTCGGTCAGCGGGCCGTTCAGGTCCACCTGGTCGGCGAGGTGCAGAAGGTCTACAACTCGCAGGGTGTGTCGATCCACGACAAGCACATCGAGATCATCATCCGGCAGATGCTGCGCCGCGTGACGATCATCGAGTCCGGCGACGCCGAGCTGCTGCCCGGCGAGCTCGTGGAGCGCTCGAAGTTCGAGACCGAGAACCGTCGTGTGGTCCAGGAAGGCGGCCACCCGGCCTCCGGCCGTCCGCAGCTGATGGGTATCACCAAGGCCTCCCTCGCGACCGAGTCGTGGCTGTCGGCGGCGTCCTTCCAGGAGACGACCAGGGTCCTCACGGACGCGGCGATCAACGCCAAGTCCGACTCCCTGATCGGCCTCAAGGAGAACGTCATCATCGGTAAGCTCATCCCGGCCGGTACGGGCCTGTCCCGCTACCGCAACATCCGGGTCGAGCCGACCGAGGAGGCCAAGGCCGCGATGTACTCGGCCGTCGGCTACGACGACATCGACTACTCGCCGTTCGGCACGGGCTCCGGCCAGGCCGTCCCGCTGGAGGACTACGACTACGGTCCGTACAACCAGTAAGCGAGTCGCACGAGTTGAAGGGCGGTCATCCTTCGGGGTGGCCGCCCTTCGGCGTTGCCCGGGTCAAAGCGGGTCAAAGAAAGAGCCGGTTCGGGAACCGGTGCCGATACTGGCGCGTTAGAGGATGATGGGGACATCCAAACGCCGGGGGAGGTGTCCGTGTCGTACCCGTCGCAATGGCAGCCGTGGCAGGGCCAGGGCGGTAGCCCGCAGCCATGGCAAGGACAGAGCAGTTCATCCATGCTTGCCTCCCACGCCGACCGGGAGCGCGCTGTCGACGTGCTCAGAGCCGGTTTCGGTGAGGGGCGCCTGCAGCAGGCCGAGCTCGAGAAGCGCATAGCGAGGGCCTACGAGGCCCGTACGGTCGGGGAGCTGGCTCTGCTCGTCGCCGACCTGCCGCAGGGCCCCATGCCCGTGCCCTTCGCCGCCGGGGCACCGGTGCCGCGGACCTTCCTGCCCGCACAGCCGCCGCCCACGAACAGCAAGGCGGTCGGGTCCATGGTCTGTGGTGTGCTCACCACGATGACCTTCGGCATCACCGGCCTCCCCGCGGTGATCCTGGGCCATACGGCACGCGCCGAAATACGCCGTACTGGCGAGGGCGGTGAGGGCTTCGCGATGGCCGGCCTCATCCTCGGGTGGCTGTCCGTCGCGGGCTGGGCCGCGTTCATGATGATCCTGATGGTGGCTTCAGCCGCGTCCAGCTGAAGATCAGGAAGCGTCCTGTACGGAGCGGGCGCATGGCATGGCCCGCTCAACGTCCTGGGTGCCGCCCATTTGTTTTGACCGCAGCGTATGAGGTAGGTACGCTCAGACCTTGTGCCTGGGGTGTGCCCTGGCTCCCGTGCGTGCCTTCAAACCGCAAGGGGAGTCGTAAGCGGCCACCGTAAATCTGCGCCCTTTTCGCTTCGCGGCGAGAGTCTGCAGGCTTCGACACACCCGACCGCGTGGGTCGGCGACGTTCCAGGTTAGCTTCACCATTCGGCACACAGAAACCGGAGAAGTAGTGCCTACGATCCAGCAGCTGGTCCGGAAGGGCCGGCAGGACAAGGTCGAGAAGAACAAGACGCCCGCACTCGAGGGTTCGCCCCAGCGTCGCGGCGTCTGCACGCGTGTGTTCACGACCACCCCGAAGAAGCCGAACTCGGCCCTGCGTAAGGTCGCGCGTGTGCGTCTGACCAGCGGGATCGAAGTCACCGCTTACATTCCGGGTGAGGGACACAACCTGCAGGAGCACTCCATCGTGCTCGTGCGTGGCGGCCGTGTGAAGGACCTGCCCGGTGTTCGTTACAAGATCATCCGCGGTTCGCTTGACACCCAGGGTGTCAAGAACCGCAAGCAGGCCCGCAGCCGCTACGGCGCCAAGAAGGAGAAGTAAGAATGCCTCGTAAGGGCCCCGCCCCGAAGCGCCCGGTCATCATCGACCCGGTCTACGGTTCTCCTCTGGTCACGTCGCTCATCAACAAGGTGCTGCTGAACGGCAAGCGCTCCACCGCCGAGCGCATCGTCTACGGCGCCATGGAGGGCCTGCGCGAGAAGACCGGCAACGACCCGGTCATCACGCTGAAGCGCGCTCTCGAGAACATCAAGCCGACCCTCGAGGTCAAGTCCCGCCGTGTCGGTGGCGCCACCTACCAGGTGCCGGTCGAGGTCAAGCCCGGCCGCGCCAGCACCCTGGCGCTGCGCTGGCTGGTCGGTTACTCCCGCGCCCGTCGCGAGAAGACCATGACCGAGCGTCTGCTCAACGAGCTTCTCGACGCCTCCAACGGCCTTGGTGCCGCTGTGAAGAAGCGCGAGGACACCCACAAGATGGCCGAGTCCAACAAGGCCTTCGCGCACTACCGCTGGTAGTCGCTACCCACATCGAGACCGAGAGAAGACCGAAGCCTTATGGCTACCACTTCACTTGACCTGGCCAGGGTCCGCAACATCGGGATCATGGCTCACATCGACGCGGGCAAGACGACCACCACCGAGCGGATCCTGTTCTACACCGGCGTCTCGTACAAGATCGGTGAGGTCCACGACGGCGCTGCCACCATGGACTGGATGGAGCAGGAGCAGGAGCGTGGCATCACGATCACCTCCGCTGCGACCACCTGTCACTGGCCGCTGGAGAACGACGACTACACCATCAACATCATCGACACCCCGGGCCACGTCGACTTCACCGTCGAGGTGGAGCGCTCGCTGCGCGTGCTCGACGGTGCCGTGACGGTGTTCGACGGTGTCGCCGGTGTCGAGCCGCAGTCCGAGACGGTGTGGCGTCAGGCCGACCGTTATGGCGTGCCGCGCATCTGCTTCGTCAACAAGCTGGACCGTACCGGCGCCGAGTTCCACCGCTGCGTGGACATGATCTCGGACCGTCTGGGCGCCCAGCCGATCGTCATGCAGCTGCCGATCGGTGCCGAGGCCGACTTCAAGGGCGTTGTGGACCTGGTCCGCATGAAGGCGCTCGTGTGGTCTGCCGAGGCGGCGAAGGGCGAGATGTACGACACCGTCGACATCCCGGCCACGCACACCGAGGCCGCCGAGGAGTGGCGCGGCAAGCTGCTCGAGGCCGTCGCGGAGAACGACGAAGAGATCATGGAGCTGTACCTGGAGGGCGAGGAGCCTTCCGAGGAGCAGCTGTACGCCGCGATCCGTCGCATCACCATCGCGTCCGGCAAGTCCAGCGACACCACGGTCACCCCGGTGTTCTGCGGCACCGCGTTCAAGAACAAGGGTGTCCAGCCCCTGCTCGACGCGGTCGTGCGCTACCTGCCCACTCCGCTCGACGTCGAGGCCATCGAGGGCCACGACGTCAAGGACCCGGAGCTGGTCGTCAAGCGCAAGCCGTCCGACGACGAGCCGCTGTCCGCGCTGGCGTTCAAGATCATGAGCGACCCGCACCTCGGCAAGCTCACCTTCGTCCGGGTCTACTCGGGCCGCCTCCAGTCCGGCACCGCGGTGCTGAACTCGGTCAAGGGCCGCAAGGAGCGCATCGGCAAGATCTACCGCATGCACGCGAACAAGCGTGAGGAGATCGAGTCGGTGGGCGCCGGTGACATCGTCGCCGTGATGGGCCTGAAGCAGACCACCACCGGTGAGACGCTGAGCGACGACAAGAACCCGGTGATCCTGGAGTCCATGGACTTCCCGGCGCCGGTGATCCAGGTCGCCATCGAGCCCAAGTCCAAGGGTGACCAGGAGAAGCTGGGTGTCGCCATCCAGCGTCTCGCGGAGGAGGACCCCTCCTTCCAGGTGCACACCAACGAGGAGACCGGCCAGACCATCATCGGCGGCATGGGCGAACTGCACCTCGAGGTGCTGGTCGACCGTATGCGCCGTGAGTTCAAGGTCGAGGCCAACGTCGGCAAGCCGCAGGTGGCCTACCGCGAGACGATCCGCAAGGCCGTCGAGCGAGTCGACTACACGCACAAGAAGCAGACCGGTGGTACCGGTCAGTTCGCCAAGGTGCAGATCGCGATCGAGCCGCTCGAGGCCGGCGACACCTCGTACGAGTTCGTGAACAAGGTCACCGGTGGCCGTATCCCGAAGGAGTACATCCCTTCGGTCGACGCCGGTGCGCAGGAGGCCATGCAGTTCGGCATCCTCGCGGGCTACGAGATGACGGGCGTGCGCGTCACGCTCATCGACGGCGCCTACCACGAGGTCGACTCCTCCGAGCTCGCGTTCAAGATCGCCGGTTCGCAGGCCTTCAAGGAGGCCGCGCGCAAGGCCAGCCCCGTGCTGCTCGAGCCGATGATGGCCGTCGAGGTCACCACGCCCGAGGACTACATGGGCGATGTCATCGGTGACATCAACTCCCGCCGTGGCCAGATCCAGGCCATGGAGGAGCGTGCCGGTGCCCGCGTCGTGAAGGGCCTGGTTCCACTGTCGGAGATGTTCGGCTACGTCGGCGACCTCCGCAGCAAGACATCGGGTCGCGCGAGCTACTCGATGCAGTTCGACTCCTACGCCGAGGTTCCCCGGAACGTCGCCGAGGAGATCATCGCGAAGGCCAAGGGCGAGTAACTCACCGAGTTCAAACTCACCCGAGTTCACGCTTTAGGCTTGACTCCGGAGCCTGCTGGGGCATTCCGCCGCAACCGCGGCGGAATGCCCTGGGCCCCGGCTTTCCAGCAAAGATCACCTGGCGCCGATGAGTAAGGCGTACAGAACCACTCCACAGGAGGACCCCAGTGGCGAAGGCGAAGTTCGAGCGGACTAAGCCGCACGTCAACATCGGCACCATCGGTCACATCGACCACGGTAAGACGACCCTCACGGCCGCCATTACCAAGGTGCTGCATGACGCGTACCCGGACCTGAACGAGGCCTCGGCCTTCGACCAGATCGACAAGGCTCCTGAGGAGCGCCAGCGCGGTATCACCATCTCCATCGCGCACGTCGAGTACCAGACGGAGACGCGTCACTACGCGCACGTCGACTGCCCCGGTCACGCGGACTACATCAAGAACATGATCACGGGTGCGGCGCAGATGGACGGCGCCATCCTCGTGGTCGCCGCCACGGACGGCCCGATGCCGCAGACCAAGGAGCACGTGCTCCTGGCCCGCCAGGTCGGCGTTCCCTACATCGTCGTCGCCCTGAACAAGGCCGACATGGTGGACGACGAGGAGATCCTGGAGCTCGTCGAGCTCGAGGTTCGCGAGCTGCTCTCCGAGTACGAGTTCCCGGGCGACGACCTGCCGGTCGTCAAGGTCTCGGCGCTCAAGGCCCTCGAGGGCGACAAGGAGTGGGGCAACTCCGTCCTCGAGCTGATGAAGGCCGTCGACGAGTCGATCCCGCAGCCCGAGCGTGACGTCGACAAGCCGTTCCTGATGCCGATCGAGGACGTCTTCACGATCACCGGTCGCGGTACGGTCGTCACCGGCCGTATCGAGCGCGGTGTCCTCAAGGTCAACGAGACCGTTGACATCGTGGGCATCAAGCAGGAGAAGACCACCACCACGGTCACCGGTATCGAGATGTTCCGCAAGCTGCTCGACGAGGGCCAGGCCGGTGAGAACGTCGGTCTGCTGCTCCGCGGCATCAAGCGCGAGGACGTCGAGCGCGGCCAGGTCATCATCAAGCCGGGTTCGGTCACCCCGCACACCGAGTTCGAGGCGCAGGCGTACATCCTGTCCAAGGACGAGGGTGGCCGCCACACGCCGTTCTTCAACAACTACCGTCCGCAGTTCTACTTCCGTACGACTGACGTGACCGGTGTTGTGACCCTTCCCGAGGGCACCGAGATGGTCATGCCCGGCGACAACACTGAGATGAAGGTTGAGCTCATCCAGCCCGTCGCCATGGAAGAGGGCCTGAAGTTCGCCATCCGTGAGGGTGGCCGGACCGTGGGCGCCGGCCAGGTCACCAAGATCAACAAGTGATCTTGAACTGACCCGGTAGATCTCCGGCAGGTCTCGAAGAGGCCCGTACGACTTCGGTCGTACGGGCCTCTTTGCTGTAACGAAACTATTCGACGCGAACGACCCGTTGTTCCCTCGCTGCACTCCCCTCACCATTTGTCATGCCGCTGAGCAAATTGCTTCGGAGGGTTCTGAGGGTTCGGAGGGGGAGCCGTGGAGGGGCACGTAAGACGGAGAACGGTTCTTGGCGCGGGTCTCGCCGCGCTGCCGACGACGTCGGCGCTGTCGGCGATGTCCGGTGTGGCGTGGGCGGATTCGGCGTCAGGGCAGGGTGCGGGGTCACGGCCGGATGCGGCGTTACGGCCCACCGACCCAGGGGCGTACATCTCCTTCACTGGTGGTGCCTTCTCGCTCGTGGGCGCGCCGGTGGTGGTCAGCACCGACGACCACCCCGGAGTCGTACGCGTGGCGGGCGATCTGCGGGACGACATCGAGCGAGTCACGGGGGTGCGTCCGGGCACCTCGGTCGCGCGGGAGGTCGTGCTCGTCGGGACCATCGGCCGCAGTCCGCTGATCGACGGCTTGGTGAAGTCGGGCAAGCTCGATGTCACCGGTGTCGTCGGCAAGTGGGAGACCTCCCTGCAGACCGTGGTCGAGCGGCCGATGCCGGGTGTGGAGCGGGCGTTCGTCGTCGCGGGCAGCGATCCGCGGGGGACGATGTTCGGGGCGTACGACGTCTCGTACGGGATCGGAGTCTCGCCCTGGTACTGGTGGGACGACGTACGGCCGGTGCGCCGGGACGAGGTGTACGTGCTGCCGGGCCGGTACACGCAGGGCACCCCGGCCGTGAAGTACCGCGGCGTGTTCATCAACGACGAGAACCCGGCCCTCGGCACCTGGGCGCCCGCGTACTTCGGGCCCGGGAAGGCGCCGGGCCACCCCGGAGGCTTCACCGCGGACTTCTTCGCGAAGGTCTTCGAGGTGCTGCTGCGGCTGAAGGCCAACTATCTGTGGCCGGCCGTGTGGGGGCGGGCCTTCGCCGAGGACGATCCGGAGAACCACGCGCGCGCCAAGGAATACGGGATTGTCATGGGCACGTCTCATGAGGCGCCCATGATGCGGGGGATCGAGGAGTGGAACCGGCATGCGGTGCCCGCGGTTCGCGACGGCTCCGGGGCGATCGTGACGCCGGGCCGGGATCCGTACGGCGGTACGGGGGAGTGGTCGTTCCGGCGCAACGCCGACGCCATCAAGGCGTACTGGCGCGACGGCATCAAACGCATGGTGGACCAGGACTTCGAGGGCGTCGTCACGCTCGGGATGCGCGGGAACGGCGATACGAGCCTGCCGGACGGTGACGGCATCGAGTTGATGCAGGAGATCATCGACACCCAGCGGGGGATCCTCGCGGAGGTCACCGGTCGCGAGGCGTCCGAGACCCCGCAGGTGTGGACGCTCTACAAGGAGGTCCAGCGGTACTGGGACCGCGGCTTGCGGGTGCCGGACGATGTGACCGTCGTCCTGACGGACGACAACTGGGGGAACATCCGCAAGCATCCGGATCCGGCGGAGGACGCGCGGGGCGGGGGCTACGGGCTGTACTACCACTTCGACTACGTCGGCGTCGGCCGCAACTACAAGTGGGTCGACACTGCTTCGCTGCCGAACCTGTGGGACCAGCTCCACCAGGCGGTCGAATACGGGAATCGAGAGCTGTGGGTCACGAACGTCGGTGACCTGAAGGGCAATGAACTCCCGACGGAGTTCTTCCTCAACTACGCCTGGAATCCTTCGCGTTGGCCGTTGGAGAGCCTGGGTGAATGGGAACGGCGGTACGCACGCCAGAACTTCGGCTCGTCGCAGTCGGCAGCAATCGCCTCCGTCCTCTCGACATACGGTCAGCTCCAGTCACGCCGGAAGCCTGAGCTGCTCAACCGCCGTATCACGCTGGACGGTTCGAAGGTCGTGTACGACGACCAGGCCACGCCCTTCTACTGGGGCGAGCTGGAGCGGGTCACCGACGAGTGGCGGCGGCTGCGGAAGAACGCGAACCGCGTCGCCAGGCGCCTGCCGGCCGCCGCGCAGGACGCCTGGTACGAGCTGGTCGGGTACGAGGTGGAGGCGACCGCGAACCTGTACGAGTTGCGTGAGGCGGAGTTCACCAACCTGCTCTACGCCAGGCAGGGGCGGGCCGCGACCAACGAACGGGCGGCCGCCGCGGAGGCCGGGCTCGCCCGGGACTTCGCGCTCGCCGAACGCTTCAACTCCCAGGTGGCGGGCGGCAAATGGCGCGGTTTCCAGACACAGCCGCACATCGGGTACGGGGATGTGGCGCGCTACGGACCGAACGCGCCGTGGCAGCAGCCCGAGCGGGACAATGTGGCGCTGCCCGACGAGATCTTTCCGGCGGTGAAGCGGATCGAGGTGCCTGCCGGGGCCGAGCTGGGTGTGGCGGTGGACGGTTCGGAGGACTGGTGGCCGGGGGAGTCGTCGGGTGCGGAGGCGGGTGCGGACGCGACCGTGGCCGCGCCAGTGCCCGTGCTGCCGGTCTTCAACCCGTACCAGACCCGGCCCGCCCAGTACATCGAGATCTTCAACCGGGGGCGTACGGCCTTCGACTACCGCATCACGCCGTCCGTCCCGTGGATCAGGGTCGACCGCCCGCGGGGCTGGGTCGAGCAGCAGGTGCGGGCGGTGCTGACGGTGGACTGGGCGAAGGCTCCGCGGGGGCGTACGGAGGCGTCGGTCACCGTGGAGGGAGCGGGCGCCTCGGTGACGGTCGGGGTGATCGCCGAGTATCCGTCGGCGCGTGGGCTGCGGGGTTTCGTGGAGGCGGGCGGTTACGTCGCCGTCGACGCCGAGCACTTCGCGCGCTCGGTGGGCACCTGGCGGCGTATCGACGGGATCGGCCGTACGGGGGCGGGCATGACGCCGTGGCCGGTGACGGCTCCGCGGCGGACTCCGGGAGGATCGTCCCCCCGCCTGGAGTACGAGGTGAGTCTGCTCGCTGCCGGCCCGGTGACGGTCTGGGCGTACCTCTCCCCGCGGAATCCGGCCCTGCCGACGGGTGGGCTGGAGTACGGGATCTCGTTCGACGAGGACGCCCCGCAGATCGTGGACATCCACGAGGCGACGAAGGCCGACGACGGTCTGATGAACATGGAGTGGGCCCGCAACACGTCGGACAACGTCAACCGCACGGCGACGCGGCACACGATCGCGGCCGCGGGTGTGCACCGGCTGAAGTTCTGGATGGTTGATCCGACGGTTGTGGTGCAGCGGCTTGTGATCGATACGGGTGGGTTGCCGACGACGTATCTGGGGCCGCTGGAGAGCCACCGCGTTCGCTGACCCGCACTCAGTTGTCGTACTCATTGGGAGGACCGCACATGAAGTACTTCCGCATGCCCTTGGCCGGCCTGCTCGGCGCGACGCTGCTGTTCACGGGTGTCATGGGCGTACAGACGGCCTCGGCGCACGAGGCACCGCGGGTGCCGCGGGTGCCGCGGGTGCCGCAGGCACAACAGGTGCCACTCCGTGTGCTCGCCGACCGTGCCGACCTGCGCATCGGGACGGCCGTGGACATGGCGGCGCTGGCCGACGACACGACGTATCGGCGGACGACCGGACGCGAGTTCAACTCGGTCACCGCCGAGAACGTCATGAAGTGGGAGGTGGTCGAGCCGACGCGCGGTACGTACCACTGGTCGGGCGCGGACGCCCTGGTCCGCTCCGCGCGAGCCCACGGCCAGGTCGTACGCGGCCACACGCTGGTCTGGCACAGCCAGCTGCCGGGCTGGCTGACCTCGGGGGTGGCGGACGGTTCGATCGACGCGGCGGAACTGCGGGGCATCCTGCGGAACCACATCACCACCGAGGTCAAGCGCTACAAGGGCAAGATCCAGCAGTGGGACGTGGTGAACGAGGTCTTCGAGGAGGACGGTTCGCTGCGGGACTCGCTCTGGCTGCGCGAGCTCGGTCCGTCGTACATCGCGGATGCCTTCCGCTGGGCCCACGCGGCCGACCCGAAGGCGAAGCTCTTCCTGAACGACTACAACGTGGAGGGCGTCAACGCGAAGTCGACGGCGTACTACGAGCTGGCGAAGCGGCTGCGTGCCGAGGGCGTACCGGTGCAGGGCTTCGGCATCCAAGGGCACTTGGCGATCCAGTACGGCTTCCCGGGCGATGTGCCGGAGAACCTCGCGCGCTTCGCCGGGCTCGGCATGCAGACGGCCTTCACGGAGGTGGACGTACGGATGATCCTGCCGACGGACTCGTCGAAGCTCGCGACGCAGGCAACGTACTTCCGGGGGCTGCTGGACGCCTGCCTCGGCACGCGCAGCTGCAAGTCCTTCACGGTGTGGGGGTTCACGGACAAGTACTCGTGGGTGCCCGGGGTTTTTGCGGGGGAGGGGGCGGCGACGCTGATGGATGAGGAGTTCGGGGCCAAGCGGGCGTACGGGGCGGTACGGGAAGGGCTGCGCTCGGGCCGCTGATTCATGGGGCACATGGGGCGCAAGGGATAGCAGGCAGCACCGCGGAACGTCAGTGCGCGGGTTGTCCGCCGTCCCTGCCCGGGTAGCGCGGAAGGCCGGCGGTCGAGATCGTCCACTTGGCGATGGTGACGTCCTCGCCGTACACGAAGTCCTTGCGGGTGGCGTAACGCGGGCCGCTCGGGGTCGAGTGGATATCGGAGAGAACGGCGCCCTCTCCTGAGCGCGGGTCGAAGATCACGTAGACACGACTTCGATGGCGGCGATGAGCGTACGAGGGTCGAAGGCTCCGTCGCCCTCCATGTCCTCCATCGCGATCACCATCACGTCGGCTGGTTGCAGGAGACCGTGCGAGTGACGATCCGGCCGTCCGGGACTCGTTCGCGGGTGCGGCGGACGTAGCCGTGGGCTTCGAGTTCGCGCAGCGCGGCGGCGATGCGGGTGGTTCCGGTGGGATCGGCGGTCGGCTCCGGATCGCCGATGTCGAACTCGTCCATCGTGTGCCGGTCGGCCTCGATCACCAGCTGCCCTCCGCCTTCCGCAGCCTCGCTGACGCTCGTCCAGCGCACCTGGCTGCCCAGCGCGAACGCGCGCACCCGGCCCCGCCCGTTCTTGTCGTGCGGGGCTCGGCCCTTTTCCGGTGTGCCCTTCGCGCTCCCAGAGGGGGAGGCGGAAGCCAGGATGTGCCTCGTCGCGCCGCCGGATGGTACGAAGCCACCGTGGAATCACCCATCAGGATGATCAGTCCTCATGCAGGGGCTCAGACGGTCCCAGGTTTGACCTGCGTCACCCGCGGGGTACGATCCTCGGCTCGATTGGCCAGCGCAGCGCCCCGTATGGCAGACTGTCCGGGTTGCTCGGTTGAGTGCCGATGCTGCGCGCCTCCCGCCGGGAGGACCGGAAGCGAGTCCCACAGTACTCGTCGCCTTAACTGTCCCTCAGGGCAGCGCTGGGGCGGACGTACGGGAATCTTCCGGGAAGTGTCAGCGGGGTACCGGCCAGGCGCCCGGTGGGTGTCTCACCCTCGGTTCCGCGGTCGATGATCGCACCCCCTGGAAGGGAATCCGGCTACGGATACCCGTGTCAGCGAGGGAGCGACACGCCCGACCGCGTGGGTCGGAGGATGAAGACGCGGACCTTCCGAGTCGCCAGAGCGTTTACGAGAGACAGGACTACGGAGTAGCCATGGCGGGACAGAAGATCCGCATCCGGCTCAAGGCTTACGACCACGAGGTCATCGATTCGTCGGCGAAGAAGATCGTCGAGACGGTGACGCGTACTGGTGCGTCGGTCGCGGGCCCGGTGCCGCTGCCCACTGAGAAGAACGTGTACTGCGTCATCAAGTCGCCGCACAAGTACAAGGACTCGCGCGAGCACTTCGAGATGCGCACGCACAAGCGCCTGATCGACATCCTCGACCCGACCCCCAAGACCGTTGACTCCCTGATGCGACTCGACCTCCCGGCCGGTGTCGACATCGAGATCAAGCTCTGAGGCCGGTGATCTGAAGATGGCTAAGCAGATCAAGGGCATCCTGGGCGAGAAGCTCGGCATGACGCAGGTGTGGGACGAGAACAACCGTGTTGTTCCCGTCACCGTCGTCAAGGCCGGACCGAACGTCGTGACCCAGGTCCGTAAGAACGACATCGATGGCTACGAGTCGGTGCAGATCGCCTTCGGCGAGATCGACCCGCGCAAGGTGAACAAGCCCCTCAAGGGCCACTTCGCCAAGGCCGACGTCACCCCCCGCCGCCACCTCGTCGAGATCCGGACTTCTGACGCGAGCGAGTACACGCTCGGCCAGGAGATCACCGCCGAGGTCTTCGAGTCCGGCGTCAAGGTCGACGTCACCGGCAAGAGCAAGGGCAAGGGCTTCGCCGGTGTCATGAAGCGCCACAACTTCGGTGGCCTCGGCGCCGGCCACGGTACCCAGCGCAAGCACCGCTCTCCCGGCTCCATCGGTGGCTGCGCCACCCCGGGCCGTGTGTTCAAGGGCCTCCGCATGGCGGGCCGTATGGGCAACGAG
Source organism: Streptomyces scabichelini (assembly GCF_011045015.1). GTDB lineage: Bacteria > Actinomycetota > Actinomycetes > Streptomycetales > Streptomycetaceae > Streptomyces > Streptomyces scabichelini. The sequence goes on along the minus strand of NZ_JAAKZY010000063.1, from coordinate 12,666 downwards.
CGGGTCACCACCCAGAACCTGACCGTCCACGCCGTTGACGCGGAGAAGGGTCTGCTGCTCATCAAGGGCGCGGTTCCTGGTCCGAACGGCGGCCTCGTCCTGGTCCGTACCGCGGCCAAGGGGGCCTGAGGTAACCGATGAGCACCATTGACATCCTTTCGCCGGCAGGCGACAAGACCGGGACGGTCGAGCTCCCCGCGGAGATCTTCGCCGTCGAGAAGGTCAGCATTCCGCTGATCCACCAGGTCGTCGTCGCACAGCTGGCCGCTGCCCGTCAGGGCACGCACAAGACCAAGACACGCGGCGAGGTTCGCGGTGGCGGCAAGAAGCCGTACCGCCAGAAGGGCACCGGCCGCGCGCGCCAGGGCTCGACCCGCGCTCCGCAGTTCGCCGGTGGTGGCGTCGTGCACGGTCCCGTGCCGCGTGACTACTCGCAGCGGACCCCGAAGAAGATGAAGGCCGCGGCCCTGCGCCACGCCCTCACCGACCGGGCCCGCAACAACCGCATCCACGTCGTCACCGGCGTGGTCGAGAGCGAGATCTCCACCAAGGCCGCCAAGTCGCTGCTCGGCAAGATCTCGGAGCGCAAGAACGTGCTCCTGGTGATCGACCGCGCGGACGAGGCTTCGCTGCTGTCCGCCCGCAACCTGCCCCAGGTGCACATCCTGGAGCCGGGCCAGCTGAACACGTACGACGTTCTCGTCTCGGACGACGTGGTCTTCACCCAGGCCGCCTTCGAGTCCTTCGTGTCCGGCGCGCCCTCTGCGGAGCGGAACACCGACACTGAAGGGAGCGAGGTCTGATGGCTATCCGTCACCCCTCCATCGCCTCGAAGGCCGCGAAGAAGGCCAAGGAAGCGCGCGTCGCCAAGGCGCGTCGCCACGCCACCGAGGGCAAGAACACCGTCGAGACCCCGCTGAGCAAGTCGTACACGGACCCCCGTGACGTACTGATCAAGCCGGTCGTCTCCGAGAAGAGCTACGCGCTCCTCGACGAGAACAAGTACACGTTCGTCGTCGACCCGCGCGCCAACAAGACCCAGATCAAGGAGGCCGTCCAGGCGGTCTTCTCGGTCAAGGTCACCGGGGTCAACACGATCAACCGCCAGGGCAAGCGCAAGCGGACCCGCACTGGTTTCGGCAAGCGTGCCGACACCAAGCGCGCGATCGTGACCCTTGCAGAGGGCGACCGTATCGACATCTTCGGCCAGGCCTCCTAACGGAGTGCCCTGGTCCGATATCGGACGAGGACTGAGAAATGGGAATCCGCAAGTACAAGCCGACTACGCCGGGCCGCCGTGGCTCCAGCGTCGCCGACTTCGTCGAGGTCACGCGGTCCACGCCGGAGAAGTCGCTGGTCCGCCCGCTGCACAGCAAGGGCGGCCGTAACAATTCCGGTCGTGTGACCGTTCGCCACCAAGGTGGCGGACACAAGCGCGCCTACCGCGTCATCGACTTCCGTCGCCATGACAAGGACGGCGTGCCGGCGAAGGTCGCGCACATCGAGTACGACCCCAACCGCACCGCGCGCATCGCGCTGCTGCACTACGCGGACGGCGAGAAGCGCTACATCCTCGCCCCGCGCAACCTGCAGCAGGGCGACCGGGTGGAGAACGGTCCCGGGGCCGACATCAAGCCGGGCAACAACCTGGCGCTCCGCAACATCCCGGTCGGTACCACGATCCACGCGATCGAGCTCCGTCCGGGTGGCGGCGCCAAGTTCGCCCGCTCCGCCGGTGCCTCCGTGCAGCTTCTCGCGAAGGAGGGCCAGATGGCCCACCTCCGCATGCCGTCCGGTGAGATCCGCCTGGTCGACGTGCGCTGCCGCGCCACCGTCGGCGAGGTCGGCAACGCCGAGCAGAGCAACATCAACTGGGGCAAGGCCGGCCGCAAGCGCTGGCTGGGCGTCCGCCCGACCGTTCGCGGTGTGGCGATGAACCCGGTTGACCACCCGCACGGTGGTGGTGAGGGCAAGACCTCCGGTGGTCGCCACCCGGTCTCCCCGTGGGGTCAGAAGGAAGGTCGTACTCGTTCGCCGAAGAAGGCTTCGAACAAGTACATCGTCCGCCGCCGCAAGACGAACAAGAAGCGCTAGGAGCGGGTTTAGATGCCGCGCAGTCTCAAGAAGGGGCCCTTCGTCGACGACCACCTGATCAAGAAGGTGGACGTACAGAACGAATCCGGCTCCAAGAACGTCATCAAGACCTGGTCCCGCCGCTCGATGATCGTCCCGGCCATGCTGGGCCACACGATCGCGGTGCACAACGGCAAGACCCACATCCCGGTGTTCGTCACCGAGTCGATGGTCGGCCACAAGCTCGGCGAGTTCTCGCCGACGCGCACCTTCCGGGGTCACGTCAAGGACGACCGGAAGTCGAAGCGCCGCTAGGCGGGGTGGAATCGACTATGACTAACACCGAAGGGACAACCATGGAAGCCAGGGCCCAGGCGCGGTACATCCGCGTCACGCCCATGAAGGCCCGCCGCGTGGTGGACCTCATCCGTGGCATGGCCGCCACGGAGGCTCAGGCGGTCCTGCGTTTCGCCCCGCAGGCCGCGAGCGTGCCGGTCGGCAAGGTGCTGGACAGCGCCATCGCCAACGCCGCGCACAACTACGACCACACCGACGCCGACAGCCTTTTCATCTCCGAGGCGTACGTCGACGAGGGCCCGACCCTGAAGCGGTTCCGTCCGCGCGCCCAGGGCCGTGCCTACCGGATCCGCAAGCGGACCAGCCACATCACCGTGGTCGTCAGCAGCAAGGAAGGAACCCGGTAATGGGCCAGAAGGTAAACCCGCATGGGTTCCGGCTCGGTGTCACGACCGACTTCAAGTCGCGTTGGTACGCCGACAAGCTGTACAAGGACTACGTCAAGGAAGACGTCGCCATCCGTCGGATGATGACGTCCGGCATGGAGCGCGCCGGTATCTCGAAGGTGGAGATCGAGCGCACCCGTGACCGTGTGCGGGTGGACATCCACACCGCGCGTCCGGGCATCGTCATCGGCCGCCGTGGCGCCGAGGCCGACCGCATCCGCGGCGACCTCGAGAAGCTCACGGGCAAGCAGGTCCAGCTGAACATCCTCGAGGTCAAGAACCCCGAGACGGACGCTCAGCTGGTCGCGCAGGCCGTTGCCGAGCAGCTGTCCTCGCGTGTCTCCTTCCGCCGCGCCATGCGTAAGAGCATGCAGTCGGCGATGAAGGCGGGCGCCAAGGGCATCAAGATCCAGTGTGGTGGCCGTCTCGGCGGCGCCGAGATGTCCCGCTCGGAGTTCTACCGCGAGGGCCGCGTGCCCCTGCACACGCTCCGCGCGAACGTCGACTACGGCTTCTTCGAGGCCAAGACGACCTTCGGCCGCATCGGTGTGAAGGTCTGGATCTACAAGGGCGACGTCAAGAACATCGCCGAGGTCCGCGCCGAGAACGCTGCCGCCCGTGCGGGTAACCGCCCGGCCCGCGGTGGCGGCGCCGACCGCCCGGCCCGTGGTGGCCGTGGTGGCGAGCGTGGCGGTCGCGGCCGCAAGCCGCAGCAGTCCGCTCCGGCGGCTGCCGAGGCCCCCAAGGCCGAGGCTCCCGCCGCCGCGGCTGCCGAGCCCAGCGCTGCCGGAAAGGAGAGCTGACCGACATGCTGATCCCCCGTAGGGTCAAGCACCGTAAGCAGCACCACCCCAAGCGCAGTGGTATGGCCAAGGGTGGTACTGAGGTCGCGTTCGGCGAGTACGGCATCCAGGCGCTGACCCCGGCGTACGTGACGAACCGTCAGATCGAGGCTGCTCGTATCGCGATGACCCGCCACATCAAGCGTGGCGGCAAGGTCTGGATCAACATCTACCCGGACCGTCCCCTCACGAAGAAGCCCGCCGAGACCCGCATGGGTTCCGGTAAGGGCTCCCCGGAGTGGTGGATCGCGAACGTCAAGCCCGGTCGGGTGATGTTCGAGCTGTCCTACCCGAACGAGAAGATTGCGCGTGAGGCGCTTACCCGCGCTGCTCACAAGCTTCCGATGAAGTGCCGCATTGTGCGGCGCGAGGCAGGTGAAGCGTGATGTCGGCCGGTACCAAGGCGTCCGAGCTGCGCGAACTGGGCGACGAGGAGCTTCTTGCGAAGCTTCGCGAGGCCAAGGAAGAGCTGTTCAACCTCCGCTTCCAGGCGGCGACCGGTCAGCTCGAGAACCACGGCCGTCTGAAGGCGGTCCGTAAGGACATCGCGCGGATCTACACCCTGATGCGTGAGCGCGAGCTGGGCATCGAAACGGTGGAGAGCGCCTGATGAGCGAGAGCAACGTGACTGAAGAGACGAAGGCCGCGCGCGGCTTCCGCAAGACCCGTGAGGGTCTCGTCGTCAGCGACAAGATGGACAAGACCGTCGTCGTCGCCGTCGAGGACCGCGTCAAGCACGCGCTGTACGGCAAGGTCATCCGCCGTACGAACAAGCTCAAGGCGCACGACGAGCAGAACGCCGCGGGTATCGGTGACCGGGTCCTCCTCATGGAGACCCGTCCGCTCTCCGCGACGAAGCGCTGGCGCGTCGTCGAGATCCTCGAGAAGGCGAAGTAATCAAGCGGGGGTTCCGCCCCCGCTGACCCCCGCTGGGGGCTCCGCCCCCAGGCCCCCGGGCCGGGTGGGCGAAGGCCCCGGCAAGGGATCCGGCGCAGGCCCGGCACCGGGCTCCGCGAGTCACCTCGCGAAGCCCGACCGGCCCGCGACCGGACCCACGGGGCCACTGCCCCCGGGCCCTCGGGCCTGCGGGACAAAGGCCCCGCGGCCTCCGCGAAGGGCGCTGCTCCGGCCACCGGCCCGGATCGGCCCCGGCGCCAGGCCGGCCGACGGCTCGCGAGGCGACTCGCGGAGCCCGGCCGGACGGCCTGCGGCCGGACCGGCTGGGGCACTGCCCCAGGCCCCCCGGGGCCGAGCCCCAGCGAGGGTTTTCGCCTCCAGAGGCACAAGTAATTCCTGCGGGAGCAACCCGCAGGACGGTTCCGCCAGGCTCGCAGGTTGACCCGAAAGGTCACTGCGGGAACCGGCAGACGATCAGGAGATAGACGTGATCCAGCAGGAGTCGCGGCTGCGTGTCGCCGACAACACTGGTGCGAAGGAAATCCTTTGCATCCGTGTGCTCGGTGGCTCCGGTCGCCGCTACGCGGGCATCGGTGACGTCATCGTCGCCACCGTCAAGGACGCGATCCCCGGCGGCAACGTGAAGAAGGGTGACGTCATCAAGGCGGTCATCGTTCGCACCGTCAAGGAGCGCCGCCGTCCGGACGGCTCGTACATCCGCTTCGACGAGAACGCCGCCGTCATTCTGAAGAACGACGGCGACCCTCGCGGCACCCGTATCTTCGGCCCCGTGGGTCGTGAGCTGCGCGAGAAGAAGTTCATGAAGATCATCTCCCTCGCGCCGGAGGTGCTGTAAGCATGAAGATCAAGAAGGGCGACCTGGTCCAGGTCATCACCGGTAAGGACAAGGGCAAGCAGGGCAAGGTCATTGCCGCTTACCCGCGCGACGAGCGCGTCCTGGTCGAGGGTGTCAACCGGGTCAAGAAGCACACCAAGGCAGGTCCGACGGCTCGCGGTTCGCAGGCCGGCGGCATCGTCACCACCGAGGCGCCGATCCACGTCTCCAACGTCCAGCTGGTCGTGGAGAAGGACGGCAACAAGGTCGTGACCCGCGTCGGTTACCGCTTCGATGACGAAGGCAACAAGATCCGCGTTGCCAAGCGGACGGGTGAGGACATCTGATGACTACCACCACCGCCCCGCGTCTGAAGCAGAAGTACCGCGAGGAGATCGCGGGCAAGCTGCGTGACGAGTTCAAGTACGAGAACGTCATGCAGATCCCCGGCCTCGTCAAGATCGTGGTCAACATGGGTGTGGGCGACGCCGCCCGCGACTCCAAGCTGATCGAGGGCGCCATCCGCGACCTCACCACGATCACCGGTCAGAAGCCGGCCGTCACCAAGGCCCGCAAGTCCATCGCGCAGTTCAAGCTGCGCGAGGGCCAGCCGATCGGTGCCCACGTCACGCTCCGTGGCGACCGCATGTGGGAGTTCCTGGACCGCACCCTGTCGCTCGCGCTGCCGCGCATCCGCGACTTCCGTGGTCTGTCCCCCAAGCAGTTCGACGGCCGTGGCAACTACACCTTCGGTCTCACGGAGCAGGTCATGTTCCACGAGATCGACCAGGACAAGATCGACCGCGTCCGGGGTATGGACATCACCGTGGTCACCACGGCGACCAACGACGCTGAGGGCCGCGCGCTCCTCCGTCACCTCGGCTTCCCCTTCAAGGAGGCGTAAGCGAGATGGCGAAGAAGGCTCTGATTGCCAAGGCTGCTCGTAAGCCCAAGTTCGGTGTACGTGGCTACACGCGCTGCCAGCGCTGCGGCCGTCCGCACTCCGTGTACCGCAAGTTCGGCCTGTGCCGCGTGTGCCTTCGTGAGATGGCTCACCGTGGCGAGCTGCCGGGCGTGACCAAGAGCTCCTGGTAATCCCCTAAATAAGGGATTCTCAGGGCTCTCGGTAAGTAAAGGGCTCGGTCAGGTGCCCACCCCTCCATGGCTTAGGCTTGGGGGGTTGGGCGCCTGGACGCCCAAACGACTTACTACGCCGTAGGTCCACCGCGCCGCACCCGTCCCGTCTCGGATCGGGGAGAGGGATGGCGCACCAGGAAACCCCGGCGAGAGAGGCCGAAGGCCAATTCATGACCATGACTGATCCGATCGCAGACATGCTGACGCGTCTGCGTAACGCGAACTCGGCGTACCACGACTCCGTGGCGATGCCGCACAGCAAGATCAAGTCGCACATCGCGGAGATCCTCCAGCAGGAGGGCTTCATCACGGGCTGGAAGACCGAGGACGCCGAGGTCGGCAAGAACCTCGTCCTCGAGCTGAAGTTCGGCCCGAACCGTGAGCGCTCCATCGCGGGCATCAAGCGGATCTCCAAGCCCGGTCTCCGGGTGTACGCGAAGTCCACCAACCTGCCGAAGGTGCTCGGCGGCCTGGGCGTGGCGATCATCTCCACGTCCCACGGGCTCCTCACCGACAAGCAGGCCGGCAAGAAGGGCGTAGGCGGAGAAGTCCTCGCCTACGTCTGGTAGCGGAAGGGAACGGAGGAAACAGCTATGTCGCGCATTGGCAAGCTCCCCATCACGGTTCCCGCCGGCGTGGACGTCACCATCGATGGCCGTACGGTCCAGGTGAAGGGCCCCAAGGGCACCCTCTCCCACACCGTCGCGGCGCCGATCGAGATCGCTAAGGGCGAGGACGGCATTCTCAATGTCACCCGCCCGAACGACGAGCGTCAGAACAAGGCCCTGCACGGCCTGTCCCGCACGCTGGTGGCGAACATGATCACCGGCGTGACCACGGGTTACGTGAAGAAGCTCGAAATCAGCGGTGTCGGTTACCGAGTCCTGGCCAAGGGTTCCAACCTGGAGTTCTCGCTCGGCTACAGCCACCCGATCCTGGTCGAGGCCCCCGAGGGCATCACCTTCAAGGTCGAGAACCCGACGCGGTTCTCGGTCGAGGGCATCGACAAGCAGAAGGTCGGCGAGGTTGCGGCCAACATCCGCAAGCTGCGCAAGCCCGACCCGTACAAGGCCAAGGGTGTCAAGTACGAGGGCGAAGTCATCCGCCGCAAGGTCGGAAAGGCGGGTAAGTAAGCCATGGCATACGGGCAGAAGATCGCCAAGGGCGACGCCTACAAGCGCGCTGCCATCAAGCGGCGTCACATCCGGATCCGTAAGAAGGTCTCGGGTACGGCTGAGCGTCCCCGCCTGGTCGTGACGCGCTCGAACCGCCACATCGTGGCCCAGGTGATCGACGACCTCAAGGGTCACACCCTTGCGTCGGCGTCCACCCTGGACACCTCGATCCGCGGCAACGAGGGCGACAAGTCCGCGCAGGCCAAGCAGGTCGGCGCCCTGGTCGCCGAGCGCGCCAAGGCCGCGGGCGTCGAGGTCGTCGTGTTCGACCGTGGTGGCAACCAGTACGCCGGGCGCATCGCCGCCCTGGCGGACGCCGCCCGCGAGGCCGGACTCAAGTTCTGAGTCGGTTCCGTAGCTAGCGGAAACAGAGAGAGGTAATTCCAATGGCTGGACCCCAGCGCCGCGGAAGCGGTGCCGGTGGCGGCGAGCGGCGGGACCGGAAGGGCCGTGACGGCGGCGCTGCTGCCGCCGAGAAGACCGCGTACGTTGAGCGCGTCGTCGCGATCAACCGCGTCGCCAAGGTAGTCAAGGGTGGTCGTCGCTTCAGCTTCACCGCGCTGGTCGTGGTGGGCGACGGTGACGGCACCGTGGGTGTCGGATACGGCAAGGCCAAGGAGGTGCCGGCCGCCATCGCCAAGGGTGTTGAGGAGGCCAAGAAGCACTTCTTCAAGGTCCCGCGTATCCAGGGCACCATCCCGCACCCGATCACGGGTGAGAAGGCGGCGGGCGTCGTCCTGCTCAAGCCGGCGTCCCCCGGTACCGGCGTTATCGCCGGTGGCCCGGTGCGTGCCGTGCTCGAGTGCGCCGGCGTTCACGACATCCTGTCGAAGTCGCTCGGCTCGTCGAACGCGATCAACATCGTGCACGCGACCGTGGAGGCCCTGAAGGGTCTGCAGCGTCCCGAGGAGATCGCGGCCCGCCGCGGTCTGCCCCTCGAGGACGTCGCTCCCGCGGCTCTGCTGCGTGCGCGTGCCGGGGCTGGTGCGTCGTAATGGCTCAGCTCAAGATCACGCAGACGAAGTCGTACATCGGCAGCAAGCAGAACCACCGTGACACCCTGCGTTCGCTTGGTCTGAAGAGGATCAACGACGTGGTCGTCAAGGAGGACCGCCCCGAGTTCCGCGGCATGGTGCACACCGTCCGCCACCTCGTGACGGTCGAGGAGGTCGACTGATCATGGCGGAGCAGAACCCGCTCAAGATCCACAACCTCCGTCCTGCCCCGGGCGCCAAGACCGCCAAGACCCGTGTCGGTCGTGGTGAGGCCTCGAAGGGTAAGACGGCCGGTCGTGGCACCAAGGGCACGAAGGCCCGCTACCAGGTTCCGGAGCGCTTCGAGGGTGGGCAGATGCCCCTCCACATGCGGCTCCCGAAGCTGAAGGGCTTCAAGAACCCGTTCAAGACCGAGTACCAGGTCGTGAACCTCGACAAGCTGGCCGCGCTCTACCCCGAGGGCGGCGAAGTCACGGTGGCCGATCTGGTCGCCAAGGGCGCCGTTCGCAAGAACAGCCTTGTCAAGGTCCTCGGCCAGGGCGAGATCTCCGTTGCGCTGCAGGTGACGGTCGACGCCGTCTCCGGCTCCGCCAAGGAGAAGATCACCGCCGCCGGCGGCACCGTCACCGAGCTCGTCTGAACACCACAGGCGCCTCGATGACTTGAGCGCACCCGACCGGGGATGCCCCACAAATGGGGCATCCCCGGTCGGTCGTTCCAAGGAAAGCTGTGTCGCCGGTATGGTGGCCAGCACTGCTCATTTTCGCCTGGTGTGCCCAGTGGGAACTTCAGGCGGCTTTTGACTGTTAGTTAGCTGTCCGTTACTCGTCGAACCTCAAGACCGTCACCTCTGACGCAGTTGCGCGGGGGTCGCAGGAGGCACCGTGCTCACCGCGTTCGCCCGGGCGTTCAAGACGCCCGACCTGCGCAAGAAGCTGCTCTTCACGCTCGGCATCATCGTGATCTACCGGGTCGGTACGCACATCCCGATCCCGGGCGTGGACTACGGGAACGTCCAGACCTGTATCGACAACGCGAATGCGAACCAGGGCCTGTTCGGCCTGGTCAACATGTTCAGTGGTGGCGCGCTGCTGCAGATCACGATCTTCGCGCTCGGCATCATGCCGTACATCACGGCGAGCATCATTCTGCAGCTGCTGACCGTGGTGATCCCGCGCCTGGAAGCCCTGAAGAAGGAGGGCCAGTCCGGTACGGCGAAGATCACGCAGTACACCCGTTACCTCACGGTGGCGCTGGCCATCCTCCAGGGCACCGGCCTGGTGGCCACCGCCCGTACGGGTGCGCTGTTCCAGGGCTGCCCCGTCGCCACCGAGATCGTGCCCGACCAGTCGGTCTTCGTGACGATCACGATGGTCATCACCATGACCGCCGGTACGGCCACCGTCATGTGGCTCGGTGAGCTCATCACCGACCGCGGCATCGGCAACGGCATGTCGATCCTGATGTTCATCTCGATCGCCGCCACCTTCCCGTCCGCGCTGTGGGCCATCAAGACGCAGGGCGACCTCGCGGGCGGCTGGATCGAGTTCGGCACCGTGATCGCGGTCGGCCTGGTCATGGTCGGCCTGGTCGTCTTCGTCGAGCAGGCTCAGCGCCGCATCCCGGTCCAGTACGCGAAGCGGATGATCGGCCGCCGGTCCTACGGCGGTACGTCGACCTACATCCCGCTGAAGGTCAACCAGGCGGGCATCATCCCTGTGATCTTTGCCTCGTCGCTGCTGTATATCCCGGCACTGATCGCACAGTTCTCCGGTGGGAACTCCGGATGGAAGACCTGGATCGAGCAGAATCTCACCAAGGGTGACCATCCGATTTACATCACCACGTACTTCGTACTGATCGTGTTCTTCGCCTTCTTCTACGTGGCCATCTCGTTCAACCCCGAGGAAGTCGCGGACAACATGAAGAAGTATGGTGGCTTCATCCCGGGCATCCGGGCTGGCCGGCCAACCGCTGAGTACCTGGGATACGTACTCAACCGGATCACCTGGCCGGGTTCGCTGTACCTGGGGCTCATCGCTCTCGTACCGACGATGGCGTTGGTTGGTTTCGGGGCAAACCAGAACTTCCCGTTCGGTGGCACCAGCATCCTCATCATCGTGGGTGTCGGTCTGGAGACCGTGAAGCAGATTGAGAGCCAGCTCCAGCAGCGCAATTACGAAGGGTTCCTCCGCTGATGCGAATCGTCCTCGTTGGGCCGCCTGGTGCAGGCAAGGGAACGCAGGCCGCGTTTCTCGCCAAGAACCTGTCGATCCCGCACATCTCAACGGGCGACCTCTTCCGCTCCAACATCAATCAGCAGACGGAGCTCGGGAAACTCGCCAAGTCCTTCATGGACGCGGGGAACCTGGTACCGGACGAGGTCACCATCGGGATGGCGCGGGACCGCATGGAGCAGCCCGACGCCGTGAACGGCTTCCTGCTCGACGGCTTTCCGCGCAACGTCTCGCAGGCCGAGGCGCTGGACCAGGCGCTGAAGGCCGACGGGGTGGAGCTGGACGCGGTGCTGGACCTGGAGGTCCCCGAGGACGAGGTGGTCAAGCGCATCGCCGGCCGCCGCATCTGCCGCAGGGACTCGAGCCACGTCTTCCACGTGGTGTACAGCCCGCCGAAGAAGGAAGGCGTCTGTGACGTCTGCGGCGGTGAGCTGTACCAGCGGGACGACGACTCCGAGGAGACCGTCCGCAGGAGGCTCGAGGTCTACCACACGCAGACGGAGCCGATCATCGACTACTACCGGGCGCAGGGCCTGGTCGTGACGATCTCGGCGCTCGGCAAGGTGGACGAGGTCACCAAGCGGGCGATGGACGCGCTCAAGCGTGAGGACGATCAGGCCTCTGTGGGCGACGCGAGCGCGTAGTCGTCCTGCTCGTCCTGCTTGTTCGGCCGCGGTGCCCGTGAGGGTGCCGCGGCCCCTTTTTGCGGCTGAACCGCCGCCGCTCTCGCGGACGTGGTGATTCGCCGCTGTGGTTGCTCAATTGACGGTTGCGGCAGACTTGAGCCAAGACGTTGTACGGGAAGCGGAGAGGCGACAGCCCCATGGTGCAGATCAAGACCCCCGAGCAGATCGCCAAGATGCGTGAGGCGGGCCTTGTCGTCGCCGCCATCCACAAGGCGACGCGTGAAGCGGCGGTGCCCGGGGCCACGACCAGGGATCTGGACGAGGTCGCCCGCAAGGTGCTGGACGAGCACGGGGCGAAGTCGAACTTCCTGGGGTACGGGGGCTTTCCCGCGACGATCTGCACCTCCGCGAACGAGGTCGTCGTCCATGGCATCCCGAGCGACGACGTCGTCCTCAAGGACGGCGACATCATCTCCATCGACGCGGGCGCGATCGTGGACGGGTGGCACGGGGACGCGGCCTACACGGCGTTCGTGGGGAGCGGTCATGCTCCGGAGCTCGTCGAGCTCTCGCGGGTGACCGAGGAGTCGATGTGGGCGGGGATCGCGGCGATGAAGGCGGGCAATCGGCTCGTCGATGTCTCGCGTGCGATCGAGACGTACATCCGGCGGCAGCCCAAGCCTGGCGGCGGCCGGTACGGGATCATCGAGGACTACGGCGGTCATGGCATCGGTACGGAGATGCACATGGATCCGCATCTGCTGAACTACGTCGAGCGGCGGCGGGGGAAGGGGCCGAAGCTGGTGCCCGGCTTCTGCCTCGCCATCGAGCCGATGGTGTCCTTGGGGACGGCGAAGACCGAGGTTCTCTCTGACGACTGGACCGTCATCACGACCGATGGCACGTGGTCGTCCCACTGGGAGCACTCGGTGGCCTTGACGGAGGGGGGGCCGCTGGTGCTTACGGCTCCTGACGGGGGTAAGGCGAAGTTGGCCGAGTACGGGATCGTGGCCGCGCCGGATCCGTTGGGGTGACGGGCGTTTCTTTTCCCCAAGCCCGCCCCTTCCCGAAACTGGGGGCTGCGCCCCCAGTTTCGGGAAGGGGCG
>NZ_JAAKZY010000062.1 GCF_011045015.1 Streptomyces scabichelini | reverse complement strand
GCCCGGCACGCCGCAACGCATCCGCCATCGCACTGTTCCCAGGCGGCGACGCCTGACGCGCCCCACCGCCACCGCCACCGCGGCCCTGCCGCTGCTGCTGCCCCCGCTGCTGCGGCGGACGCCCCCCACGCTCACGCTGGGGCCGCCCCCCACCCTGCGGCCCCTGCGGAGCAGCCTCGTCATCCAGCCGCAGCGTCAGCGAGATCCGCTTCCGCGGAATGTCGACGTCCAGCACCTTCACCTTGACGATGTCTCCGGGCTTCACCACATCCCGCGGATCCTTGACGAACGTCTTGGACATCGCGGAGACGTGCACGAGCCCGTCCTGGTGGACGCCGACGTCCACGAAGGCACCGAAGGCGGCCACGTTCGTGACGACCCCTTCCAGCACCATCCCGGAGGAGAGGTCGGAGATCTTCTCCACGCCCTCCTTGAAGGTCGCCGTCTTGAAAGCGGGCCGCGGGTCACGCCCCGGCTTCTCCAGCTCCTTCAGGATGTCCGTGACGGTCGGCAGACCGAACGTCTCGTCCACGAAGTCGGTCGGCTTCAGCGAGCGCAGCACACTCGTGTTTCCGACCAGCGAGGCGACCTCACTGCCCGCCGTCTTCACCATCCGCCGCACCACGGGATACGCCTCCGGGTGCACGCTGGACGCGTCCAGCGGGTCGGCACCCCCGCGAATCCGCAGGAAGCCCGCGCACTGCTCGTACGCCTTCGGACCCAGCCGCGCCACGCTCTTCAGCTCCGAGCGCGACTTGAACGGGCCGTTCGCGTCGCGGTGCGCCACGATGTTCTCGGCGAGCCCGGAGGTGATGCCGGAGACCCGGGAGAGCAGTGGCGTGGACGCCGTGTTCACGTCCACCCCGACGCCGTTCACACAGTCCTCGACCACCGCGTCCAACGAGCGCGACAGCTTCACCTCGGACAGGTCGTGCTGGTACTGCCCGACGCCGATCGACTTCGGGTCGATCTTCACCAGCTCGGCGAGCGGGTCCTGCAGGCGCCGCGCGATGGAGACGGCGCCGCGCAGCGACACGTCCATGCCGGGCAGCTCCTGGGAGGCGAAGGCCGAGGCCGAGTACACGGAGGCGCCGGCCTCGGACACCATGACCTTCGTGAGCTTCAACTCCGGGTGCTTGGTGATGAGTTCACCGGCGAGCTTGTCCGTCTCCCGCGACGCCGTGCCGTTGCCGATCGCGATCAGCTCGACCGCGTGCTCCTTGGCGAGCCGCGCGAGCTTGGCGATGGCCTCGTCCCACTTGTTCTGCGGAACGTGCGGGTAGATGACATCCGTGGCGACGACCTTGCCGGTCGCGTCGACGACGGCCACCTTCACGCCCGTACGGAACCCGGGATCGAGCCCCAGCGTCGTGCGCGTGCCCGCCGGGGCGGCGAGCAGCAGGTCGCGCAGGTTCGCCGCGAAGACGTTGACCGCCTCGTCCTCGGCGGCCGTCCGCAGCCGCAGCCGCAGATCGATGCCGAGGTGCACGAGGATGCGGGTGCGCCAGGCCCAGCGCACCGTGTCCGCCAGCCACTTGTCGGCGGGCCTGCCCCGGTCGGTGATCCCGAAGCGGTTCGCGACGATCCCCTCGTACGAAGAAGGCCCGTCCGTCGCCTCCTCGGGCTCCAGGACGAGATCCAGGATCTCCTCCTTCTCGCCGCGCAGCATGGCGAGGATGCGGTGCGAGGGCAGGTCCGTGAAGGGCTCGGCGAAGTCGAAGTAGTCGGCGAACTTGGCGCCCGCCTCCTCCTTGCCCTCCCGCACCTTGGCGGCCAGCCGCCCGCGGACCCACATGCGCTCGCGCAGCTCGCCGATCAGGTCGGCGTCCTCCGAGAACCGCTCGGTGAGGATCGCGCGAGCACCGTCGAGAGCCGCCTGCGGGTCGGCGACGCCCTTGTCGGCGTCGACGAACGCGGCCGCGGCCGCCAGGGGGTCGACGGACGGGTCGCCGAGCAGGCCCTCGGCCAGCGGTTCCAGACCCGCCTCACGCGCGATCTGCGCCTTCGTCCGCCGCTTCGGCTTGAACGGCAGATAGATGTCCTCCAGGCGCGCCTTCGTCTCGGCGCCGCGGATCCGCGCCTCCAGCTCGTCGGTGAGCTTGCCCTGCTCGCGCACCGACTCGAGGATCGCCGTCCGCCGATCCTCCAGCTCCCGCAGATAGCGCAGCCGCTCCTCGAGCGCGCGCAGCTGCGCGTCGTCGAGCATCTCGGTCGCTTCCTTGCGGTAGCGGGCGATGAAGGGCACCGTCGAACCGCCGTCGAGCAGCTCCACGGCAGCCCTGACCTGCCGCTCCCGTACGCCGAGCTCCTCGGCGATCCTGCCTTCGATGGACCCTGCTTCGATGGACCCGGGTGTCGTCACGATCCCGTACCGCCTTCTTCCCTGAGGTTGCGCGGCAATTGTGGCAGGTGACACCGACAACGGGGGATCAGGGCGGCATCAGAGCACGAGGAGAGCCGGACACGTTCTGGGCGTGCCCGGCTCCGATGGCGGTCCGCGGTCACACGCGGTGGGCCCGCCCGGTGCGGCGCGTCGAGTGCGAGGCGCCGCCGAAGAGCCGGGCCAGCGCCCGGAACGGCAGCGTCACCACTGTGGCGAGCGCCGCGCCTATCTGCCGCAACACGTCTGCAATCGCACGGAGCACGTGCTCCTCCTTTCATCTCCCGGCCAGGTCGGTCAACGGCCGGGGACGTCCGGGTACCTCGCAGCCGGGTCCCGAATCCCGAGCGGACCAGGGCCCTCAGCCCTTGCCGATCATGCCCTCGGGGAACGCTCCCGCGGCGAGCGCCGTCATCAGCAGGCCCGTCGCCAGCTCCGTGAGGCGCTCGACGCCCGCCGCGCCCAAGTGCTCGTACGGGGCCCGGTCGAGGCGGTCCGTCCGCGACTCGATCTCCTGGCGCAGGTCGATGCCCGCCGCCGTCAACTCGCCCTCGGCGTCGAGCAGCCCGCGTTCCCGCAGGCGGCCCGCCGCCGCATCCCAGTCCTCGCGCGTCCAGCCACGCGTGGCGAGGATCCACTTCGGCGCCATGCCCTTGCCGGTCGCGGTGTGGCTGACCAGCGCCTCCAGAGGGTCGAGTTCCGCGCCGAGCAGCACGGTGAGATGGCCGTCTCCGCGATGCTCGCGCAGCAGCGTGGCCGCGTGCCAGAGCGCGAGGTGCGGTTCGTCGGGCACCGGCAGGTCCGCGTGCGCCGCGTACAGCGGGCGCGCGGTCCGCACACACGCCTCGGCCGCCCGCAGCGCGAGCTCCGCCGCCTCGGCCATCTCCTCGGACGCGATCACCTCGTCACCGAGCAGCCGCCGCAGCGTCGCGTCGACGGCACGCGCGCGTGCCGCGAGCACAGCCGCCGGAGACGCGGTCCGCCACACCTCGGGCACGTGCTTCGCCACCAGCTCATGGCGGAAGTTGTAGAACGCCGCCGTCACCACGCCCGCACCCACCGCCCCCATGGCCGCGGCCCGCACCGCGAAATACGCGGCATTGCGGTCGGCGATCCCGATCGCGGCCAGCTCCCGCCCCAGATCCGGCGAGAAGTAGTGCGCGGAGTGAAGCGGATTGAGGACGTTGTGGCAGCGCCGCCCGGCGCGCACCTCCAGAGCAGTGGTCATGGCCCCGAAGAGTACCGACTGGTCGGTACGAGCGGAACGCCGGGGACGTCGATCCCCGTCGACAGGGTTCACCGTCATGGCAGGAAAGGTGGGGTGCTCGTCATTGCGGCCGTCGCACCGCGCGCCAAGAATCGGGACATGGCACCCCGAACCGTTCTTGTCGTCCTCTTCGAGGACATCCAGAGTCTCGACGTCACGGGCCCCGTGGAGGTCTTCGCGGGCGCCGAGACCGGCCACCCGGGAACGTACCGCATCCGCACGGCCACCCTGGACGGCGCCCCCGTGCGCACCTCCAGCGGCCTCACCCTGGTCCCGGACCACTCCCTCGCCGACGCGCCCGCCCCGCACACCCTGCTCGTCCCGGGCGGCCAGGGCACCCGGAACCCGGACCCGGACCTCGTCGCCTGGCTGCGCGAGCACGGCCCGCGCGCGGAGCGACTGGTATCCGTCTGCACCGGTGCCATCCTGCTCGCCGCGGCGGGCCTCCTGGACGGCCGGCGGGCGACGACCCACTGGGCGGCCTGCGGCATGCTCGCCCGCGACCACCCGGCGATCGACGTCGACCCGGACCCCATCTTCGTACGCGACGGGAACGTGGCCACCTCCGCCGGTGTCACCTCCGGCATCGACCTCGCCCTCGCGCTCGTCGAGGAGGACCTGGGCCGCAAGACCGCCCTCACCATCGCCCGTCACCTGGTGGTCTTCCTCCGACGCCCGGGAAACCAGGCCCAGTTCAGCGCCCAGCTCGCCGCCCAGACCGCTCAGCGCGCACCGCTCCGCGATGTTCAGCTGGGGGCACCTCCCACGCCCTTTAGGCAGTGGGGGAGGATCAGCGAGCACCCCGGCGAGGACCTGACCGTCGAGTCGCTCGCAGCCCGCGCCAGCCTCTCCCCGCGTCATTTCGCCCGCGCCTTCCAGACGGAGACGGGCATGACCCCGGGCCGGTACGTCGACCGCGTCCGCATCGAACAGGCCCGCCGCCTCCTGGAGGACACCGCCGACGGCATCGAGGAGATCTCCCGCGCCTGCGGCTACGGCACTCCGGAGGCGATGCGCCGCGCCTTCGTCAAGGCACTGGGCACGGCCCCGGCGGAGTACCGCCGCCGCTTCCGGCCCACGCCCGCGCCCACGTCCACGCACTGAAGTCACCGACCGACCCCGACCCGAAAGGACTCCGATGCAGATCGCCATCGTCCTCTTCGACCGCTTCACCGCCCTGGACGCCGTCGGCCCGTACGAGACTCTCGGCCGCCTCCCCGACGCGGAAACCGTGTTCGTGGCCGAGCAGACCGGCCCCGTCCGCACCGACACCGGCGCCCTCGCCATCACCGCCGACAAGACCCTCGCCGAGGTTCCGAGCCCCGACATCGTCGTGGTCCCCGGAGGACCCGGCCAGTTCGCGCAGATGGAGAACGAGACGCTCCTCGACTGGCTGCGCGCCACCGACGCCACGAGCACCTGGACGACCTCCGTGTGCACCGGTTCCCTGCTGCTCGCCGCGGCCGGACTGCTCGACGGCCGCCGCGCCACCTCCCACTGGCTGACCCTCGACTTCCTCAAGCAGTACGGCGCCGAGCCGACGGGGGAGCGGGTCGTGACCGACGGGAAGTACGTCACCGCGGCCGGGGTCTCCTCCGGCATCGACATGGGTCTCACTCTGGTCGGCAGGATCGCGGGCGACGAACACGCCCAGTCCGTACAGCTGTTGACGGAGTACGACCCGCAGCCGCCCTACGACGCGGGGTCCCCGCAGAAGGCGCCCGCGCATCTCGTCGAGGAGTTCCGCACGAACAGCCGCTTCAGCCTGATGTAGTCCACGTGAAGCGCGGCTGACGGCGCTCCAGGAAAGCGGTGACACCCTCCGCGGTGTCGCCGCTGCCACGCGCCTGCTCGGCCCAGTACGCGTCCCGGTCCCTGCGGCCGTCCGCGAACTCCTTCGCCGCGGCCTGCGTCAGCTGCGAACGTGCGGCCAGTACCCGCGTGAACTCCGCCACTCGCTTGTCCAGTTCGCCTTCCGGCAGGACCTCGTCCACCAGACCGGTCCGCAGCGCACGCTCCGTATCGATCAACTCGCCCGAGAACAACAGGTACTTGGCGGTGGCGGGCCCCACCAGCGACACCAGCCGCCGCGTGGAGGAGGCCGCATACACGATCCCCAGCTTCGCCGGAGTGATCCCGAACAGCGCGCCCTCGTCCGCGAACCGCAGATCGCATGCCGCCGCGAGCTGGCACCCGCCGCCCACGCAGTGGCCGCGCACCGCGGCGAGCGTCGGCTTGGGAAACGCGGCGAGCGCGTCCTCAGCACGCACGGCCAGCCCCTGGGCCTCGGCGGCGGAGCCCCGCAGCGTCGAGATGTCGGCCCCGGCACAGAAGGTCCCGCCCTCACCGGTGAGCACGAGCGCCCGTACGGCGGGGTCGGTGGCCAGCGCGTCGAGCAGGGGCGGCAGCTCCGCCCACATGCCGGCGGTCATGGCGTTGCGCTTCGCCGGATGGTGGATCACGACGGTGGCGACCCCGTCGACGACGCTGTGCAGCAGCTGCGGCTCCATACGCCGGATGCTATCCGTACCCGTACAACCCGAAGAGTTCCGAATTCGGCACAAGAAGGGCAGTGAGCAGTCTCGCGGCCAACGGTGTCATACGCGGACGGTCAGAAACCGTCGATACCCGCTGACTTCTGTTCAGCTCTTGGGAAGGCACCGGTGCGTTACCAACACTCGACATGTGGTGACAATCGAGCGCAGGGGTGGCGACCGGACAATGGACGACGATGGGCGGGGGCCCGGCCCACGTCCTGAAGGCGGCGGGGACATGAATGCCGACGGAAGACCGCCAGGCCCGCTGCCGTACGAGGGGGTCTGGCGGTTCACCGCTCCCGCCGTCGACGCCTCGGTGCCGCAGGCGCGGCACGCCGTCCGTGACCTGCTGGGCCGCCAGGGCGTGCCCGCCTCGGACGACCTCGTCCAGGGCCTGCTGCTGATCGTCTCCGAGCTGGTGACCAACGCGGTCCGGCATGCGGCGCTGCTCTCCCCGATGCTCGCCGTGGAGGTCGCCGTCGGCGCCGAGTGGGTGCAGGTCTCCGTCGAGGACAACCATCCCTACCGTCCGACCGCCCTGGAGGCCGACCACGGCCAGACCGGCGGCCGCGGCCTGCTCCTGGTGACGGAGATCGCGAAGGAGGCGGGCGGTGTGTGCGACGTCGAACACACCGCGAGCGGCGGCAAGGTGATCTGGGCCGCCCTGCCGCTCAAACCCACACCGCCGGACCAGTCCGCACCACCGAACTAGTTCACACCGCCGAACCAGTCCACGCCACCGATCCAGTCCACAGCGCCGAACTGGTTACCAGCCCGCGGTTGGCCCCGTCAGTTCCCTGATCGCCGGGCGGGCCGCGTCCAGGACTGTCATGAACCACGTGGAGAAGGGGTCCTCGACGTGCCGTTCCGTCAGCTCGGTGGCGGTCACGAAGGCCGTCGAGCCGACCTCCTCCGGATCCGGCCGCAGCGGCGACTGGACCATGCCGACGAAGAGATGGTTGAACTCCTGCTCCACCAGACCGGAGTGCGGGTCCGGGTGGTTGTAGCGGACCGTGCCCGCCTCGGCGAGCAGCGAGGGAGAGACCCCGAGCTCCTCGTACGTCCGCCGCGCGGCCGCCGCGAAGGGCGCCTCACCCGGGTAGGGGTGGCCGCAGCAGGTGTTGGACCAGACGCCGGGGGAGTGGTACTTGCCGAGCGCGCGCTGCTGCAACAGCAACCGGCCACGCTCGTCGAACAGGAACACGGAGAACGCCCGGTGCAGCATCCCGGGCGGCTCATGCGCGGCGAGCTTCTCAGCGGTGCCGATCGTCGTGCCGTCCTCGTCGACCAGTTCCAGCAAGATCGCTTCGGCGGTGCCGTTCGACGAGCTGTGCGTCGCGGTGCCACGTGTGATCGGCATACCCATCCTTCGCATTGGTCTTCAGGCCCCAAGTCTGCCGTACGAAACCGGCACTCCCGACACCACGCGGTGTCCCGCTTGTCCGGTTCCGCCACGTGGCGGAACCGGACAAGCGGGCGTCACCGATCAGACGCCGAAAGCGGCCGGATACTTGATCGTGCCCGGCGGCACGGAGGAGGAACCGTCCAGCACAAGGGCCATCATCGCCTCGTCCGGGACCTCGAAACCGGGCCGGATGCCGTACTCCGAGGCGGCCACGAAGCCGAAGCGCGGGTAGTACTCCGGGTGGCCGAGTACGAGCACCAACCGCTCCCCACGCGCGCGTGCCGCCTCCAGCACCGCGCGTACGACGGCCGCTCCGGCGCCCTGCCGCTGATACGGCGGCCGTACGGCCACGGGCGCCAGCGCGAGCGCGGGCGCGCGCTCGACAAGGCAGCGGGTGAGCAGCGCGTACGCCGCGACCGTGCCGTCCGGTGCTTCGGCGACGTACGACAGGCCCGGCAGCCACGCCTCAGGGTCGGCGCGCAGCGCGTCCACCAGGTCCGCCTCCGTCTCGGTCGGGAAGGCCGAGGCATTGACCGCGTGCACTTCGGCGCGGTCGGCGGCGGTCTCCGGACGGGTGAGCCAGCCGGACGCGTCCTTCGGCCGCAGTACGTATCCGGTGTAGCCGTACTCGCCGCTGTGCTCCCGGCGCAGCGTGATCTCCGCGCGGGCCCCTGCCACGGCCTCGGCCATGCCGGGTACGGCGACGTCGGTCGCGTCGGCCTTGGCGCCGAGCGGGATGTAGTACTCGTCCCAGTCGGACTGCGGCTGCGGGTGCACGCCGAGGACGGTGTACCCGGCGGCCTCGGCGGCACGGCGGTTCCCCTCGGTCGTACGCAGCTCGGTCTGTTCCTCCCAGAAGGCGCGGGCCCGGGGTGAGGGGGTGTCGGTGGTCCACTCGCAGTGGGTGAGCACGAGCGTGCCGCCGGGGGCGAGCAGGCGCCGCCATGAGCGCAACGCGGTGTCGAAGCCGATGATGTAGGCCGAGCCCTCGGCCCAGACGAGGTCGAACGAACCGTCCGGGCAGGGGAGTTCTGGGAGTTCGCCCATGTCTGCCTTGACGGTGTGGATCGCGTCGGCGAGCCCGCGCGCCTCGGCGGCCACCCGCAGCTCGTCGAGGAACGGCTCGTGCAGATCGACGGCGGTCACCTCGGCGCCCGCCTCCGCGGCGAGCAGCAACGCGGAGCGGCCGGGACCGCAGCCCAGGTCGAGCACGCGCGGACGGGCGGGCAGCGGGCCCGCGAGCGAGAGGAGGTGCCGGGTGGTGGCGTCGGAGCCGGGGCTCTGGCGCGGAAGTCCGTGGTGCAGGGTGAAGAACGCGTTGTGTTCAGCGTTGTCGGTCAACGTGGAAACCCTTGGGTGAAGGGCCCGGCCGACGATCCTGAACGATCAGCGAAGTCCAGCGAATGTCAGCCGTGGGCCCGGGAGATGGGGATGCCTGAGTCGCTGCGCACAGCAGCGCCGAACGCGGCAGTCATCAACCCACCTCCTGAATCGCGGGCCACGGTAGCACCGAGGGTGACGGCTCCGCCTCCCGATTGACCGACGTGAACCGGTCCTCGGTGCTTCCGTGTTCGCGGCGTACGCGGTGCGAGCGGCGTGAGCGGCGCGATCAGCCGGCCCGGTGGAGCTGCCAGCCCCGCCAGGCCGACTCGACCATCTCGCGCACCCCGCGCCGCGCGGCCCAGCCCAGTTCCTCGGCGGCCAGTGCGGCCGAGGCGACCGCGCGCGGGGCATCGCCCGGGCGGCGCGGCTCGACGAGTGCGGGACGGGTGTCGCCGGTGACCTCGCCGATGAGCGTCACGAGCTCGCGCACCGAAACCCCCTCACCGCGGCCGATGTTCACCGTCAGGTCGCCTGTCGCGCCGGGCACGGTCAGCCGCCGGGCCGCCGCGACGTGCGCGTCGGCGAGGTCGGCGACGTGGATGTAGTCGCGTACGCAGGTGCCGTCCGGCGTCGGGTGGTCGTCGCCGAAGATCCGCGGGGCCTCGTCGCGGGTGAGCCGGTCGAAGACCATCGGGACCACGTTGAAGACGCCGGTGTCGGCCAGTTCGGGTGCTGCCGCGCCCGCCACGTTGAAGTAACGCAGGCACACCGTCGCGATGCCGTGCGCCCGGCCCGCGGCCCGCACCAGCCACTCACCGGCCAGCTTCGTCTCGCCGTACGGGCTCATGGGAGCACAGGGGGTGTCCTCCGTGATGAGATCCACCTCCGGGTTGCCGTAGACGGCCGCGGACGAGGAGAAGAGGAACCGCCGGATGCCCGCCTCGGCGACCGCTTCGAGGAGGGTGGCGAGGCCGCCGACGTTCTCCTGGTAGTAGCGCGTCGGCTGTGCCACGGACTGGCCCACCTGCTTGCGCGCGGCGAGATGCACCACTCCCGTCACCGTGTGTTCAGCGAACGTCCGCTTCAGTAGATCGCCGTCGAGCGAAGAGCCCTGAATGAGAGGGATGTCCGGCGGTAGTCGGTGGGGAACGCCGGCCGAGAGATCGTCGAGCGCGATGACCTGCTCTCCCGCCTCGGCCATGGTCCGCGCCACATGTGCCCCGATAAATCCGGCTCCGCCGGTGATCAGCCATGTCATGGTCATTCACCCTATGCCGGACCGATCCGCTCCCGCGCGGGCCGCGGGAATTGCTCGGAAAAGCACCCTTCTGGAAGCGCGATTTGGGGCGCGGGACCCGGATCCATGATGATGATCGCAGCGGACGCAACGAGCACAGCGAGCAGATCGTGCTGATCGGGCCGTGAACGGGCGGTGAACGGCAGTTTCCCATCATCCGATAGCCTCTGCCGACACACCGCCCGGCCGCCCTCGGCCCGGGGCGCCCCCACCACGTACATGCCGACGCCGTGGACGCGTCGGAACCAGGGAGTGAGTTCGTCTGTCGACCGCCATCCTCACCGGCCAGCCGGTCCTCGGATCGTCGCTCGAGGGCGATCTGAGGTCGCTGGGCTTCGACGTGCGGCTCGCCTCCGACGCGGCCGACGCCGAGACACTCCTCGCCGCCGTGCCCGCTGACCAGCGGGTCGCCGTCGTCGACACTCGCTTCGTGGGACATGTCCACGCGCTGCGCCTCGGGCTCACCGACCCCCGCTTCGACGCCGCCGCGATCCCCGGCGCCGTGACCGCCCGGCCCGCGGCGCGTCCCGCGCTGAGCCGCGCGCTGCGTACGGCCGCCGGTGACGCCTCGAACGGCTCCGTGGTGGTCGGCATCGTCGCCGACCGCGTCGCGGAGGCGCTCGAGACCGATCTGCACCGCCCCGAACTCGGCGAACTCGTGGCCGTCGTCCCCCGCGACCCGCAGGCCCGCAACGAGGCCCGCCAGTCCGTGGCGGCCATCGACGACGAGGCGATCAGGCTGCGTACGGCGGTGAAGGCCCGCGACGGCTTCTTCACGACGTACTGCATCAGCCCGTACTCCCGCTATATCGCCCGCTGGTGCGCCCGCCGCGGTCTGACCCCGAATCAGGTCACCACGGCCTCGCTGCTCACCGCGCTCGTCGCGGCGGGCTGCGCGGCGACCGGCACCCGCGCCGGCTACGTCGTCGCCGGTCTGCTGCTCCTCTTCTCCTTCGTCCTGGACTGCACGGACGGGCAGCTCGCCCGCTACTCGCTGCAGTACTCGAAGCTCGGCGCCTGGCTCGACGCGACCTTCGACCGCGCCAAGGAGTACGCCTACTACGCGGGCCTCGCGCTCGGCGCGGCGCGCGGCGGTGACGACGTGTGGGCCCTCGCTCTCGGCGCGATGGTTTTGCAGACCTGTCGACATGTCGTCGACTTCTCCTTCAACGAGGCGAATCACGACGCGACCGCCAACACCAGTCCCACGGCTGCCCTTTCGGGTCGCCTCGACAGCGTCGGCTGGACGGTCTGGCTGCGCCGGATGATCGTCCTGCCGATCGGCGAGCGCTGGGCGATGATCGCCGTCCTCACGGCGGTCACGACGCCGCGTATCACCTTCTATGTGCTGCTCATCGGGTGCGCGTTCGCGGCGACTTACACCACGGCGGGGCGCGTGCTGCGGTCCCTGACGCGCAAGGCCCACCGCACCGACCGGGCGGCACGGGCGCTGGCGGACCTCGCGGACAGCGGACCGCTCGCGGAGGGCATGGCGCGGCTGCTGAAGAAGCTCCCCGCCCATCCGCCGTTCGGCTCCCGCACCCTCGTCGCGCTGCAGGGCGCGGTGATCCTCGTCGCAGCTGCCTGGTTTGCTCCGTACGGCAGTTGGTGGCCCGTCCTTGCCGCCGCGTTCTACGCGTTCGTCTCCGGCGCGGCCGTCGCCCTGCCCCTGAAAGGTGCCCTGGACTGGCTGGTGCCGCCCGTCTTCCGCGCCGCCGAATACGGCACCGTCCTCGTACTGGCAGCCAAAGCCGAGGTAAACGGAGCCCTTCCAGCGGCTTTCGGGCTGGTGGGGGCCGTCGCCTACCATCATTACGACACGGTGTACCGCATCCGCGGCAACGCCGGCGCGCCGCCGCACTGGCTGGTGCGGGCGATCGGCGGGCACGAAGGCAGGACGCTGCTGGTCACCGTTCTGGCCGCGCTGCTCGCCGCCACTGATTTCAAGGTCGCACTCACGGCGCTCGCCGTGGCCGTGGCCCTCGTGGTGCTCGTGGAGAGCATCCGCTTCTGGGTGTCCTCCGGTGCACCCGCCGTACACGATGAAGGAGAACCCGCATGATCGGCCTCGTGCTGGCGGCCGGCGCCGGACGGCGTCTGCGCCCCTATACCGACACCCTGCCCAAGGCGCTGGTGCCGGTGGGACCCGAAGGCAACGAGGACAGCATCACCGTGCTCGACCTCACCCTCGGCAACTTCGCCGAGATCGGCCTGACCGAGGTCGCGATCATCGTCGGCTACCGCAAGGAGGCCGTCTACGAGCGCCGCGAGGCGCTGGAGCAGAAGTACGGCCTGAAGATCACCCTCATCGACAACGACAAGGCCGAGGAGTGGAACAACGCCTACTCCCTGTGGTGCGGGCGTGACGCCATCAAGCACTCGGTGATCCTCGCCAACGGCGACACCGTGCACCCGGTCTCCGTCGAGAAGACCCTGCTCGCCGCCCGCGGCGACGGCAAGAAGATCATCCTGGCCCTCGACACGGTGAAGTCGCTCGCCGACGAGGAGATGAAGGTCGTCGTCGGCCCCGAGGGCGGTATGACGAAGATCACCAAGCTGATGGACCCGGCCGAGGCCACCGGTGAGTACATCGGCGTCACCCTCATCGAGGGCGATGCCGCCGACGAGCTCGCCGACGCGCTGAAGACGGTCTTCGAGACCGACCCGCAGCAGTTCTACGAGCACGGCTACCAGGAGCTCGTGAACCGCGGCTTCCGTATCGACGTCGCGCCCATCGGCGACGTCAAGTGGGTCGAGATCGACAACCACGACGACCTGGCAAAGGGGCGTGTGATCGCGTGCCAGTACTGACGAGGCTCATTCCTTCGCCCGTCGTCGTCGACATCAACGCCGGTGCCCTGGACGACCTGGCGGCCGTGCTGGCCGATCAGCGGATCTCCGCATCCGGCAAGCTGGCGATCGCCATAAGCGGGGGTTCGGGACAGGCGCTGCGGGAGCGGCTCGAGCCGGTTCTGCCCGGAGCCGACTGGTACCCCGTCGCCGACGGCACCATCGACTCGGCGGTGAAGCTCGCCGACGACATCAAGGGCAAGCAGCGCTACGACGCCGTGGTCGGGCTCGGCGGCGGAAAGATCATCGATGTGGCGAAGTACGCCGCGGCGCGGGTCGGACTTCCCATGGTCGCGGTGGCCACCAACCTCTCCCACGACGGACTGTGCTCGCCGGTGTCCATCCTGGACAACGACAACGGCCGCGGCTCGTACGGCGTACCGACGCCGATCGCGATGGTGATCGACCTCGACGTCATCCGCGAGGCCCCCATCCGCTTCGTCCGCTCCGGCGTCGGCGACGCGATCTCCAACATCTCGGCGATCGCCGACTGGGAGCTCTCGCACAAGATCCACGGGGAGCCCATGGACGGGCTGGCGGCGGCGATGGCCCGGACCGCCGGCGAGTCGGTGCTGCGACACCCGGGTGGTGCGGGCGACGACGAGTTCCTCACAGTGCTCGCTGAGGCCCTGGTGCTCTCCGGCATCGCGATGTCGATCAGTGGTGACACCCGGCCCTCTTCCGGGGCCTGCCACGAGATCAGCCACGCCTTCGACCTGCTCTACCCGAAGCGGGCCGCGAGCCACGGCGAGCAGGTCGGTCTGGGGGCTGCCTTCGCCATGTACCTGCGCGGCGCCCACGAGCAGTCCGGCTACTTCGCCCAGGTGCTGCGCAGGCACGGTCTGCCGGTGCTGCCGGAGGAAATCGGATTCAGCGTGGACGAGTTCGTCAAGGCCGTCGACTACGCGCCGCAGACCCGGCCGGGCCGTTTCACGATCCTCGAACACCTCGCCCTGTCCACCGACGAGATCAGGGACGCATACGCCGACTATGCAAAAGCCATCGGTAGCTGAGCTCCGCCCGGTCGTTCACCCCCCGGGTGTGAAGGACCGGCGGAGCGGCGAGCACTGGGCCGGCCGGCTCTACATGCGCGAGCTCTCGCTGCGCATCGACCGGCACCTGGTGAACACGCGGGTCACGCCCAACCAGCTGACCTATCTGATGACCGTCTTCGGCGTCCTCGCCGCCCCGGCCCTGCTGGTGCCGGGGATCCCGGGCGCCGTGCTCGGCGTACTCATGGTCCAGCTGTACCTGCTGTTCGACTGCGTCGACGGCGAGCTCGCCCGCTGGCGCAAGCAGTACTCGATGGCCGGGGTCTACGTGGACCGGGTCGGTGCCTATCTGTGCGACGCCGCGGTTCTTGTCGGCTTCGGACTGCGCGCCGCCGACCTGTGGGGTTCCGGGCGGATCGACTGGCTGTGGGCCTTCCTCGGCACCCTGGCCGCCCTCGGCGCCATACTGATCAAGGCCGAGACCGACCTCGTCGCTGTCGCCCGGCACCAGACCGGCAAGCCGCCGGTCCAGGAGTCCGCCTCCGAGCCGCGCTCCTCCGGTGTGGCGCTGGCCCGCAAGGCCGCCGCCGCGCTGAAGTTCCACCGGCTCGTCCTCGGGGTCGAGGCGTCCCTGCTGATCCTGGTCCTCGCGGTCCTGGACACGGCCCGGGACGACCTCTTCTTCTCGCGGCTCGGCGTCGCCGTGCTGGCCGGCATCGCGGTCCTGCAGACCCTGCTGCACCTGGTGTCCATCCTGGCGTCGAGCAGGCTGAAGTGACGTCCGCCATGAAGGTCGGCGCGGTGATCATCACCATGGGCAACCGCCCCGACGAACTCCGCGCCCTCCTCGACTCGGTCGCCAAGCAGGACGGCGACCCGGTCGAGGCGGTCGTGGTCGGCAACGGCTCACCCGTCCCGGACGTCCCCGAGGGCGTACGGACGATCGAGCTGCCCGAGAACCTCGGCATCCCCGGCGGCCGCAACGTCGGCATCGAGGCCTTCGGCCCCGGCGGCACGGACGTCGACATCCTCCTCTTCCTGGACGACGACGGCCTGCTCGCGCACCACGACACCGCCGAGCTGTGCCGCAAGGCCTTCGAGGCCGACCCCGGGCTCGGCATCATCAGCTTCCGCATCGCCGACCCGGACACCGGCTCCACCCAGCGCCGCCACGTCCCGCGCCTGCGCGCCGCCGACCCGATGCGCAACTCGCGCGTCACCACCTTCCTCGGCGGCGCCAACGCCGTCCGTACGAAGGTCTTCGCCCAGGTCGGCGGGCTGCCCGACGAGTTCTTCTACGCCCACGAGGAGACCGACCTGGCCTGGCGGGCCCTTGACGCGGGCTGGATGATCGACTACCGCGCGGACATGGTGCTGTATCACCCCACGACCGCCCCCTCACGGCACGCGGTCTACCACCGCATGGTGGCGCGCAACCGCGTCTGGCTCGCGCGCCGCAACCTGCCCGCGCCGCTGGTTCCGGTGTACCTCGGTGTCTGGATGCTGCTGACTCTCGCCCGCCGACCCTCGCGACCTGCCCTGAAGGCCTGGTTCGGCGGTTTCAAGGAGGGCTGGATCACCGCGTGCGGCCCCCGGCGCCCCATGAAGTGGCGTACGGTATGGCGCCTGACTCGACTGGGCCGCCCACCTGTCATCTGACAAGCTCGATATCTGAGAGCATTCGGCGGTACCCGGTTCCTGGCTGCTTGCCCAGGCCCCCACCAGGCTGCGCATCTTGAGGACGAAAGTTTCCATCTGTGAGTGAGACAACGCATGACGGCGGAGTCGCGGTGAGCGCACCCCCGTCGCCCGATGACGGGCTCTCCGCGGCGGACCTCGCCGCCAAGTACGGGCTCGCCGTGAGCGGCGCCCGGCCCGGACTCGTCGAGTACGTCCGCCAGCTCTGGGGACGGCGTCACTTCATCCTCGCCTTCTCCCAGGCGAAGCTCACCGCCCAGTACAGCCAGGCGAAGCTCGGACAGCTGTGGCAGGTCGCCACGCCCCTGCTGAACGCGCTCGTGTACTTCCTGGTCTTCGGGCTGATCCTGGGGGCCGACAAGGGCATGGGCCGTGATGTCTACATCCCCTTCCTGGTGACCGGTGTGTTCGTCTTCACCTTCACCCAGAGCTCGGTGATGGCCGGAGTGCGGGCGATCTCCGGAAACCTCGGCCTGGTCCGGGCCCTGCACTTCCCGCGCGCCGCGCTGCCCATCTCCTTCTCGCTGCAGCAGCTCCAGCAACTGCTCTTCTCGATGATCGTGCTGTTCGCGGTGGCGGTCGGATTCGGCAGTTACCCGCGCCTGTCCTGGCTGCTGATCCTCCCGGTCCTTGTCCTGCAGTTCCTCTTCAACACCGGGCTCGCGATGATCATGGCCCGGATGGGATCCAAGACCCCGGACCTCGCCCAGCTGATGCCGTTCGTGATGCGTACGTGGATGTACGCGTCCGGCGTCATGTTCTCCATCCCGGTGATGCTGAAGGACAAGCCCGCCTGGATCGCCGACATCCTCCAGTGGAATCCGGCCGCCATCTACATGGACCTGATGCGCTTCGCGCTGATCGACGGATACGGCTCCGAGAACCTGCCCCCGCACGTCTGGACGGTCGCCCTCGGCTGGTCCCTCCTCGTCGCTGTCGGCGGGTTCGTGTACTTCTGGAAGGCGGAGGAGCGGTACGGCCGTGGCTGAGCAGATCACCGACACCCGGATCCCCACCGTCATCGCGGACGACCTGCACATCGTCTACCGCGTCAACGGCGCCAAGACCGGCAAGGGCAGCGCCACCGCCGCCCTCAGCCGCATACTCAAGCGAGGCGGCGAGGAGCGCGGCGTCCGCAAGGTGCACGCCGTGCGCGGCGTCTCCTTCATCGCCTACCGCGGCGAGGCCGTCGGCCTGATCGGCTCCAACGGCTCCGGCAAGTCCACGCTGCTGCGGGCCATCGCCGGTCTGCTCCCCGCCGAGGAGGGCAAGGTCTACACCGACGGCCAGCCCTCGCTCCTCGGCGTCAACGCGGCCCTGATGAACGACCTCACGGGCGAGCGGAACGTCATACTCGGCGGTCTCGCGATGGGCATGTCCCGCGAACAGATCCGTGAGCGCTACCAGGACATCGTCGAGTTCTCGGGCATCAACGAGAAGGGCGACTTCATCACGCTGCCCATGCGGACGTACTCCTCCGGCATGGCCGCCCGCCTGCGCTTTTCCATCGCGGCCGCCAAGGACCACGACGTCCTGATGATCGACGAGGCGCTCGCGACCGGCGACCGCTCCTTCCAGAAGCGCTCCGAGGCCCGCATCCGCGAGCTGCGCAAGCACGCGGGCACGGTGTTTCTGGTCAGTCACAACAACAAGTCGATCCGTGACACCTGTGACCGCGTCCTGTGGCTCGAGCGCGGCGAGCTGCGCATGGACGGCCCGACCGACGAGGTCCTCAAGGAGTACGAGAAGTTCACGGGCAGGTAGGCCCGAGCGCACCCTCTGGACCCCGCCGGAAAGTCTCTGGCGGGGTCCCTTTGTGCAAGGAAAGATCAAGCCGGGCAAAAGGGGAACCCAACTCTGGTTCCTCTTAGGAATCTTGACGCCAATCGGTGTGTTGTTGTGATGTCCAGGACACCCCGGCGAGGCACGTCACGTTGTACAACGTAAGCTGTACCGGTGCTGATTCGCGGCAAGTAGGGCGATAATGCGCGAGACCGGCGCCGGGCACACGCGCGGACGTCCGGGCGGCGTGTCCGAAATGGGCAGTATTGGGTCAGCGGTGTAGAACGGGAGACGTGACGGCAATGGCTACGGAAACTCTCCAGCTCCGCGAAGCGTGTGCCGTCCCCGTAGCGGGCAGCGAGCGGTGACGGGAGCCGGGACGGCGCGCGACTCCGGCTCGGAGCGCACCACCCTCGACAAGGCCGCGGACGAGAACTTCCCCGTGGCCCCGTTCTTCCTGCCCAAGGCCTGGCGCGCCGACCTCATGGCCGTGTACGGCTTCGCCCGGCTCGTCGACGACATCGGCGACGGCGACCTGGCTCCCGGCGGTGCCGACGCCCGCCTCCTCGGTGTGTCCCCCGAAGAGGCCGAGGACCGCCTGGTCCTCCTCGACGCCTTCGAGGCCGACCTGCGCAAGGTCTTCGACTCGACTCCGGGCCACCCGCTGCTGCGCCGCCTCCAGCTGACGGTCCGCCGTGCCGGCCTCACCCCCGAGCCGTTCCTCGGCCTGATCGCGGCCAACCGCCAGGACCAGCTCGTCAAGCGGTACGAGACGTACGACGACCTGCTCGCCTACTGCGAGCTGTCCGCCAATCCGGTCGGCCGCCTCGTCCTCGCCGTCACCGGCACCTCGACCCCCGAGCGTGTCCGCCGCTCCGACGCCATCTGCACGGCCCTGCAGATCGTCGAGCACCTTCAGGACGTCGGCGAGGACCTGGGCCGGGACCGCATTTACCTTCCCGCCGCGGACATGAAGCGCTTTCATGTCCAAGAGGCGGATCTCGCCACGGCCACAGCAGGCGCATCGGTGCGCGCGCTGGTTGCATACGAAGCAGAACGCGCCCTGAACCTCCTGAATGAAGGCACCCCCCTGGTGGGTAGCGTCCACGGCAGGCTGAGGCTGCTGCTCGCAGGGTTCGTGGCAGGGGGAAAGGCGGCAATCCACGCGATTGCCGCCGCCGAATACGACGTACTTCCCGGCCCGCCCAGGCCCGGCAAGCTCCGGCTGCTGCGCGAGGCGGGCATGACTCTGCGAGGAGAGGGGTGATCCGGACCGTGGAGTCTTCATCACACGTGTCCGCACCGGTACTCGCCGCATACAGCTACTGCGAGTCAGTCACCGGTCAGCAGGCCCGTAACTTCGCGTACGGCATCAGATTGCTGCCGACGCCCAAGCGCCGAGCGATGTCGGCGCTCTACGCGTTTTCGCGGCGTGTCGACGACATCGGCGACGGCGCGCTGGCATCAGAGGTCAAGCAGGCGCGTCTGGAGGACACCCGGGCGCTGCTCGCCCGGGTCCGCGCCCGTTCCGTGGCCGAGGACGACACCGACCCGGTCGCGGTCGCCCTCAGCCACACCGCCGAGCGATTCCCCATCCCGCTCGGCGGCCTCGATGAACTCATCGACGGCGTGCTGATGGACGTACGCGGCGAGACCTACGAGACCTGGGACGACCTGAAGGTCTACTGCCGCTGCGTGGCCGGGGCGATCGGGCGGCTCTCGCTCGGTGTGTTCGGCACGGAACCGGGGGCGCGCGGAGCCGAGCGTGCGCCCGAGTACGCCGACACGCTCGGGCTCGCACTGCAACTCACCAACATTCTCAGGGACGTTCGCGAGGACGCCGAGGGCGGGCGAACCTATCTGCCCGCGGACGATCTCGCGAAGTTCGGCTGCTCGGCCGGGTTCAAGGGGCCCCAGCCACCGCCCGACTCCGATTTCGCGGGCCTTGTGCACTTCGAGGTGCGCAGGGCCCGAGCGCTCTTCGCGGAGGGCTACCGGCTGCTGCCGATGCTGGACCGACGCAGCGGCGCCTGCGTCGCCGCGATGGCCGGCATCTACCGCCGGCTGCTCGACCGCATCGAGCGTGAGCCGGAGGCCGTCCTGCGCGGCCGCGTCTCGCTGCCCGGACGCGAGAAGGCGTACGTCGCCGTGCGCGGCCTCTCCGGCCTCGACGCCCGGCATGTCTCCCGCCGGACCGTCAGGAGGCGCGCTTGATGGACACCCTGGGCCAAGGTGACGCAACTCCCGGGAAACGGTGCGCAACCCTCCGGTCGGCGCAGGCGTCCCTGACTTCAACGGCCTGCCGTGCATTGTTCAATCAGCACGGCGCGGCCGCGGGGGAGGACGCACGATGAGCGACACCACACAGACCGAGGGGTTCGACGCGGACAGCCAGGGCCGCCCGGAGAGGGCGGCCGTCGTGGTCGGCGGAGGCCTCGCCGGTATCACCGCCGCGCTGGCGCTCGCCGACACGGGCGTACGCGTGACGCTGCTCGAAGGCCGGCCACGGCTCGGCGGGCTCGCCTTCTCGTTTCAGCGCGGCAACCTCACCGTGGACAACGGCCAGCATGTGTACCTGCGCTGCTGCACCGCGTACCGCTGGTTTCTCGACCGCGTCGACGGAGCCGGGCTCGCACCGCTGCAGGACCGGCTCGACGTGCCCGTTCTCGACCTGGCGAAGCCAGCGGGGAGCCGGCTCGGCAGACTACGGCGCGACGCACTGCCCGTACCGCTGCATCTCGGACGCAGCCTCGCCTCGTACCCGCATCTCTCGCTCGCCGAGCGTGCCAAAGTCGGACGTGCCGCGCTCGCACTCAAGGGGCTCGACCTCGCCGATCCGGCCCTCGACACGGAAGACTTCGGCAGCTGGCTGACCCGGCACGGTCAGTCGGCGCGTGCCGTCGAAGCGCTGTGGGACCTCGTCGGGGTCGCCACCCTCAACGCGGTGGCCGGCGACGCATCGCTCGGGCTCGCCGCGATGGTGTTCAAGACCGGTCTGCTGTCCGACCCGGGCGCGGCCGACATCGGCTGGGCGCGCGTCCCGCTGGGCGAACTGCATGACCGGCTGGCCCGCAAGGCGCTCGACTCCGCGGGCGTCCGTACCGAACTCCGAACACGCGTCACCTCCATCTCCTCCAACGAGAACGGACGTTGGAGCGTTCAGGTTCCCGGCGAGACGCTCGACGCCGACGCCGTCGTGCTCGCCGTGCCCCAGCGCGAGGCCCACGATCTGCTGCCCGCGGGCGCGCTCGACGCCCCTGAGCGGCTGCTCGACATCGGCACCGCGCCGATCCTCAACATCCATGTCGTCTACGACCGCAAGGTGCTCAGCAAGCCGTTCTTCGCCGCACTCGGCACTCCGGTGCAGTGGGTGTTCGACCGGACCGAGGCGTCCGGGCTCTCGGAGGGCCAGTACCTCGCACTGTCGCAGTCGGCCGCACAGGACGAGATCGACGCACCCGTCTCGGCGCTGCGGGAGCGTTATCTGCCGGAGCTGGAGCGGCTGCTGCCCGCGGCGCGTGGCGCCGAGGTCCGGGACTTCTTCGTGACCAGGGAGCGTACGGCGACGTTCGCTCCGACCCCCGGCGTCGGGCGGCTGCGGCCCGGCGCCCGCACCAAGGCACCCGGCTTCTACCTGGCCGGAGCGTGGACCGCCACAGGGTGGCCCGCGACCATGGAGAGTGCGGTCCGCAGTGGTGTCAGTGCGGCGGGCGCCGCGCTGAGCGCCCTGGGCCGGCCCAGGGATCACCTCTTCGACCTGTTCGAGGAGGCGGCGTGACGCTCGATCTGAGCAGGGCAGGCTCCCGCACCCCCCGTATCGCAAATAGAGGAGAGACTGTGCCCACTGTGCCCCCGGCCTCGAAGGCTGCCGACGCGGTGGACGTGTCCGCGCTCCTGGAGCGCGGCCGGACCCTGGCCACACCGGTGCTGCGGGCGGCCATCGACCGCCTGGCCCCTCCCATGGACACTGTCGCCGCCTACCACTTCGGCTGGATCGACGCCGAGGGCAACCCCGCGGACGGCGACGGCGGCAAGGCCGTACGCCCCGCGCTCGCCGTCCTGTCCGCGCAGGCCGCCTATGCCTCTCCCGAGGTGGGTGTGCCGGGAGCGGTCGCCGTTGAACTGGTGCACAACTTCTCGCTGCTGCACGACGACCTGATGGACGGCGACGAACAGCGCCGACACCGCGACACCGTGTGGAAGGTGCACGGCCCCGCCCAGGCCATCCTCGTCGGCGACGCCCTGTTCGCACTGGCCAACGAGGTTCTCCTGGAGCTCGGCACGGTCGAGGCGGGCCGCGCCACGCGCCGTCTGACCACCGCCACGCGCGCACTGATCGACGGCCAGGCGCAGGACATCTCGTACGAGCACCGGGAGCGCGTCACCGTCGAGGAGTGCCTGGAGATGGAGGGCAACAAGACGGGCGCCCTGCTCGCCTGTGCCTGTTCCATCGGCGCGGTGCTCGGCGGCGCCGACGACCACACGGCCGACACGCTGGAGAAGTACGGCTACCACCTGGGCCTCGCCTTCCAGGCCGTGGACGACCTGCTGGGCATCTGGGGCGACCCGGAGGCCACCGGCAAGCGGCCCTGGAGCGATCTGCGCCAGCGCAAGAAGTCCCTGCCGGTCGTGGCCGCCCTCGCGGCGGACGGACCGGCCTCCGAGCGGCTCGGCGAACTGCTCGCCGAGGACGCCAAGGCCAGCGACTTCGAGAACTTCTCCGAGGAGGAGTTCGCCGCGCGTGCCGCCCTCATCGAGGAGGCGGGCGGCCGCGAGTGGACCGCGCAGGAGGCCCGCCGCCAGCACACGACCGCCATCGAAGCCCTGGACGCGATCCGGATGCCGGACCGGGTGCGGGCCGAGCTGGTGGCGCTCGCCGACTTCGTCGTCGTACGGAAGAGATGATCACTATCGGTCGAACAAACCTCGCGTAGTCGCCGGCCGGTGCCGCGGGAGAACGAGCACCGGCCGACGGCGGACCCACAGCAGAGACATGCCACTGCACGAAGGGGAAGCCATGACAGCGACGACCGACGGAAGCACCGGGGCCCTGCCGCCCCGCGCTGCCTCGGCCAGCGAAACCATCACGAAGACTCCCGTGGCGGCCGGGAGAACCGATGTGCAAGACGCCGCCCGGCACGCGATACAGCGCGCCACCGACTTCCTGCTCGCCACGCAGGACGCCCAGGGCTGGTGGAAGGGCGACCTCGAGACGAACGTCACGATGGACGCCGAGGACCTGCTGCTCCGCCAGTTCCTGGGCATCCGCGACGAGAAGACCACGCACGCCGCCGGACTGTTCATCCGCGGCGAACAGGGCGAGGACGGCACGTGGGCCACGTTCTACGGCGGGCCCGGCGAACTCTCCACCACCATCGAGGCGTACGTCGCCCTGCGGCTGGCCGGTGACAGCCCGGACGCGCCGCACATGGCGAAGGCCTCGGCATGGATCCGCGAGCAGGGCGGTATTGCCGCGGCCCGGGTCTTCACGCGGATCTGGCTGGCCCTGTTCGGCTGGTGGAAGTGGGACGACCTGCCCGAACTCCCGCCGGAACTCATCTACTTCCCCAAGTGGATGCCACTCAACATCTACGACTTCGGGTGCTGGGCGCGGCAGACCATAGTGCCGCTCACCATCGTGTCGGCCAAGCGTCCGGTGCGGCCCGCGCCGTTCCCGCTGGACGAGCTGCACACCGACGCGAGCAACCCGAACCCGGTCAAGCCGCTTGCCCCGGTGGGTAGTTGGAACGGCGTCTTCCAGCGGCTCGACAAGGCGCTGCACGTGTACCACAAGGTCGCGCCGCGTCGGCTGCGCAGGACGGCGATGAACACCGCCGCCCGCTGGATCATCGAGCGGCAGGAGAACGACGGCTGCTGGGGAGGCATCCAGCCGCCCGCCGTCTACTCGATCATCGCGCTGCACCTGCTGGGCTACGACCTCGAACACCCGGTGATGCGCGAGGGGCTGGCGTCGCTTGACCGGTTCGCCGTGTGGCGCGAGGACGGGGCCCGGATGATCGAGGCCTGTCAGTCGCCGGTGTGGGACACCTGCCTCGCGACCATCGCGCTCGCCGACGCGGGTGTGCCCGCCGATCATCCGCAGCTCGTCAAGGCCGCGGACTGGATGCTCGGAGAGGAGATCGTCCGCCCCGGTGACTGGGCGGTCAAACGGCCCCAACTGCCGCCCGGTGGCTGGGCGTTCGAGTTCCACAACGACAACTACCCCGACATCGACGACACCGCCGAGGTGGTCCTCGCGCTGCGCCGCGTCAAGCACCACGACCCGGAGCGCGTGGAGAAGGCCATCGGGCGGGGGGTGCGCTGGAACCTCGGCATGCAGTCGAAGAACGGCGCGTGGGGCGCCTTCGACGTCGACAACACCAGCGCCTTCCCCAACCGCCTGCCGTTCTGCGACTTCGGCGAGGTCATCGACCCGCCGTCCGCCGACGTCACCGCGCACGTCGTGGAGATGCTCGCCGTCGAGGGGCTGTCCCACGATCCCCGCACCCGGCGGGGCATCGAGTGGCTGCTCGCCGCACAGGAGACGGACGGGTCCTGGTTCGGCCGCTGGGGCGTCAACTACGTATACGGGACGGGGTCGGTGGTGCCCGCGCTGGTCGCCGCCGGGCTGCCCGGCGCGCATCCGGCGATCCGCCGTGCCGTCGCCTGGCTGGAGACGGTGCAGAACGACGACGGCGGCTGGGGCGAGGACCTGCGCTCCTACCGCGATGTCGCCGAGTGGAGCGGCCGGGGCGCCTCGACCGCCTCGCAGACGGGCTGGGCCCTGCTCGCGCTGCTCGCGGCGGGGGAGCGGGAGTCCAAGGCCGTGGAGCGCGGGATCACCTGGCTCGCCCAGACCCAGCGGGAGGACGGCACCTGGGATGAGCCGTACTTCACCGGCACCGGGTTCCCGTGGGACTTCTCGATCAACTACCACCTCTACCGGCAGGTCTTCCCGCTGACCGCGCTCGGCCGGTACGTCCATGGCGAGCCGTTCACCGATCGGCAGGCGAAGGGGAGTTGATGACCAACACACCTGCCGCCGCCCCGCTGCTGATCGCCTGCGCGCTCGGCATCGAGCGGCTCGCCCTGCGCAGTGGCGACCGTGGTGGTGCGGACGGGCCGGTCACCGTGCTGCGTACCGGCATGGGACCCCTGGCCGCCGACCGTGCGGTCACCCGGGCGCTCGCCGGTCCGGCGCTGAGCGAGGCGGCCGTCCTGGCCACGGGCTTCTGCGCCGGACTGGCGCCCGGTATGCACCCCGGCGATCTGGTCGTCGCCGAGGAGACCCGGGACGCGCGGGGCGGCACCCCGTGCGTGGGCACCGAGCTGCTCGTCAAGGAACTGGTGCGTGCCGTGCCCGGGCGCACTGTCCATACCGGGCCGCTCACCGGTTCCGACCACGTCGTCCGCGGACCCGAACGGTCGGATCTGCTCGCGACCGGCGCAATCGCGGTCGACATGGAGTCGGCGGCCACGCTCCACAGCGCCGTCCGTGCGGGCGCGCGCCCGGTTGCGGCCGTCCGGGTGGTCGTGGACGCTCCAGAACATGAACTCGTCCGGATCGGCACGGTGCGCGGTGGAATATCAGCTTTCCGCGTTCTTCGTGCCGTTCTTCCCGCTTTCTTCGAATGGCACCGTTCTTTGCTGCTCCCCAGGAGGTGAGCCAGATGGCCATGCCACTCCGCCAGACCATCAAGGTCGCGACGTATCTCTTTGAACAGAAGCTTCGCAAGCGGGACAAGTTTCCGCTGATCGTCGAGCTGGAACCGCTGTACGCCTGCAATCTGAAGTGCGAGGGCTGCGGCAAGATCCAGCACCCGGCCGGAGTGCTCAAGCAGCGCATGCCGGTGGCGCAGGCCGTGGGGGCGGTGCTCGAATCCGGAGCTCCGATGGTGTCCATCGCCGGCGGTGAGCCCCTGATGCACCCTCACATCGACGAGATCGTGCGGCAGCTGGTGGCCCGGAAGAAGTACGTCTTCCTGTGCACCAACGCCATGCTGTTGCGCAAGAAGATGGACAAGTTCAAGCCCTCGCCGTTCTTCGCGTTCGCCGTGCACATCGACGGTCTGCGCGAGCGGCACGACGAGTCCGTTGCGAAGGAGGGTGTGTTCGACGAGGCCGTGGAGGCCATCAAGGAGGCCAAGCGGCGCGGCTTCCGGGTCACCACCAACTCGACCTTCTTCAACACCGACACCCCGCAGACGATCATCGAGGTGCTCAACTTCCTCAATGACGACCTGCAGGTGGACGAGATGATGATCTCGCCCGCGTACGCCTACGAGAAGGCGCCAGACCAGGAGCACTTCCTGGGTGTCGAGCAGACCCGCGAGCTGTTCAAGAAGGCCTTCGCGGGCGGCAACCGGCGGCGGTGGCGGCTCAACCACTCGCCGCTGTTCCTCGACTTCCTCGAGGGCAAGGTCGACTTCCCCTGCACGGCGTGGGCGATCCCCAACTACTCGCTCTTCGGCTGGCAGAAGCCCTGCTATCTGATGAGCGACGGGTACGTCACGACGTACAAGAAACTCATCGAGGAAACCGACTGGGACGCCTACGGCCGGGGCAAGGACCCGCGCTGCGCCAACTGCATGGCGCACTGCGGCTACGAACCGACCGCCGTCATGGCCACCATGGGCTCACTGAAGGAGTCCCTGCGGGCCGCCCGTGAGACCGTCTCCGGAAACCGCGGGTGACGTCATGACCGCCATTTCCTTGGGTGTCCCCGAGGTGCCGGTCCGGCCGATCGCGGAGCGCCGCGTCTCGCGGCAGATCCAGGTCGGACCGGTGGCGGTCGGGGGAGGCGCACCGGTGTCCGTGCAGTCGATGACGACGACGCGTACGTCGGACATCGGCGCCACATTGCAGCAGATCGCCGAGCTGACGGCGTCCGGCTGCCAGATCGTCCGGGTCGCCTGTCCCACGCAGGACGACGCGGACGCGCTGGCCACCATCGCGCGGAAGTCGCAGATCCCGGTGATCGCGGACATCCACTTCCAGCCGAAGTACGTGTTCGCCGCGATCGAGGCGGGCTGTGCGGCGGTGCGGGTGAACCCCGGCAACATCAAGCAGTTCGACGACAAGGTGAAGGAGATCGCGCGGGCCGCCAAGGACCATGGCACGCCGATCCGCATCGGCGTGAACGCGGGCTCGCTGGACCGTCGGCTGCTCCAGAAGTACGGCAAGGCGACGCCCGAGGCGTTGGTGGAGTCGGCCTTGTGGGAGGCGTCGCTCTTCGAGGAGCACGACTTCCGGGACATCAAGATCTCGGTGAAGCACAACGACCCGGTCGTGATGGTCAACGCGTACCGGCAGTTGGCCGCTCAGTGCGACTATCCGCTGCACCTCGGTGTGACGGAGGCCGGTCCCGCCTTCCAGGGGACCATCAAGTCGGCTGTCGCCTTCGGCGCGCTGCTCTCCGAGGGGATCGGCGACACCATCCGGGTGTCCCTGAGCGCCCCGCCCGCGGAGGAGTGCAAGGTCGGCATCCAGATCCTGGAGTCGCTGGGGCTGCGGGAGCGACGCCTGGAGATCGTGTCGTGTCCGTCCTGCGGACGTGCCCAGGTGGACGTCTACAAGCTGGCCGACGAGGTCACGGCCGGCCTGGAGGGGATGGAGGTGCCGTTGCGCGTCGCGGTCATGGGCTGCGTCGTGAACGGGCCTGGTGAGGCGCGGGAGGCGGACCTGGGTGTCGCCTCCGGCAACGGCAAGGGGCAGATCTTCGTCAAGGGCGAGGTCATCAAGACGGTGCCCGAGTCGAAGATCGTGGAGACCCTGATCGACGAGGCGATGAAGATCGCCGAGCAGATGGAGGCGGACGGCGTCGCGTCAGGCGAGCCGGAGGTCACAGCGCCGGGGAAGCCCTCCGTCACTGTGAGTTGACTGCGTCCTCGACGCAAGTCTGAGTGGAACGGCACGGACCGAGAGGGGGCCCTAGCGTGACGATTCTGGAGAACATCCGGGGACCACGCGACCTGAAGGCGCTGTCCGAGGCGGATATCAACCAACTGGCGGACGAGATCCGGGAGTTCCTGGTGCACGCGGTCGCCAGGACCGGCGGTCATCTCGGGCCCAATCTGGGGGTGGTGGAACTCTCCATCGCCCTCCACCGGGTCTTCGAGTCGCCCGTCGACCGCATTCTGTGGGACACCGGCCACCAGAGCTACGTACACAAACTGCTGACGGGACGTCAGGACTTCTCCAAGCTGCGCGGCAAGGGCGGTCTGTCCGGCTACCCGTCGCGTGAGGAGTCCGAGCACGACATCATCGAGAACAGCCACGCCTCCACCGCGCTCGGCTGGGCCGACGGGCTCGCCAAGGCCCGCCAGGTGCAAGGAGAGAAGGGGCACGTCGTCGCGGTCATCGGGGACGGTGCGCTCACCGGCGGTATGGCGTGGGAGGCGCTGAACAACATCGCGGCCGCCAAGGACCGGCCGCTGATCATCGTCGTCAACGACAACGAGCGCTCGTACTCGCCGACCATAGGCGGACTGGCCAATCACCTGGCGACGCTGCGGACGACGGACAGCTACGAGAAGGTGCTCGCCTGGGGCAAGGACGTACTGCTGCGTACGCCGGTCGTCGGGAACACGATCTATGAGTCGCTGCACGGCGCGAAGAAGGGTTTCAAGGACGCGTTCGCGCCGCAGGGCATGTTCGAGGATCTGGGACTGAAGTACGTGGGGCCCATCGACGGTCACGACGTCGGGGCCATGGAGTCGGCGCTGCGGCGCGCGAAACGGTTCCACGGGCCGGTCCTCATCCACTGCCTCACCGAGAAGGGG
The DNA here is from genome assembly GCF_011045015.1 of Streptomyces scabichelini. GTDB lineage: Bacteria > Actinomycetota > Actinomycetes > Streptomycetales > Streptomycetaceae > Streptomyces > Streptomyces scabichelini. The sequence goes on along the minus strand of NZ_JAAKZY010000062.1, from coordinate 21,872 downwards.
CGCGGTTACGAGCCCGCGCTCGCGCACGAGGAGGACCACTTCCACACGGTCGGCGTGATGGACCCGCTCACCTGCGAGCCGCTCGCCCCCTCCAACGGCCCCACCTGGACCTCGGTGTTCGGCGACGAGATCGTACGGATCGGGGAGGAGCGCGAGGACGTCGTGGCGATCACGGCGGCCATGCTGCACCCGGTGGGCCTGGCGAAGTTCGCGCAGCGGTTCCCCGACCGGGTGTGGGACGTCGGCATCGCCGAGCAGCACGCCGCGGTGTCCGCGGCCGGGCTCGCGACGGGCGGCCTGCATCCGGTCGTCGCGGTGTACGCGACCTTCCTCAACCGCGCCTTCGACCAGCTTCTGATGGATGTCGCGCTGCATCGCTGCGGCGTGACCTTCGTGCTCGACCGGGCCGGGGTCACCGGAGCCGACGGGCCGTCGCACAACGGCATGTGGGACATGTCCATCCTTCAGGTCGTGCCGGGGCTCAGGATCGCCGCGCCGCGGGACGCCGACCAACTGCGGGCCCAGCTGCGGGAGGCGGTGGCCGTGGACGACGCGCCGACGCTGATGCGCTTCCCCAAGGAGTCGGTGGGGCCGTCGATCGAGGCGGTCGACCGGGTGGGCGGCGTGGATGTCCTGCACCGGGCCGACCGGCCCGAAGTGCTCCTGGTCGCCGTCGGTGTGATGGCGCCGGTGTGCCTCCAGGCGGCCGAGCTGCTGGAGGCCCGGGGCGTCAACTGCACAGTGGTGGACCCGCGTTGGGTCAAGCCCGTCGATCCCGCGCTGCCCCCGCTCGCCGCAGAGCACCGTATGGTCGCCGTCGTCGAGGACAACAGCAGAGCCGCCGGTGTGGGTTCGGCGGTCGCCCTCGCGCTCGGGGATGCCGAAGTCGACGTACCCGTACGCCGGTTCGGGATTCCGGAGCAGTTCCTCGCGCACGCCAAGCGCGGGGAGGTGCTGGCCGACATCGGTCTCACGCCCGTCGAGATCGCGGGACGGATCAGCGCGGGTCTGGCGACCCAGGAGGCGCCCCAGGAGACGATCCTGGCCGAGGCGACCCTGGCTGTCACGGAGGCCGAACTCGCCGCCAAGGAGCACATGCCCAAGGAGAAACAGGAATGACCGCGGAACCCTCCTCGCAGTCCGGGAACTTCGACCTCGGCAAACTACTCGCCGGGCGTGCGGCCGAACGCTATGAGCTGCACGCCCGGCACCTCAACCACCAGCTCCCGCGCATGCTGCACACCATCGGTTTCGACAAGTTCTACGAGCGGGCCGAGGGCGCGTACTTCTGGGACGCGGAGGGCAACGACTACCTGGACATGCTCGCCGGGTTCGGGGTGATGGGCCTGGGGCGTCATCACCCCGTCGTCCGCAAGGCGCTGCACGACGTCCTCGACGCCTCGCTCGCCGACCTCACCCGTTTCGACTGCCAGCCCCTGCCGGGACTCCTCGCCGAGCAACTCCTCACCCACAGCCCGCACTTGGACCGGGTGTTCTTCGGCAACAGCGGTACGGAGGCCGTCGAGACGGCGTTGAAGTTCGCCCGGTACGCGACCGGTAAGCCGCGCGTTCTCTACTGCACGCACGCCTTCCACGGGCTGACCACCGGCTCGCTGTCCGTGAACGGCGAGGACGGGTTCCGCGACGGGTTCGCGCCGCTGCTGCCCGACACGGCGGTTCCGCTCGGCGATCTGGACGTACTGGAAAGGGAGTTGAAGAAGGGCGATGTCGCCGGGCTGATCGTCGAGCCGATCCAGGGCAAGGGCGTGCACGAGTCGCCGCCCGGATATCTGCGCGCCGCCCAGGAGTTGCTGCACCGGCACAAGGCGCTGCTCATCGCGGACGAGGTGCAGACGGGACTCGGGCGGACCGGCGACTTCTACGCCTACCAGCACGAGGACGGCGTCGAACCGGACCTGGTGTGCGTGGCGAAGGCGCTGTCCGGCGGCTATGTGCCCGTGGGCGCGACCCTCGGCAAGGACTGGATCTTCAAGAAGGTCTACTCGTCGATGGACCGCGTCCTCGTGCACTCCGCGAGCTTTGGCGCCAACGCACAGGCCATGGCGGCCGGCCTCGCCGTGCTCTCCGTGATGGAGAACGAGGAGATCGTCGCGAACGCCCGTGCCATGGGAGAGGAGCTGAAGTCGCGGCTCGGGGCGCTCGTCGACAAGTATGAGCTGCTCAGTGAGGTACGCGGCCGGGGGCTGATGATCGGCATCGAGTTCGGCAGGCCCAAGTCGCTGAAGCTGCGCAGCCGCTGGACGATGCTGCAGGCCGCGCGCAAGGGGCTGTTCGCGCAGATGGTGGTCGTACCGCTGCTCCAGCGGCATCGGATCCTCACGCAGGTCTCGGGCGATCACCTGGAGGTGATAAAGCTCATTCCGCCGCTGATCATCGGGGAGCGGGACGTGGACCGGTTCGTGGACGCCTTCACCGACGTGATGGACGACGCGCACAACGGCGGCGGATTGATGTGGGACTTCGGCAAGACACTCGTGAAGCAGGCGGTCGCCAACAGGTAGAGGTACGTACCGCCTCTGAGCGGTATTGCCTCTGAGGCAATAAATTTGCCGCACAGGCAAGCCTCCGGCTGAATGGAGGCATGAGCCCCATCGAGCCGGAGGCGGCCGAAGAGCCGTCCGCCGAGTTGCCCGGCGAGCTGCCCGCCGTCGCGCCGCAACTGCGTGAGCTGCGGCGCCGCGCCTCACTCACCCTGGAGGCCGCGGCCCGCGCCGCAGGTTTGTCGCCCGCCCACCTCTCCCGCCTGGAGACCGGGCGGCGCCAGCCCTCGCTGCCGATGCTGCTCGCGCTGGCCCGTATCTACGGTACGACCGTCTCGGAGCTGCTCGGCGAGGCGGTTCCCGAACGGGACGCGGTCGTCCGCGCCGCCGACATGGAGCCCACGCAGGCGGGCGGCTGGACGTACTGGCAGGCCGGCGCGGCCGGGCGCGGCATGCAGGCCCTGCGTGTGCACGTCCCGTACGGGACGCAGGGGGACATCGTGCGCGTCCATCCCGGCGAGGAGTGGCTGTATGTCCTGGAGGGGCGGCTGAGGCTGCGTCTCGGGGACACCGCGCATGTGCTTGCGCCCGGTGACAGCGCGCATTTCGACTCGCTGACCCCGCACCGGATCGCCGCCGCGGGCCGGGGCGGCGCCGAACTGCTCTTCGTGCACACCCTGCTGCAGAGCCCCACGGCCGCGCTGTGTCTCGGCCCGACGACCACAGGAGCGAACCCGTGAGAGATATGGAAGAGAAGTTCCCCCGTGCTCTGTGGGTGCGGCTCATCATCTACGTGGCTGTCGGGCATCTGTTCGCGGCCTTCGTCTACCTGTTGTTCTCGCTCGGCGCGCAGAACCAGTAGGCGCGCAGAACCAATAGGCGCCCGGGGCCGGTGCGGCGGTCAGTCGAGGAAACGCTTCCGCAGCCGCTCCTGGGTCTCCGGGGTCACGCCAAGGCCCTGCTCCAGGTACGTGTCGACTCCGCCCCAGGTCTCCTCGATCGTGTCGAACGCCGCCGTCAGGTACTCGGCGCGTGCGTCGAAGAGGGGACTGAGCAGCTCCATCACCTCGGGGGAGTACGCCGCGGCCGCGGAGCTGCTGCGCCGCACCTTGTACCGGCGGTGTGGAGCGCTCGACTTGAGGTAGTCCGCCACGATGGCCTCGTGCTCGACACCGAGGGCGAGGAGCGTCACGGCTATCGACAGGCCGGCGCGGTCCTTGCCCGCCGCGCAGTGCATCAGCGCCGGCACGCTGTCCTCGGCCAGTGCGTGCAGCACCTGGGAGTGCTCGGCCGTGCGCTCCTTGATGATCGAGCGGTAGGACCGGATCATCCGGTTCGCCGCCTTGCCGTCCGCGAGGATCGAGCGCAGCTGGTCCAGATCGCCGTCGCGGACCATCGTCCAGAACTCGGCGCCGTGCGCCGGGTCGGTCAGCGGCAGGTTCACATTGCGCACGCCCGGCAGCTCGACGTCCGGCCCCTCCAGCTTCATGTCCGCGGCATTGCGGAAGTCGAAGATCGTGTGCAGGCCCAGCGAGGAGAGGAACGCGGTGTCCTCCTCGGTCGCGTGCGCGAGATGGCCGCTGCGGAACAGCCGTCCGTGCGCCACGCGCCGGCCGTCCACGGTCGGCAGGCCACCCACATCGCGGAAGTTGCGCACTCCGGCAAGTTCGGGCTCGGTCGACGGGACCTGCTGCGTCACGAGGGCTCCTCCCAATCGGCGGCCGACGCTCTTGTCGGCAGGGCGCGCTCTCGACGATACGACATGGATGCCTGGGCCAATGAGTTGTCCACAGGCGGTGCTTCCGAGGTGCGGGCGCCTGAGATGATGTTGTTCTTGAGCGTGTCTGTTCGGATCTGTGAGGGCTTGATGGTGGAGATCGGCAAAGACGGTCGTACGTGGCTGCTTTCGGGGCGCACGAGCAGTTATGCCCTCCGGCTGACGGACGAGGACGAGCTGCTGCATCTGCACTGGGGGCCGCGCATCACGCTCGCCGACGCCGAGTCGCTGGCCGCCCGTCCCGGGCCGACGTACTGGCCGTTCGAGTCGCCGCTCGACGGGCACGAGGAGTACCCGGTCGAGGGCGGCCCCCGTTTCGTACGGCCGGCGCTGTCCGTGCGCACGGACGAGCGGCGCGGCACGGAGTGGCGCTTCGAGGCGTACGAGGTCGACGAGGCGGGCGAATCGGACGGGGCCGAACTGCGGCTGCGGTTCTCCGACTCCGGGCTCGGCATCACGCTGCACTACCGGATGCGCCCCGCCACCGACGCTGTGGAGCGCTGGGTGACCCTCGCCAACGAAGGGCCCGCCCTGGAGGTCCTGCGCGCCGACTCCGCGACCTGGACGCTGCCGGAGCGCGACGGCTGGCGGTTGTCGCAGCTGCACGGACGGTGGGCGGCCGAGTCGCGACTCGTGCGTACGGACCTCACCTACGGTGAGAAGGTCATCGGCAGCCGGCGCGGGCACACCGGGCATCAGCATCTTCCGTGGGTCGCGCTGGACGTCGAGGGCGCGGCGACCGAGGAGCGCGGCGAGGTGTACGGATGCGCGCTCGCGTGGTCCGGCTCGTGGCGGATCGCCGTGGCCCAACTTCCCGACGCGCGCGTGCAGATCACCGGCGGTGCCGGGTACGACGACTCCGGCCTGGTGCGGCTGGAGCCGGGGGAGAGCTTCGTCACGCCGGTCTTCGCGGGGCTGTGGAGTGACGGCGGTTTCGGTGGGGCGAGCCGGGCCTGGCACGCGTACCAGCGCGCGTATGTGATTCCGGACGCGGACCAGGACCGGCCCGTGCTCTACAACTCCTGGGAAGCCACGGAGTTCGACATCTCCGAGGAGCAGCAGCGGGCGCTCGCGCGGCGGGCGGCGGCGATGGGCGTCGAGCTGTTCGTGGTCGACGACGGCTGGTTCGGGAAGCGCACCAGCGACCGGGCCGGGCTCGGGGACTGGACGCCCAACCCCGACCGCTTCCCGGCCGGACTCAAGCCTCTGGCGGACGACGTACACGCCATGGGTATGCAGTTCGGGATCTGGGTCGAGCCGGAAATGGTCAATGCGGACAGCGACCTGTATCGCACGCATCCCGACTGGATTCAGTACCAACCGGGACGAAAGAAGACGGAGCTCCGCAATCAGCTCGTACTGAACGTCGCGCGCGACGACGTCCAGGAGTACCTGTGGGAGCAGCTTCACGGGCTGCTCTCCAGCGCCCCGATCGACTATGTGAAGTGGGACTTCAACCGCTGCTTCACGGACGCCGGCTGGCCAGGGGAGGAATATCCGCAGCGGCTTTGGGTCGACCATGTGCACGCCCTGTACGGCCTGTTGGACCGGCTGCGGGCCGCGCATCCGGGTGTCGCCTTCGAGTCCTGCTCGGGTGGTGGCGGCCGGATCGACCTCGGGGTCATGGCGCGTACGGACCAGGTGTGGACCTCGGACAACACCGATCCGCTCGACCGGCTCGCCATCCAGCACGGCTTCAGCCAGCTGCATCCGGCGCGGGTCATGGCCGCCTGGGTCACCGACAGCCCGAACAATCAGCTCAACGGGCGCGTGAGTTCGCTGCGCTTCCGCTTCGTGAGCGCCATGGCCGGGGTGCTCGGGGTCGGTGGCGACCTGACCGAGTGGAGTGATGAGGAGCTCGCCGAGGCGCGGACGTGGGTGGAGCTGTACAAGGAGATCCGGCCCGTCGTGCAGCGCGGCGACCTCTACCGGCTGCGGGCGCCGGAGGGCGGGCTGAGTGCGGTGCAGTACGTCCATGGGGATCAGTCCGTCGTCCTCGCCTGGCTCCAGGCGCAGCACTACGGCGAGCCCGTAGCACCGGTCCGGCTGCGTGGGATTGACCCGACAGCGACGTACGAATGCCTCGAAACGGGCGAAGTTCACAGAGGTGCGGTGTTGCTCCATCACGGACTGCGGACGGGTTTGCGCGGCGACCTCGATGCGGCAGTTTTCCGGCTGCGTCGCATCTGAGCGTTGTGTCCGTATTGGAGTGCCTTCATTCCAACTCGCTCTTAAATAGGCACTCCTGAATCGTGGTTCCGTGAGGAGCGTCATATTCGTGACGGTCCGCTGTCGCCATGTTCACGTAATTCAACTGGGTTTACAGGGGATTTCAAGAATGCGGCAGACCGCTGATTCACGGAGGGTGACGTGATTTCGGTCGAGGATCAAGAGAATGGGTGCGCATAGGGAACCCAAAGGTTGTCCCTGCGCGTCTTGGTCGCTTACGTTCGCCACCAATCCGGACGGACGCCTAATCCTGCCGCCGCCCGGAATCCGCACACAACACCCGTACACGGCAGGAGCGGGGGACCCACAGGTACAACGCCTGTTCTGGTCTCTGGAACAGGCTTGGGGTAAAGCTGCGCGAAAGCGCGGCCGGGCATCTCCAGCTCGCACCCGACAGCTCACCTCGCAGGCACCGGAGAGGAATTCGTCATGCCCGCGAAGGGTAAGCACCGCCGCCCGAAGTCCCTGCGCTTCACCCGCTCGATCGCCGTCGCCGGAACCGGTGGCGCCGCGCTCGCACTGCCGTTGCTCGGAGCGGCCGGCGCCAACGCCGCTACTCCACAGACCACGCCCGTGTCTGTATCCAATAAGGCCGAATCCGTTTCGGAGAAGGCGGTCGAATCCGCTCCGGCCGCCGCCCAGAAGAAGGCCGCGACCAGGACGTACGAAGTGAAGGCGGGCGACTATCTCTCGAAGATCGCCGGCGAACAGAACGTCAGCGGTGGCTGGAAGAAGCTGTACGCGGACAACCGCGAAGCCGTGGGCAGCGACCCGAGCCTCATTCACCCGGGCCTGGAGCTGACGATCGGCAAGAAGGCCGCCTCCGCGCCTTCCGGCTCCAACGAGGCCAAGGCCCCCAAGGCGGCCAAGGCTCCCAAGGCAGCCGAGGCCCCTCAGGCGCCCGCGAAGAAGGCCACGACCGCCAAGGCGGCCGAGGCGCCCAGCAATGCGAGCGGCTTCGCCCTGCCGGTCGAGGGCGCGACGATCAGCACCCCCTACAAGATGTCGGGCGGCATGTGGTCCAGCGGGTACCACACCGGTGTGGACTTCGCGGCCTCGACCGGCACTTCGCTCAAGGCCGTGGGTGCGGGCACGGTCGTCTCCGCCGGCTGGGGCGGTGCGTACGGCAACGAGGTCGTCATCAAGCTCAACGACGGCCACTATGCCCAGTACGCCCACCTTTCCTCCCTTTCCGTCTCGGCCGGACAGTCCGTGACCGCGGGTCAGCAGGTCGGTCTCTCCGGCGCGACCGGCAACGTCACCGGTCCCCACCTGCACTTCGAGATCCGCACCACGCCGGACTACGGCTCGGACGTGGACCCGCTGGCGTTCCTGCGCTCGCACGGCGTCTCCGTCTGACGCCTCCCGCGCACCGCCGCGAGCGGATCGCTTCTCCCTCGCGCACCGAAGGCCGGACCCCGATCCCCGGGTCCGGCCTTCGGCTTGTCCCGGACGTCGAAAGGGTCGACAACGGCAGGGAGTTGCGGCCAGAGTGATCCGGAGTAAGCGCTTTCTATCCATGAGCGCGAGCTCCGCACAACCCCTCGCAGGCCATCAAAGGAGACCCTTCATGACGACCCGCAGAGCCTTCGGAGCCCTGGCCACCGGTGCCGCCCTGGCGGCCCTCGCCCCCGCGCACACCGCGAGCGCGTCGGCACGCCACCGCCGAGGACGGCTCATCGCCCGCGACGACTTCCGGCACGGACTGGGCCAGTGGGCCACCGAGTTGCAGGACGGCGGGAGCGTCACCGCCTCCCGCGGGGTCCTGGAGATCGACGTGCCGAGCGGCGCGACGGTCTGGTTCAAGCGGAAGCTCCACGGGCCGTACGTCATCGAGTACACGGCCACACCGGTCTCCGCGGGCGGCGCCAACGACCGGGTGTCGGACCTCAACAACTTCTGGAACGCGGTCGACGTACGCTCCCCGGACGACCTCTTCGCCACCGAGCGCGGCGGCGCGCTGGACGAGTACGACTACCTCAAGACGTACTACTCCGGCTACGGCGCCAACTACAACACGACCACGCGGCTGCGCCGTTACGTGGGCGAGGCGGGCGTCCGGCCGCTGATCCACGACTACACGGAGCCACTCCTGGTGGCGAACGAGCCCCACCGCGTCCGGATCGTCTCGCACGGCTCGACCGTCCAGTGGTGGAACAACGGGCGGCTCGTCTTCGACTACGCCGACCCGGAGCCGTACACGCGTGGGCACTTCGCGTTCCGGACCGTATGGAGTCATTTCCGGATCACGGATTTCCGGGTGTGGAAGCTGGTTATTCCGAGTTGACCAACACTTGACGCGTGGCTTATCTCACCGCAAGTCAACCCCTTCCTACGGTCGCGTAGCTCACATCGGAAGGTGAATCATGGGCCGATGTGGCAGACGATTCGAAGAATGACAGCAGATCAGTGATCGGGTCGTACGTGGCGGTGGGGGACAGCTTCACCGAAGGCGTCGGCGACCCCGGCCCCGACGGAGCGCTCGTCGGCTGGGCCGACCGGTTCGCGGTACTGCTCGCCGACCGGCGGCCCGAGGGCGACTTCGACTACACCAACCTCGCCATACGGGGAAAACTCCTCGACCAGATCGTCGAGGACCAACTTCAGCAGGCCAAGGAACTCGCCCCGGACCTGGTCTCGTTCAGCGCGGGCGGCAATGACATCCTGCGGCCGGGCACCGATCCCGACGAGGTCGCCGAGCGCTTCGAACGCGCGGTCGCGGAACTCGCGGCGGCCGTCGGCACGGTGCTCGTGACCACCGGCTTCGACACCCGTGGCGTACCCGTGCTCAAGCATCTGCGCGGCAAGATCGCCACGTACAACGGGCATGTGCGGGCCATCGCCGACCGGTACGGCTGTCCCGTGCTGGACCTGTGGTCGCTGAAGACCATCCAGGACCGGCGGGCCTGGGACGACGACCGGCTACACCTGTCGCCGGAGGGCCACACGCGCGTCGCGCTCCGCGCCGGCCAGGTCCTCGGCCTGGCGGTGCCCGCGGACCCTGACCAGCCCTGGCCGCCCCTGCCTCCGCGCGGCACCCTCGAGGTGCGGCGCGACGACATCCACTGGGCGCGGGAGTACCTGGTGCCGTGGATCGGGCGGCGGCTTCGTGGGGAGTCGTCGGGGGATCGTGTGGTGGCAAAGGGAAGTTTGTCGCCGGACGACATCAAGACGCGGATTGGGGCGGCGGTTTGAGGGGTCGCCTCGGGCGGTTGGGTTCGTTGTCGGCTGCAGCGCCGTCGTGGCTGGTCGCGCAGTTCCCCGCGCCCCTAAAAGACCAAGGACGAGCCCCAAGCCAAAAAACGAGCCCCAGCTCCCACACACCCACCACCCACACACACCCGCACTCACCCACCGGCGGGAGGGGCCGTGGGCCGGTGCGTCGTACGCCCGTCGCGTAGGTTCGGTCTCAGGAAACCCGCACTGTGTACCGACACCGGGCCGTATGCCCACCCTGCGACGGGCTGACGCACCGGCCCACGGCCCCGACCCACCACCCACCCAGGGGCGCGGGGAACTGCGCGACCAGCCACAACGAACCCGCACAAAACAACGAACCCAACCGCTCAACCGCCGGAGGCAACCAGCCCCAGCTCGCGAGCAAGCGCTTCGTCCGCCCACCGCTGCGTACGAGCACGCGACACCGCGCCCCCATACGCCGTCATCTGGACGGCGAGCCCGTCGAGAAGCGCGGTGAGACGCAACGCCGCATCCATGGGGTCAGGGCAGTGGAACTCACCCGCCGCCACCCCCTCCGCGATGACCTCGGCGATCGCGGCCTTCCACTGCCGGTCGAGATCGCGCGTGACATCGCGCAGCGCCGGCTCGCGCAGCGCCGCCGACCAGCCCTCGATCCACAGGCGCCAGCCCTTGGCCTGCCCCGTCGGGGCGTACCAGCGCACGGCCGCCCGCAGTCGGCGCAGTGCCGTCGTACGGCGCCCGAGCAGCTTGCGCAGATGGGCCAGGTCGCCCTCGGCCGCGTACGAGAACGCGGCGGCGACCAGCTTCTCCTTGGTCGAGAAGTGATACAGCACCAGCGCGTTGCTCACCCCGAGCGCGGCCGCCACATCGGCGATCCGTACCGCAGCTACACCCCGTGCCTCGATCTGCGTGACGGCGGACCGCAGCAACTCCTCGCGCCGTTCCTCCACGCTCAACCGCACCCTGGCCACGCGGGCAACCCTACACAGGCCCTTTTGAGGCCTCATTCGCCGATGCCGCAGCGCGCTGTTGCTGACTATCCACTCAGTCGACTCACTCAGTACCCAGTCAACTCACTCAGTCGACTCACTCAGTCGACGTCACCGATACCACCCGAACCGTTCGGAAATCACCGGCAGCCGGTCACCGACGATCGCGTGCGCGGCGGCCCGCGGCGTCGTCCCGTCGACATCCGCGCGCGCCAGCATCTGGTCGATCAGGGTGCGCATCGAGCGTCGCGTATGGGCGAACGCCTCCTCCGCGTCGGCCCCGATGTCGCCGAACAGCGTCCACCACCACCAGGCGTTCGTCCCGGAGTTGACGACGACGTCCGGCAGGACGGTCACTCCGCGCGCGGCGAGCAGTTCCTCCGCATCCGGCAGTACGGGCATGTTCGCGGCCTCGACGATCCAACGAGCCGTGATCCCGGCCTGGTTGGCGGTGTCGATCGCGTACGAGACCGCCGCCGGCACCAGCACCTCGGCCTCGGCGGACAGCCAGGCGTCGCCGGGCAGTTCGAGGTCGGCCGGGCGCAGCGCCGAGCGGTCGACCGTTCCGTACGCGTCGCGGGCGGCGAGCAGCGCCTCGATGTCGAGCCCTTCGGGGTTGGCGATCGTGCCCTTCACGTCGGCGACGGCCACGATCGTGAGTCCCGCGCGCGCGAGGAACCGTGCGGTGGCCCCGCCCATGGTGCCCAGACCCTGCACGGCCACCCTCGTCCCCGCGTACGGCTGGTTCGACCGGTCCAGCGCCGCGAGGACGGATTCGGCCACCCCGCAGCCGCCGACCAGCTCGTCGAGTCCGATGCCGTCCACCTCGACGGCGAACGCGTCCGCCAGCCGCCGCCGGGCCACCGCCTCGTCGTCGAGCAGCGGATACACGGCCTGGATGGACGAGACGAGCCCCGCCTCGGCGGTGGCCCGGTCGACGACGTCCTGAGTGAGACCGAGGTCCTCGCCGGTGGTCCAGAAGTTCTCGATGTACGGGCGCATGGCGCGCAGGTAGCGCACGAGAATCCCGTACGCCTCCGGGGCCCGGGGATCGCAGTCGATGCCGCCCTTGGCGCCGCCCAGCGGAACGTAGTTGCTCTCCGGGTTGTAGTGCAGGGCTTCCTTCATGGTCATGCCGCGGGCGAGTCCGGTGACTTCGTCGAGCGTGCAGCCGTCCCGCATCCGCAGCCCGCCGCTGGACACACCGCGGACCAGCCGGTCGACGACGAGGTGCCCCTGGCGGCCGGTGACGTGGTCGGTCCAGGTGAGCGTGATCAAGGGGCGGCTGTCGGGGCCCGTCATGAGGTCTCCGTAAGTTGTCGGTCGGCCCAGGAGGTCTGCGTGTCTGGCTGATCACACCGTAATTACTGAACAGTGAGTCAGTGTGAGAAGTCGTGCGTGAACCTGCCAATGTTGCTGAATGGATATTCAGTAGGTTCGGTGCTGTCAGAGGTGATGCCCATAATGGAAAGCCAGACCGATTCCATCTGGAGGTGCCGTGACCGGTTTCCGTTCCCTGAGCTCCGGGCTCCGTGCGCGGCGGCCTGCCGCCTTCGGCGCGGATCCCGCAGGTGAGCGCATGGAGCGCATCCGCAGATCGCCGAATTTCGCGGACGGCGTCTTCCGGAATCCAGAGGGTGCTCCTCGGCCCGACGGTGCCATGCTCGAGTTTGCGAAGGCCTTCTTCCGTAAGGAGGAGCGCGTCCGCCGCGCACCGTCCGGCACGGTGCCGGTGCACGCCACGACGCTCGCCGACCTCGGCAAGCCCCCCGTCCACGGGTTGCGGCTCACCTGGATGGGGCACTCCAGTGTGCTCGCGGAGATCGACGGGCACCGCGTGCTCTTCGACCCCGTCTGGGGCGAGCGGTGCTCCCCGTTCAGCTTCGCCGGGCCCAAGCGGCTGCACCCCGTGCCGCTGCCGCTGGCCGCGCTCGGCCCGGTCGACGTGGTCGTCATCTCGCACGATCACTACGACCACCTCGACCTGCCCACGATCAAGGCCCTGGCCGACACGGACACCGTGTTCGCGGTGCCGCTCGGCGTCGGCGCCCACCTGGAGCACTGGGGCGTCTCGGCGGACCGGCTGCGCGAGCTGGACTGGAACGAGTCGACGCAGGTGGGTGGCATCTCCCTGACCGCCACGCCCGCGCGCCACTTCTGCGGGCGTGGCATGCGCAACACGCAGCACACGCTGTGGGCCTCCTGGGTCGTGGCGGGCGAGGAGCACCGGATCTACCACAGCGGGGACACCGGCTATTTCGCCGGTTTCGAGGACATCGGCGCCGCGCACGGCCCCTTCGACGCCACGATGATCCAGATCGGCGCGTACAGCGAGTTCTGGCCCGACATCCACATGACCCCCGAGGAGGGCATGCGCGCCCACCTGAACCTCCAGGGCGGGCAGCCCAGCGGCGTGATGCTGCCGATCCACTGGGCGACCTTCAATCTGGCGGCGCACCCGTGGGCCGAGCCCGGTGAGGGGACCATCACCGCCGCCCGGGCGGCCGGTGCCCGGATCGCGCTGCCCCGTCCCGGCGAGCCCTTCGAGCCCACGGCCGAGACCGTGCCGTCCGAGCCCTGGTGGCGCGGCGTGGCACTCACACCGGCCGGTGGCTGGCCCGTCGTCGAAGAGCCGGTCGCTGATACGCCGGGTGACGCCACGGAGGACACCGGAGAGCCGGAGACCGTCCCGGCCAGGTGACCGGGGCGTACACGAAGACGGTCGGCGAGGGCCGAGGAGCAATCTGCTCCTCGGCCCTCGCCGTTTTTCCCTGACCGGTCCTGACCAGGTCTGATCGATCCGATCACGTACGGGAACACGCATACGAGGGGCTTATCGGTCTGTCGTACGAGCCCTCATACCAGAGCGGGACGCTGCCTGCCGGACTTTGGCAACTGCCCACCGAGTGTGATGCGCTGGCAACTACTGTGAGTGGCCGCCGGGCGACGCGGGGCCGGATTTTCGGCGCGCGCGAACGGCACCGCGATGGCGCATGCCCGACTCGCAGATCCGCGGGAGCCGCCACGGCCCCGACATACCAGTACGAGGACGTCGATGTCTCACCTTCGCGCACCGGCCGCACGCGCAGACCGCCGCGAGGGCGGGCGCCACGGGCGACCGGTCGCCCGCACCGCCCCCTCGCTGCCCGAGACCCACATACGGCCCCAGCTCCTCCGTCTCGCGGTTCTGCCACCCGTCGCGGTGGCCCTCAGCGCCAGCGCCGCCGTGCTGTTCACCGTCCGCTCGACCATGGCCAGGCCCGGCCTCACCCTGTGGGTCGTGCTCGGTGGAGCCGCCGCGGTCGCCCTCGCGGGCATCGTGATCGCCGCCGTGGCAGCCGAGCGCGCCGCCAGGTCCGTACGCGAGCGTGTCGGCACGCTGCGCCGCACCAGCGCCCGCGACCAGGACGATCTGCGCGGTCTCGTCGAGGCGCTGCGGCGCGGGGACGGACCGCCCGCGAGCCGGAAGCGCAGCGACCCCGCCCCGGACGCCGACGACTTCGACCTGCTCGCCGACGACCTCGCGCGCGCTCACGACGGCGCTGTCAGCGCGGTCGTCCAGGCCTCCCAGCTGTCCAGTTACGCGGGCAGCGAGCAGAAGGTCGAGGTCTTCGTCAATCTGGCCCGGCGGCTGCAGTCCCTCGTACACCGCGAGATCTCGATCCTGGACGAGCTGGAGAACGAGATCGAGGACCCGGACCTGCTCAAGGGCCTCTTCCACGTCGACCACCTCGCCACCCGCACCCGCCGCCACGCCGAGAACGTCGCCGTGCTCGGCGGCGCCGTCTCCCGCCGTCAGTGGAGCAACCCGGTCTGCATGACCGAGGTGCTGCGCTCCGCCATCGCCGAGGTCGAGCAGTACTCGCGCGTCAAGCTCGTACCGCCGATCGACGGCACCGTACGCGGTCACGCCGTCGCCGACGTGATCCATCTGCTGGCCGAACTCATCGAGAACGCCACGGTGTTCTCGGCCCCGCAGACGCAGGTCCTGCTACGGGCCAACGTCGTCACCTCGGGGCTCGCCGTCGAGGTCGAGGACCGCGGGCTCGGCATGCCGCCCGCCGAGCAGACCAAGATGAACGCACTGCTCGCCGACCCGGACCAGGTGAACGTCGCCAGCCTGTTGCAGGACGGCCGCATCGGGCTGTTCGTGGTCTCGCAGCTCGCCCGCAGGCACGGCATCGCGGTCCGGCTGCAGACCAACATCTACGGCGGTGTCCAGGCCGTACTCATCGTTCCGCAGGGGCTTCTCGGCGCGGAACAGGAGCAGCCGCAGGCGGGGGCGGGGCGGGCGCGGAGGGTGGTGTCGGAGGCCGGTGCGCCGGCCGAGGGTGCTCCCACGTACAGCACGCCGGCCCATGGTGTTCCGGCGCACGGGACGTTCGTACAGGGGGCGTCGGCTCCGCAAGGCGTGACGTCGGCTCCTCACGGCGTTTCGGTCCAGGGAACAGTGGTCCACGGCATGCCGATCCCGGTGCAGGGTGTCGCGCCGGGCGCCCCCGGCGACGTATCGCATGCGTCGTGGCAGGAGGCGACGGCGAACGGGCACCTGGGCGCGAGGGCCGCCATGCCGTGGCAGCAGTGGGACGACGCGCCGGTCGGAACCACGGCGGCGAACGGCAGCCGCTCGGTGCCGCTCCCGGTGCGCGGCGCCGAGGCGCGGCCCAATCCGGCGGAGGCACTGCCCGGTATCCGCCCCGACGACCGGCGGATCGTGATCGAGAACCTCGAGAGCATGGACAAGGCGGTCGCGTCGCCGACAGGGCGGGGCGGCGCGGTGCGCGGCACCATGGGCAAGCCCCAACTGCCCAGACGACGGGCCCAGGAGCACATCGTGCCCGAACTGCGCGACGGGCCCGTACCTCGCCAGGACCCGGACCTCCTCATCGGTCACGACCCGGGCCTGATGGCGGCGTTCCAGCGGGGCATCGGGCTCGCCGAGGCCCAGCAGCGGGACGCGGCGCGCAGAGATGCGGCACGTAGTGACGTGACAAGTAGTGACGCGGCACGGAGTGGCGAGCAAGAACCGGTCGAGGCGCACATCCTGCGCGAGCCGACGCCCGCGCCCGGTCACGACTTCACCGCCCGGCACGACGGGAGCACATCAGCCGGATGATCAACGCCACCCCCACCTCCACGTCCACCCACACCTCCGCTCCCACAGACGTACGTACTTCAAGGAGTCGATCCCCCATGGCGAGCGATGTGCCGACCGCCCATGTATCCGATCTCGACTGGCTGATGAGCGGCCTGGTGCAGCGCGTCCCGCACACCAAGAGCGCGGTGCTGCTCTCCTGTGACGGACTGGTGAAATCGGTCCACGGCCTCGACCCCGACAGCGCCGACCACATGGCGGCCCTCGCCTCCGGGCTCTACTCCCTGGGACGCAGCGCGGGCGTCCGCTTCGGGGACGGCGGTGACGTACGCCAGGTCGTCGTCGAGCTCGACTCCACCCTGCTGTTCGTGTCCACCGCGGGCTCCGGGACCTGCCTCGCCGTCCTCGCCGGACGCGAGGCGGACGCGGCCGTGCTCGGATACGAGATGGCGATGCTGGTCAAGAGCGTCCGCCCGTATCTGATGACCGCGCCGAGGCAGTCCGCCGTCGAACCCCCGGCGATGAGGCCTTGAGCGTGGCCGCGGCCGGCGACGGGCCTTGGCTCGATGACGCGGCCGGACGCCTTGTACGCCCCTACACGGTCAGCAACGGCCGGACCCGGCCGAGCACCGCGCTCGACCTCCTGTCGCAGATGAGGACCACCGGAGCCACCCCTCTCGGTTACCTCGGCCCCGAGCACGCCCAGGCACTCGAACTGTGCCGGATGCCCGTCTCGGTCGCCGAGGTGGCCGCACATCTGAAGCTGCCGGCGGCGGTCACCAAAGTGCTGCTGTCCGACCTCGTCGACTGCGGGGCGCTGTCCACGAAGCCCCCGGCCTTCCACCACAAACCCACTGACCGGTCCCTTCTGGAGGCAGTGCTCGATGGACTACGACGACAGCTCTGACCCCTTCCCCACCGCACTGAAGATCCTGGTGGCGGGAGGGTTCGGGGTAGGCAAGACCACCTTCGTCGGCGCGGTGAGCGAAATCGCGCCACTGAGTACGGAGGAACTGCTCACCACGGTCAGCGCCTCGACCGACAACCTCGACGGCATCGAGAACAAGATCGAGACGACCGTCGCGATGGATTTCGGGCGCATCACCCTCGATCCGGAACACGTGCTGTATCTGTTCGGCACCCCCGGGCAGGAGCGGTTCTGGTTCATGTGGGACGAGCTCTCCGAGGGCGCGCTCGGCGCGGTCATCCTCGCCGACACCCGCCGCCTGGAGGACTGCTTCGCCGCCGTCGACTTCTTCGAGCAGCGCGGCATGGGGTTCATCGTGGCCGTCAACGAGTTCGACGGCGCGTACCGCTACGACCCGGAGGAGGTGCGGGCGGCCATCGACCTGGACCCGGAGATCCCCATCGTGCGCTGCGACGCGCGGATCTCCAGTTCAGGGGTGCAGACCCTGCTGACCCTCGTCCGCCACCTGATCGCCCACGCGCCCACGCGCGCCGCCAGCTACGGAGCCCATACATGAGGTACGACCCGCCGCGCCCGGCCGGTCGGCTGCTGCTCACCCCCGAGGACAAGGAGGCGCCCGCCCGTACGCGGCGGTTGCGCCGGCTCGGTCTGGGGGAGCGGGCCGAGCCGGCCTTCGACGCCTTCGCGGACCGGCTCGCGGAGATCGCCGCGGTGCCGTACGCGATGGTCAACTTCATCGACGAGAACGGGCAGTTCTTCGCCGGTCTGCACACCCCGGACGGCACCGGCTCGGGCGACCGGCCGGCTGTGGTCGTCGCCGCGGACGGTACGGAGTACGGGTTCGGCCGCTCCATGGCCCGCGACCACGGCTTCTGTCCCCATGTGGTGGTCCGGGGCAAGGCGCTGGCCCTGGAGGACGTCCGCGACTATCCACGGTTCGCCGGAAACCCGGTCGTCGACGAGATCGGTATCCGCTCCTACCTGGGAGCCCCCCTCATCGACCACACAGGCATCGTGCTCGGCACGGTGTGCGTCGAGGACGTCGAGCCGCGGCCCTGGGGCATGGCAGGCCTGGACACCATCAAGGCCATGGCGGCGGAACTCGTCGAGCGGATCGAGCTGCGGGAGAGCGGCGGGTTCTGAGAGGCCCTTCGGGCGGTTGTGAAGGGCCTCTCAGGTGGCTTCATGCCGAGACGGTGTCCCCTTCGGGGAGCGTTCATGCGGAAACGTGTCCCCTTCTGGGAGCCTTCATACGGAAATGGTGTCCCCTTCGGGGAAGGTGATCCGGACTTCTTGGTCCTCCACCACGCAGGCCACCGACTCCCGTAACGCCTGAGGATGCACGGCATCCCGGGTCAGCGCGAGCAGCGTGACGTACACACCCCTGCCGCCCGGACGGCCGGCCGCGCACCGGACGTACGGGGTCGCCGAATGCGGACCGAAGGCGTTGGCCTCGACCTCGCGCGCGATGCCCGCGTCCTCGTCCCAGCCGTGCAGCGCGACGACCACACTGGTCAGCCCGTCCGCGGTCCGCGCCAGCGCCCAGCCCGCACCCCGCTCCGCCGTGGGCCTGGCCTCGGCAGCGACCGCGTGACCGCCCTCCCGCACCGCCACACCGGCCGGAGCCTGCACCCGGTGCACGCGGATCTCCCATGGACCGCGCAGCACACTGGTCGTCTCGATCGGGAACTCGGCGTCGGTGCCCGGCAGTTGAGCGTGATAACGGGAGGCCGCCGTACGCCCGGAGCAGCGCAGCGGAAGGATCAGGCGGCGGCGTGAGGCGGTGCCGTCCGGCGCGAGGAGCGCGATGTGTCCGTCCACGGTCCGCTCCCAGGCGTGCGCGCCCGCCTCGGGAGCGGTGGCCGTCGAGTACCCGAACTTCGCGTAGTGCGGATCGTCCTCGGGGGGCCGGTCCGGGGAGTTGTGGTCGCTGCCGTGGTTGACCAGGCGGACGATGCCGTCGTGCTTCGTGCCGTGCAGCAGCCAGCCCGGGGCCGGGAGGGCGGTGTACTGGTCCGACTCCTCGACGGGGAGCGGAAGTTCACGCGCCGTCCACACCGGGTGGTCCGCGGGCAGCAGCAGTCCGAGGAAACCTTTGCTCGCCCAGTACGGTGACGCGGGCCCCGAGTACGGCTGGGTCATCGGCAGGAACGTGCCGTACCAGCCGAGCGGCAGCAGCCCCCGCTCATCGGGCACCCCGCGCTCCACGAAGTGGCTCACCGCGCCGGAGGCGAGCCGGCGCGTGAGCCCCGGAGCCAGCGGGGTGCAGCCCGCGAGGGCCCCCAGCCACACCGGGGCCGTGGTGGCGAATCGGTACGTCAGGGATCGGCCCTGGTGCACCGGCGCACCGTCCGCGCCGAAGAACTGCGGGTAGACGGCGAGGAATTGGGCCAGCCGGTCCCGGTAGACCCGGCCGCGGCCACCGCCCTCGCCGCCCGTCATCCGGGACCACAGCAGGGGGTACAGGTGCATGGCCCAGCCGTTGTAGTAGTCGAAGGCGCGGCCCTGGCCGTCGCTGTACCAGCCGTCGCCGACGTACCAGTCCTCGATGCGGTCGAGTCCCGCGTCGATGTCGTCCTGCCGGTACGGCGCGCCGACCGAGGCCAGGAACTGCTCGGCCACCACCTGGTACAGGCGCCAGTGGTTGTCCCAGGTGCGGCGGCCGACGAAACCCCACAGCCAGTCCACAACACGCTCCCGCACATCGCCGTCCAGACGGTCCCAGATCCAGGGGCGGGTCTCATGCAGTCCGACGGCGATCAGGGCCGCCTCCGCCATCTGCTGGGAGCAGTCGGTGAGTTCGGGCCAGGCTTCGCCGCTGTCGCGGTCCGTGCCCGTTGTCAGACCCCGCGCATACCGTTCTACGAGACGGGGATCCACCTCCCCCCGCGCCCCCGCGATCCGGAAAGAGGCCAGTAGAAATGACCGTGCGAAACCTTCCAGTCCGTCCGACACCACACCCGACCAGGAAGTCCGGCCGGGCAGCCGATACTGCGCCAGGCCCGGCGTGGCATACGGAACCAGCGCTTCCAACTGCCGGTCGGCGAGCGCCTCCCAGTGCGCCCGCGTCCAGCCGGTGAGCGGCGAAAGGACGCGGTCGGTGGGTGGCAGGGCCAGATGCGGTGCGGGCATGACAGGGTCCTGACTCCTCGGTGGCCGGGCGCTTACGGATGTCTGAGGAGGGATACGGTCGGTTGCCGCCAATAGATCAATTGAGTTGCCCTAAGAGATCAATTGAGCCGTGACGGGTCCGGGGGTGGTGAACCCGGGGGGTGATGAAGGTGCGGAACGCCCGGCGCGGGGGTGTGGATCTGTTGTTCATATCCGGGATATCATCCCAGATATGAGAAGAGCTGCGAGGGGTGAGAGCTCGGAGGTCGGGCTGGTCGGGCTGCAAGATCCCGTCGACGCCCGTCTGGCCGCCCGACTCGCCGAGCTTCGTGCCGAACGTGGCTGGTCCCTCGGCGAGTTGGCCGAGCGTAGCGGGGTGAGCCGGTCGACGCTCTCCCGGGCCGAGCGTGCCGAGATCAGCCCCACGGCGTCCCTGCTCAACCGCCTGTGCGCGGTGTACGGGCGGACCATGTCGCAGCTGCTCAGCGAGGTCGAGGCGGGGCATGCGCCAGTGGTACGCGCGGCCGAGCAGAGCGTGTGGGAGGACAAGACCTCCGGGTTCGTACGCCGGTCGGTGTCGCCGCCGCATGCGGGGTTGCGCGGCGAGTTGGTCGAGGGCCGGCTGGCGTCGGGCGCGGACGTCTCGTACGACAGGCCTCCCGTGCCCGGCCTTGAGCAGCACATCTGGATCCTCGACGGGCGGCTCGACATCACGGCGGAGGGCACCGAGCACCGTCTCGGCACCGGCGACTGCCTTCGACTGCGGGTGTGGGGACCGACGCGTTTCCACTGCCCGGGGCCGGAGGACGTGCGCTACGCCCTGGTGGTGGTCCTGCCGTGAGCGCGCCGACGCCTCCGACGCCTCCAGTGCCTCTGACACGGCTGTCCGCCGCATCGCTGCTCGACTGCGCCGACGGTCTCGCCGACCTGCTCGCCGACGTGGTGGACGGCGGATCCTCGGTCGGCTTCCTCGCGCCGCTCGACCGCGCCGCGGCCGCGGCCTGGTGGCGGGCGCTCGCCCCCGAACTCGACGCCGGCCGCCGCGCGATGTGGATCGCGCGTGACGTCACGCGCGACGACGGCCGGATCCTCGGCACCGTCGGCGTCGCCTTCTCCGACCTGCCCAACGGCCGCCACCGGGCCGAGATCGTCAAGCTGATGGTGCACCGGGACGGTCGCGGCCGGGGACTGGGCCGGACCCTGCTCACCACCGCCGAACGCGCGGCGGCCGACGCGGGCGTGACCCTGCTCGTTCTCGACACCGAGACCGGGAGCCCCGCCGAGTCCCTGTACCGCTCGGCCGGTTGGTCCCGGTCGGGGGTCGTGCCGGACTACGCGACGGATCCGCACGGAATCCTGCGCTCCACGACGATCTACTACAAGAACCTGCGGGAGCGTGCGACGGCGGCGGGAGCCGGTTCCGCGGTCCGGCTTGGCTGAGCAGGTGGTTGTCAGTGGTATTGGCTACGGTGCGAGTCATGCCGGACGCAGAAGATGTACGCCGTATCGCCCTGTCCCTGCCGGACACGACGGAGAAGATCGCGTGGAGCATGCCCACGTTCCGGGTCGGGGGCAAGATGTTCGCCACCCTGCCGGAGGACGAGACGTCCATCGCCGTGCGCTGCCCGAAGGAGGAGCGCGACGAACTCGCCCTCGCGGAGCCCGAGAAGTTCTGGATCGCCGACCACGAGGCGGCATTCGCCTGGGTGCGCGTCCGGCTCGCCGCTCTTGAGGACGACGGCGAACTGCGGGACATCCTCGCCGACTCCTGGCGGCAGGCCGCAAGCTCTCGGCTTCTGGAGTCGTACCCGGAGTTGGGGCTTCCGGCAGCGGACTGAAAACCCTTGGGGCGTTGTCAGTGCCCCGTGGCATGATCCGGACGGTGGCTGACCGACCGCGGCGGGGAGGGGTGCCGCGGTCGGATACGCGGCAGGGGCGGTCCGAGGCTGGAGGGGCGAGGCCGAGGCTGGAAAACGTTGTCGTACGACGGTCGTTCGCGGCCGCCGCGGTGACGCCGCCGACGGGGCACAGGGGGAGGGGC
>NZ_JAAKZY010000061.1 GCF_011045015.1 Streptomyces scabichelini | reverse complement strand
GCCACCCCCGCCACCCCCGCGCGGCTGCGGGCCGTGCTGGCCGAGGTCCGCTGGCAGGGGTACGCGTACTGCCCGGGATACGTCCACCCGGACGCCCTGGGCGTCGCAGCGCCGGTGCGCGACGCGCGGGGAGACGTGGTGGCCGCGCTGGCGGTGATCGTCCCCAACGATGCGGGCGCCTCGTCCGTCGTGCCCGTGGTGCGGACGGCGGCACGCGGTGTCTCCCGTGCGCTCGGGGTACCGGACACCCCCGGGCGGCGAGACCCGGGTGACACGCGTGACGGCAGTGCAACTGCCGTATGACAGCCGTCGGAAGTTGGTCTCTCACTGATTGAGAATGCCGTCGCGACCGTCCCTCTTCGCCGCGCATCCTGCGTGCAACCCAACGACGGGAGGCGACGACGTGGTCGGAACCAGTGTGGTTGCGGATGCCCAGTCCGGCATCGGCAAAGGGAAGTCGGCGGCGACTCTGACGGTCTCCGCGAAGGAGCACGTCGCCGAGGGCGTCGTAGCACTCACCCTCACCCACCCGGGCGGCGCCCGGCTGCCTGACTGGACGCCGGGTTCCCACATCGACCTCGTGCTGCCGGACGGGACGACCCGGCAGTACTCGCTGTGCGGCGACCGATGGGACGCGTACACCTACCGGATCGCGGTGCTGCGGGAGCCCGCGAGCGGGGGAGGATCCGCGTACGTGCACGACCGGCTGCGTCAGGGCGACCGCGTCGGGGTCGGTGGCCCGCGCAACCACTTCCCCCTCGTTCCGTCGGAGAGGTACCTGTTCATCGCGGGCGGCATCGGCATCACCCCGCTGCTGCCCATGGTGCGCCAGGCCGAACTGCTCGGCGCGGACTGGCAGTTGCTGTACGGCGGGCGTACGCGGTCGTCGATGGCCTTTCGCGAGGAGCTGACGGCGGCCTACCGCGAGCGGGTGCACATCGTTCCGCAGGACGAGCTCGGACTACTGGACCTCGCGGCCTGGCTGGGCACACCGCGACCGGACACCAAGGTGTACTGCTGCGGCCCCGCCCCGCTGCTCGCCGCCGTCGAAGCGGCGTGCGCCCCCTGGCCGCCGTACGCCCTGCGCGTCGAGCGCTTCACCGCCGGCGCGCGGACCGCGCCGGTGCGGGACACGCCGTTCGAGGTGGAATTGCGCCGTACTGGACGCACCGTCACTGTCACTTCGGACGTCTCCGTGCTGGAAGCAGTCCGCCGCGCCGGCGCCGACGTGCTGTCCTCCTGCGAGCAGGGCACCTGCGGCACATGTCTGACACCGGTGCTCGAAGGGCAGCCGGACCACCGGGACTCGGTGCTGGCCGACCATGAACGGGCCGCGAACGACTGCATGTTCCTGTGCGTGTCGCGCTCCTGCGGCGACCGCCTCGTCCTCGATCTCTGAGCCGGTCTCCGATCTCGAAGACTTTCACTTCCCAAGGAGCCGCCATGACCGAGGCACTGGAGTGTGCTGTCGTGCCGCCCGTCAGTGACGCCGACCCGTTCACGCACGAGGCCCTTCTGGACCCCGAACCGCTGCACCAGGCCCTGCGCGAGGCCGGTCCGGTCGTATACCTCTCGCGCTACGACGTCCACGCCCTGGCCCGCTACGAGCAGGTGCACACCGCGCTGGTGGACTGGCAGCACTTCGAGTCGGGTTCGGGCGTGGGTCTGGCCAACTTCCGGCACGAGAAGCCGTGGCGTCCGCCGAGTCTGCTGCTGGAGGCCGACCCGCCCCGGCACGACGCCCCGCGCCGTGTGCTGCGCGAGATCCTGGCCCCGCCCGCCCTGCGTCGTCTGCGCGAGACGTGGCACGCGGTGGCCGAAGACCTGGTCGATCAACTCCTCGCCCGGACAACCGAGTTCGACGGCTTCACCGCGCTCGCGGAGGCGTTCCCGCTGCGGGCCTTCCCGGACGCGGTGGGCCTCGGCCCTGACGGACGGGAGAACCTCCTGCCGTACGGCAACATGGCCTTCAACGCCTTCGGCCCGCGCAACGACCTCGTCGCGGCGGACGCGCACCGGGTGGCCGAGCTGTCGGCATGGGTGAACGCCCAGTGCGCACGTGAGGCATTGACCGAGGACGGCTTCGGGGCTGCCATCTGGGCCGCCGCCGACCGTGGCGATCTGACGTACGAACAGGCGCCGTTGGTGGTGCGTTCCCTGCTCACCGCCGGCGTCGACACCACCGTGCACGGCCTGGCGGCCTGCCTGTACGCCTTCGCCACCTACCCCGAGGAGTGGCAACGGCTGCGGGAGCGGCCCGAGCTGGCGCGGGCCGCGTTCGACGAGGCGGTCCGCTGGCAGTCACCGGTGCAGACCTTCTTCCGTACCGCCACCACCGAGGTCACCATCGCCGGCACGGTCATCCCGGCGGACACGAAGATCCTCATGTTCCTCGGCGCGGCCAACCGCGACCCGGCCCGCTGGAGCGACCCCGACCGCTTCGATCTCACCCGCGACCCCTCCGGCCACGTCGGCTTCGGCATGGGCCTCCACCAGTGCATCGGCCAGCACGTGGCCCGACTGGAGGCCGAGGCACTGCTGACCGCACTGGTCCGACGCGTCGAGCGGATCGAACTCACCGGAACACCGCACCGCCACCCCAACAACACCCTGCGCTCATGGGCGTCCCTGCCCGTGCGCGTCCAGCCGGCTGCTTGATCAGCCATCGCATCATCTCTGCGGAAAGTGAGGGAATCCAGCAATGTCCCAGCCGCGCCTGTTCAGCGCGGGCGGCCCTGGTACTGCTTCAACACCCACAACGCGCGGCAGAAAATGACCCTCGCCGACGGCACCGTCCTGCAGAGCGACGGGCCTGTCGACCACCGTGACGTGTTCCTGTCCCTGAGTGGCGGCACCGGCGCTTCGCTGTGCGCGCTTGTGGTCCCGCTCGGGACAGGCGGAGCCGGAAGGAAGGCTATATTCGAAAGGTGATCGACAAGGACGAGCACGCCCCCGACCCCGCAGGGCGGCGCAAGCCGCATCGGCGCCCGGCCGATCCCCGCCGTCGACACGATCCCGAACGCACCCGCCAGAGCATCATGGACGCGGCGAACGAGGAGTTCGGCAAGCACGGCTTCAAGGGGGCACGTGTCGAGCGGATCGCCGCCGCGGCCGGAGTGAACCATTCGCTGATCACCTACCATTTCGGCGGCAAGAAGGGCCTCTACGACGCCCTCACGGAGCGCTGGATCACCAAGGGCGCCAACATGATGAGCGGCGCGGAGACGTTCGCCGAGATCGTCCGGGACTATGTGCGCTGGGACCACGACGACAAGGTGCCGATCGTCCGCACGCTGGTCCGCGCCGAACTCGACGGCAAACCCACTCCCCCCGAGGCATGGGCGAACCGCCTGCTCGACGTCGTCGACGAAACCCGGAACAGGCAGGCCAGGGGCGAAATCCGCGCCGATCTCGATGTCGGCGCGTTGACCCTTGCATTCTTCGCCGCGGCGATCGCGCCGGAAGTGCTGCCGCAGCTGGCCGCCGCCGTCACCGGCGCGGACCCGGCTTCCCCCGAGTTCATCGACCGCTACGCCGAACAGCTGGCGCGCGTGATGTACGCGCTCGCCGAAACCCCCGAGGAGGGACCGGGGAGTCGGATGGTCCCCTCTCGCGGCGTCGATGAGGCGCAGGACGGGGATCAGCCCGGCAGCTGACGGCGCCCGGCTGTAGATGGGCCGGCTGCCAACCGGCCCGCTCCTCAACCACACTCGCGTGGTGGCGGCCCGGATGACGAACGGAGTGCCGCGTGCCGGGGGAAGGCCGCCACGCGTCGATGGCTCCACCGCTGCGCACGACGATGCATTTCGGGGGCAGCAGGCGGCGCATCGCAGCCGGTCCGGCGGCCTTGGCTTCGAACTTCACGGCCTCTGCCGGTCCGACGGCGGCGGTGTCTCCGGTCGCCGGGGCCGGCGTGACTGCGGGGGCCTCGTTCACAGGTCCCGGTAGGCAGACGGCCAGCGCCTCCGCCCACGTCACGACTCTCCCACCGTCACGCTCCGGCTGCGGGAACAGCCCGCCGCGTCCCTGCTGCTCAAAGAGCCACGGGACCGGCGTGGCCGTCAGCCGAAGAGGGCGCACCGGTACGCCTTTCGTTGAACGGAATGCGGCGTATCACCGCGAGTGGAAGCCCCGCACCATGGTCGGTCAGGGGGTGCGCCGCATGCCCGGCTACGTGGGCGAGGTACGTCGTTCGCCGTGGGGGCGGCGCTGGGCCTCTCTCCCCGATCGAGCCGGGAGCTGGGCGCGGAGCACTGGTCTTGAGGTGCCGCGGATGGCTGAGCGGGCAACGCTCACGGACATCTCCGGCCCGCGGAAAAGGAGTTGTGTCATGGCGGGACGTCTTGCGGGAAGAATTGCTGTGGTGACCGGCGGCAGTGCCGGGATCGGTCAGGAGATCGCCAGGAAGTTGTCGTCCGAAGGCGCCGATATCGCGGTCGCCGATTTCGACGCGGCGGACGATACGCAGGGGTTCGTCGAGGGGAACGGCCGCCGGTTCTTCAGTACGAAGGTCGACGTCTCCGACGAGGCGCAGGTGAATGCCTTCGCCGCGGAGGTCCGGTATGCGCTGGGCCGGATCGACATCGTCGTGAACAACGCGGGTATCGTGCCGTTCGCCGACATCGACGACGTGACGTTCGAGCAGTGGAACAGGGTCTTCGCGGTCAACGTGAACGGAGCCTTCCTGACGGTCAAGGCTTTTCTCGAGGACCTCAAGCAGTCGGACACCGGCCGGGTGATCAACATAACGTCTGGGAGTTACTGGGTGAGCCCGCCGCCGTTTGTCGCTTACGTCTCTTCAAAGGGCGCCCTCAACGGGCTTACCAATGTGCTGGCGGCGAACCTGGCGAAACACGATGTCACGGTCAACGCGGTCGCCCCCGGTCTGGTCCCGACGGCCACGGCACTCCGGAGCGCTGGTGAGGAATTCTTCGACATGACCGTACAGATGCAGAATCTGAAGCGGCGTCAGACGTCGGCGGACGTCGCCAACACGGTGGCATTCCTCGCCGGCGACGAAGCCGCGTTCATCACCGGCCAGATCCTCGCCGTCGACGGAGGACTCACACGCCGCTGACGCCTTGACGTCGCAGGTGGTCCAGCCCGTACCGGATTCACGGGAGACTGCCCGCCACCGCGGCCGGCAGCCGATCTCGACGAGGAGACGCCGTGCCAACCACCGATCGCGCGCCTGCCGGCCTCTCGACCTCTGACCTGTTCATCGGAGGTAAGTGGCTGCCGGCAGAAGGCGGCCGGTACGTAGAGACGGCTCAGGCCCTGACCGGACAACCGATTGCCCGAGTGGCGGCTGCGTCTTCAGCGGACGCATACTCGCCGAGGCCGCCGCACAGGCGTACTCCGCGGGCGGTGAAGTGATCCCGTCCGACGTGCCCGGGCTGACCGCACTGGCGATCCGGCAGCCGGCCGGAGTGGTGGTCGGCATCGCGCCCTGGAACGCACCACTGATCCTCGGCGTACG
The DNA here is from genome assembly GCF_011045015.1 of Streptomyces scabichelini. Taxonomy (GTDB): domain Bacteria; phylum Actinomycetota; class Actinomycetes; order Streptomycetales; family Streptomycetaceae; genus Streptomyces; species Streptomyces scabichelini. Next base: position 44,863 of record NZ_JAAKZY010000061.1, on the reverse strand, counting down.
AGCGATCGCGATGATGGGACACGCTTTGGTTCATCGGCGGATCGGGCTAAGGACTCATGGCGAAGCCAGTGTCGGTCAGTTCCTCGGACAGCGCCCACAGGCGTTCAGCCGCCGCCGGATCGCTCGCGGCCGCGGTAGGGCTGACCAGGGTTGGGCCGCCGCGCATCCCGGACAGTCCGTCCGGCCCGACGTAACTCGCACCGGGAAGATCCTGGGTCGCGGCGAAGAGCGTCGGCAGGGCACCGGCCTCAGCGCTCTGCGCGACCACCCGGATGAACATGCGCAGCACCGGTTTCGGGGTGCGCAGCAGGTCTGTCGCCGCGAGGCCGGGATGCGCGGCGAGCGCACGCACAGGCGATCCGATCTCGCTGAGCCGCCGCTGCAGCTCAAGCGTGAAGAGCAGGTTTGCCAGCTTCGACTGGCCGTATGCCTGCCGGGAGTTGTAGGCGCCGCTGAGGTCCGGGTTGTCGAAGTTGATTCCGCTCACCCACCGGTGCGCAGCGGCGGAGACCGTCACGACACGGTCGGTGATGTGCGGCAGCAGCAGATTGGTGAGCGCGAAGTGGCCGAGGTGGTTGGTGCCGAAATGCGTCTCGAAGCCGTCCTTGGTGCGCCCCTCGGGAGCCATCATCACGCCCGCGTTGTTGATCAGCAGGTCCAGATCGCCGTCCCAGGAGGCGGCGAACTGACGCACCGACGAAAGGTCGGCGAGGTCGAGGTGGCGGACCTCATGGCTGCCAGGGACCGTGGCCGCGGCCTGTCTGCCCTTGTCGAGGTCGCGCACGGCGAGCACCACGTGCGCGCCTGCCTTGCCCAGCGCCTGGGCTGTAGGGATGCCCAGGCCGCTGTTCGCGCCGGTGACGACTGCCGTTCGGCCGGTCAGGTCGGGCATCTGGCTGATGTTCCAGGTGCTTTTCATAGGGTCAATGCCGCGGTACAGCGCCTCATCCTTGTCACGGGGCCACTTTTGACCGGGCTCGCCGACCGACGCCAGCGAGCCTTTCGATCATCGAAATCCAGACCTCAAATCCAGACCTCAAGGAACATCAGGCGTTGGCGGGAAGGCGCCGTGAGATGGCATCCGCGGCTCTGCGTACCTCGGGTGCCAGCCGGTCCACCTGCTCCGCTTCCGGAGCCAGAACTCCGAGTGCCGCGACGAACCGGCCCTCGGCGTCGAAGACAGGCGCGGCGACCGATGCCGTTCCGACTGTCAGCTCACCCCACGAGTAGCCGACCCGCGCATCCCGTACCCCGGCCAGCTCGGCTGCCAGCCGGCCGGGACCGGCGATGGTCCGTGCCGTGTACCGGCGCAGCGACGTGCACTGCAGGACGGCGCAGAGGTCCGGGTCGTCCGAGTAGGCGAGGATCACCTTTCCCACACCGGTCGCATGCAGCGGGAGGCTGCCGGCCACCTCCGCCACATTCGCGACCGCCCGGGGCCCGGCGACCTTGTCGACGCACACTGCCTCGTGATGGCCGGCGACGGCCAGATGAACGACCGTGCGGGTATGGCCCGCCAGCGACTGCATGACCGGGCGTGCCGCGCGGCGGAGGCCACGCTGTCGCGGTGCGGCGGAGCCCAGTTCCCACAGCCCGATACCGATCTGGAGGCTACCGTCGTCGTTCCGCTCCAGGGCGCCCTCGGCTATCAGCTCCCGTGACAGTCGGTGGGCGGTCGCCACCGGGATCCCCGACCGGCGTGAGATTTCGGTGAGCGTCATCGGGGCGGGGCTGCGCCGGCAGGCGTTCAGAATCGCGAAAACACGGCTCGTGCTGCTGCGGCCCGGTTCATTCGAGGTTGGCATGATTGCGCCGACGCCGTCTCAGAGGGCCGCTCGAAGGCTGAGGCGCCGATGATCGGCTTGGCGGGCGGGGGAGAGCGGATCGTAGGGGGCAAGGCGCGGGTGAGTCATGGTCAGGTCCTTACGTACGGGCTCTCGTACGGGCCGGGACTGGCGTCGGTACTCCGGCGCCAAGGCGCTTGAGTTTGATGACGGGGAGTCGATGATTGACGGCCACGGCGGTTGCCGTACCCCCGTCATGGCGCCATCTCAGCAGCGCACAGCGGTCGTCCACCGATCCGGCCAGGACTTCGGGGGTTCCAGTGAGCGGGAGTTCGCCGCTGATCTTGATGTCGAGTCCGGACTGCTCGGTCCAGAAGTAGGGGTCCGGTCGGTACGGGCGCACCGACTCGCCGTGCAGCAGGCTTGCCGCGGCCGTACGCCCCTGCTCAACGGCGTTGGTCCAGTGGGGTGTTCGGCGTCCCTGGCGAGATGCGACGTCTCCGGCGGCGACGATGCCGGGAGCGACGCGGCAGCATGCGTCGACGACGAGGCCGCCGCCCGCGTCCAGGGCCAGGCCGGAGTCCTCCAACCAGTCGGTGTTGGGCACATCACCGGCCGCGCAGACGATCACGTCGGCCGTCAGGACCGAATCGCCGCAGCGCACGCGGTGTTCGTCGAGCACGTCGACGCCGTCCGGTGCGACCCGGATCCGTATGCCGTGATCACGGGCGGCCGCGACGGCGAGATCGGCCACCCACGGACCGAGCAGCCTGAGCAGCGGCGGTACGAGGTCGACGACGGTGACCTCCAGACCGAGGGCGCGGCAGGTGCTGGCGACCTCCATGCCGAGGAAGCCACCGCCCAGCACGATCGTGCTGTGGGCCGCGGCCAGCCGGGCGGCGAGGGTCGAGGCGTCGTCCAGGGTGCGCACCACCAGGTCACTGTCGCCGGTGAGGCGGCGTGCCCGGGCACCGGTGGCGATCACCAGGCCGTCGTACGGTATGTCGGTGCCGTTGGCCGTTGTCACCCGACGGCCGCGCGTGTCGAGCCGCACGGCCCGTGCTCCGGTACGGAACTCGATGTCCTCGCTCGGGGGCGGCAGCAGAGCCGACTCCACGGACTCCCGCCCTGCCAGCACGCCTTTCGAGAGTGGAACGCGCGAGTAGGGCGGATGAGGCTCCTCGGAGAGCACGGTCACCTGGCCGTCGTAGCCCTCGGTACGCAGGCTCTGCGCCGCCGTGACCGCGGCGATGGATCCACCGACCACGACGATCCGTTTCACGGCCGCACCTTCAGCGCCGCGACGGGACACACCCGAACCGCGGCCGCGACGACGCTCTCGTACTCCGCGTCCACCTCGTCACGCGTCAGGTGCAACTCGCCCTCGTCGTCGAGGCGGAACACCTCGGGCGCGGCCTGTTCGCACAGCCCGTGGCCCTCGCAGCGCTCGAAGTCGACCACGATCCGGGTCATCTCCCTGTCCTTCCATGAATGTCAGGCATGCGAGGGCACTCCGGTCAGGCTTCGAGGGAAAGAACCGTTCGATCAGACCGGGGATGAGGGCGACGTCCCTCACTCAGGGAAGCCTTCATGACGTTGCCTTTCATCGGGCGGCATCGTGGATTCTCCGGCCTCGACGGCTGCCCGACCTCTGCTGAAACCGCAACGTAGCACCCAGATGTCGCTTTGATTAATACCTTCGACAAAAGTTTGTCAGACCTGTTCAGTGAGGCGAGTCGCGGTGCTACGTTGATCGCGTCGCGGAGGCGGGGCGGTCGATGATGCCCCGTCTGATGGCGCCGAGTCCTCGGTGCGTCGTCCTCTGAGAGAGCGTGACGACTGAGGAACGTCGCCCTGAGCTGAAACAGCGTCGCCGATAGAGGCCGGCCGGGCGGCGCATCGATGTCCCGCCCACCTCGGGCCGCCCAACGACAACGCCGCCACCGTCACCGCCGGTGCCCAGTGGCGTGCGGCCTGACCACTCTTCAGCTGGCAGAACCGGTTGTGAATCCGGTAACACGCATGGAAAGGGAACGATATGAGGGAACCGCTGAGCTACGAGATCGCCCGCCGAGCCACCGAGGCGGCCCTTGACGCGGCGCGTGCCGAGGGAGAGCGAATCAGCGTCACTGTGGTCAACCGCAGCGGTATCACGAAGGTCGTGCTCGCTGACGACGGCGCCGGGCCGATCGCGGTCTCGACGTCGCGTCTGAAGGCCTACACAGCTGCGGTCATGGGCATGACGACCGCCGACTTCGCAGAGGCGGCCGCGAGCCCGGTCATGAAAGCCAATCCGGTACATCTGGTCGACCCTCAGCTGCACCCGGTGCCAGGGGGATTCCCGATCGTCGCGGACGACGGCGAGGTCATCGGCGGCATCGGGGTGGGCGGGGCTCATGGAGGTGTGGACGCCCGCATCGCGGGCGAGGCGCTGAAGAGCATTGCCGACCTGCTGACTTGAGGGATGAGCGTAGGCGGACAAGAGGGTGATCGAGGACGTCCTCGTGGCCAGGGCGCGGCACTTGATGCGCCCAGGACATGGCGACAGAAGGGATGAATCGCATTGACCGCCAAGGTGCACCGTCGGCTGCTGCGCCCAGCTGAGCTTCGTGAGCTGTTGCGCCCCGCTCCGATCCAACTCAACGGCACGGAGCGACGATTGGCGCGAGCGGCTTCCATCGCCGACCTTCGCGCTCTCGCACGACGGCGGGCGCCCAGGGCGGTCTTCGATTTCGCCGACGGAGGAGCCGGGGTGGGAGAGCTCGCGCTGCGTCGAGCTCGTGAGACCTTCCGGCGCCTCGAGTTCCATCCGTCGGCACTCCGCGACGTCTCCCATGTGAGTACGGAAACGGTGATCCTCGGTAAACCGTCCGCCCAGCCTTTCGCGTTCGCTCCCACCGGCCTTACGCGCATGGTGCACACCGGAGGCGAACGCGCCGCCGTCGCCGTCGCCGAGCAGGCCGGGATTCCCTACGCCCTCTCCACGATGGGCAGTACCACGATCGAGGACACAGCGACGGCCGGTCCTCAGGCGCGCAAGTGGTTCCAGCTGTTTCTGTGGCGTGATCGGAGCTCGGCCAAGGAACTGGTCGACCGTGCGGCCGCGGCCGGGTACGACACGTTGATCCTCACCGTGGACACCCCGGTCGCCGGGACTCGGCTGCGCGACGTGCACAACGGGCTCACGGTGCCGCAGCAGCTCACGTTGCGCACCTTCGTCAACGGAGCCCTTCACCCCCGCTACTGGTTCGACCTGCTGACCACCGAGCCACTCACCTTCGCCAACCTGGCGACCTCCGAGGGCACGATCGCCGACCAGATAGACCGCGTCTTCGATCCCGCGATCACGATGGCCGACCTCGAATGGCTCCGCGGCTACTGGCAGGGCAGCCTTGTGGTCAAGGGCATCCAGTCGGTGCCGGATGCCCAGCGAGTGGTTGATGCCGGCGCGGACGGCATCGTGCTCTCCAGCCACGGCGGGCGGCAGTTGGACCGGGCCCCCGTACCCGTCGAGTTGGTCCCGGCCGTGCGCGAGAGACTGGACGGGCGGGCGGAAATTCTGGTCGACACCGGTATGACGACCGGTGCTGACATCGTGGCCGCCCTGGCGTTGGGTGCCAACGCCGCGTTGGTGGGTCGTGCCTTCCTCTACGGCTTGATGGCAGGCGGTCAGCGTGGGGTCGCTCGTGCCGTGGAGATCCTGTCGCGTGAGGTCGTCCAGACCATGGCACTGCTCGGGGTCAACAGTGTCACCGAACTACGCCCGGAGCACGTGTCGATCCGCTTCCCCTGACCACTGGGGCGAGCGCGCCAGGCGTGCGGGTGGCGCCGGCCGAGCCGGACCGTGTGCCTCTCCCACAGTGCCGCCCGCGTAGCGACTGCGCCCGCCGCGCCACTGCCCGGACCTGGCGCTCTCGTGGACGCGCGGCCGTCTGCGGAGACCAGGTCGCTGCGCCGCAGACAGAACGGCCGCCTCGGGCTCCGAGTGCGACCCACGCTGACTGACAACTGTTCATCAAGCTCGGTAGGAAGTAGTGAGAGTATGGCCAACGAGATCAGTTCCCCCGCCACCGCCGATGTCCCGCGTGCTGGTGAAAACGTCACTGTGGCCGGGCTGAACGCGTATCTGTCCCGCCCGCGGGAGGCCTCCACAGGCGGAATGTTGCTGTTGCCGTCGATCACCGGGATCTCGCCGCAGTTGCGCGAGTTCGCCGACGGCCTGGCCGCCGCTGGAGTCACCGCGCTGTCCTGGGACATCTGGCGCGGTCGGCCCGGCAGCGATGACCCGTCACAGATGGAGACCCAGTTTCAGTGGGCGTCGGAGCTGGATGACGAGTCCAGCCTGACCGAAATGGGCCAGCTGCTCGACCACATGTTTGGCGAGCTGGGTTGCCGACGGGTCGGTGTGATCGGCTGGTGCATAGGCGGCCGGTTCGCGCTGCTGCTCGGTGGACGGGACAGCCGGATGGCGAATGTGGTCGCCTATCACCCCACCGTGCGAGACACCCCGGCACCGAACCACACCCTGGATGCCACGGAGTTCACCGCCCGGATCGCCGCGCCTACCATGATCCTTTATCCAGGTGCGGACGAGGTCGTGTCGGTGGAGAGCTTTCGTCGGCTGCAGGCCGCTCTGAACTCGCGGACCACCGGGCCGAGCATCGCGCATGTCTACCCCGGAGCCGGGCACGGCTTCACCGCCCGCGCACAGCACGGCAACCCGATCAACAAGGCGGCCACCGACCTGTCCTGGCCCCAGGCCCTCGCGTTCATCCGGGCCACCACCCTCGTCTGAGCGGACTCGTTCCCGCGTCTCGTCGGCAATGCGTCTTCGAGCAGGACATCCACGATCGCCGATGACCGAGCCCCCTTCCGCGGATTCGCGTAAGGGGGCGTCGACGCAGCGGGCGCTTCCTCGACCACAGCCCGCTCACCGACACCGAATACGCGGAAGCCGTCGTGACCCACGCGGTGATGTGCATCGGGGGCCCCAACGCGGCCCCCGATGCACATCGTCCAGCCGGAACACGGCCGGGTGATCGCCCCGCACAACTCGTGGCCGGCACAGTGCGTGGCCGGCCACGATGTCCTCTACCTGAGTGTTCCCGTCGTCACGGTGACCGGGAGACTTTCCAGACCTCGGATGACGTTGTTGAGGTGCCGTCGTGGCGGGCCGGCCAGGTGGATCTCCGCTACATGATCCAGCAGCGCCGACAGGATCGCGTTGCCCTCCACCCGTGCAAGTCCCTGGCCGGCACAGGCGTGCACGCCGGAGCCGAACCCGACGTGGTCCATCGGCGCCCGGCCCACGTCGAACTTGTCCGGCTCCGGCCACTTGCGCGGATCCCGGTTGGCCGAACCGAACAACATCGCCACTTGAGCCTGCGGCGGGATGGTGACGCCGTCGATCTCAACCGCTTGAGTCGTGCGGCGGAAGAACACCTGCACCGGTGACTCGAAACGCACGACCTCCTCGAAAGCGGAACGGAGCAACGTCCGGTCGGTGCGCAGGGCCGTCCATGCGGTCGGGTGCTCGGCGAACAACCACAGCGCACTGCTGATCGCATTGATCGTCGTGTCCATGCTCGCCACCAGGTAGGCGCGCAACAGCCGTCCCACCTGGTGCTCCTCGATCACGCCCCGGTCGGCCGCCTGATACAGCGCCTCGCCCCAGCCACCTGGCGCAAGGTTCTCGCGGTTCATCATCGAGATGAGCTCATCGAGCAGCCGGTCGGAGACCTGCACCGACGCCGTCGTCCGCTCGTTGAGGGGGCCGAAGGTGTTGAAGAACGCGTCGGCGAATACGAGCACCTCGTCCCGCGCGCGCAGGGGCATCCCGATCAGATCCGCCACCACTGTCAGCGGGAACACCCGCGCCAGATCACCCACGACGTCGAATGAACCGCGGGCCACCACTGACTCGACCAGCTCAGCCGCACGCCGGGCCATGCCGTCTCGCAGGCCCGCCAACGCACGCGGGGCCAGGCTCTCCGACAGCACCGCGCGCAACACCTCGTGCTCCGGCGGGTCCGTCGCCAGCACACCACCTCGGCGGCGTTCGTTCAGCGACGGCTCATAGCCCACGCTGTCCACGGAGGAGAACCGTTCGTGGTCGCGCAGCGCCGCCCGTACGTGCTCGTACCGGGGCAGGGCCCAGCAGTCGTAGCGCTCCAGGTACACAGCGGCGCCCGTCTCCCGCAACACCGCATAGGCGGCGTAGGGATCGGTCAGGACATCGTCGGTGAAGATGTCCACATCGGATACCGGAACAGCGGCCGTAGTCATCCTTGACTCCCCATCATTCATCGCGGTGAACCGCATCAGTTCGTCTTTGAAGCTTCATTGAGGCCGCCCGTTCGCAGGGGTGACGTCGAGGACGCCGAGGTCGGTGATGATCCGGTGGACGCAGCGTTCGCCGGTGAGGGGCAGGCTGGTTGGCCAGGTCGCTGTGTTCCGAGAAGACCTGCGGGGGGCGAGGCCACGGCGACCGAGCCTGCCCCGGCCTCCGGCCGAGTGGGGGTACCCCAAGCGGTAGCTGGGGGAGTGCCCGCAGACGCGTACCGCCAGGGCAATCCGCTCCGGGCGACGCGCCGTCGGGGATGTCGGCCACCGCATGCGGCCGCCGGCCTGGCCCCGCAGTGAAGCGGCGTGTCCGCTGGGTCCTGGGCGAGGGCCGTTTCCGAGTGCGGAGCCTGGACGTGGCACGCCTGCGCGGTGATGCTCTTGTCGCCTGGGCATTCGTCTCCCACTGAGTCGTGGGGAGGCCATGCGCCGCGTCAGGCCGGGCATGCTTCCGGGTCCGGCGCTCTTCTCAGGCGCCGATCATGTTGAAGCCGCCGTCGGCGTTGAGGTAGACGCCGGTCATGTGGGCGGCGTCGTCGGTGGCGAGGAAGAGGGCGGTGCCCGCGAGTTCGGCCGGGCCGGGGATGCGGCCCATCGGGGTCTTGGCGATCATGTCCTCGCGGCGGCCGGACTTCCAGTCCGCCCGGCCCAGGAGTGTCTCGGTCTCGATGAAGCCGGGTGCGAAGGTGTTGACCCGTACGAAGGGGGCGAAGGCCTGGGCGTAGGACTTGGTGATGCCGAGGATGCCGTACTTCGCGGCGGCGTACTGCGGGGCTCGCGCGCTGCCGCGCACGATGACCGTGGAGCCGATGTTGACGATCGCGCCGTGGCCCTGGTCCAGCATCCGGGAGCCGAACTCGTGCGTGCAGAGCATGGTTCCCTTGATGTCCACGGCGAGTACGTGGTCGATGGACTCCTCGGTCAGGTTCCGCCAGGACATCTGGTCGCCCGCCACGTCACCGACGTTGTTGACCAGCACGTCGAGGCCGCCGAACTGGCTGAAGACCTCCTCGGCCATACGGATGACGTCGGCGTGGACGGCGATGTCGGCCTGCACGGTGAACGCCTCGCCGCCCACTTCCTTGATACGGGCGACGGTCTTCTCGGCTCCGGCGGCCGAGCTGCGGTAGTGGACGGCGACGCGGGCGCCCTCCTGGGCGGCGCGGACGGCGATCTCGGCGCCGTAGCCGGTGCCGGCACCGGTGACCAGGACGGTTCGGCCTTCGAAGCGGCGGGGAATGGGCACGGGGGGCGGGGTGTGGTCGGACATGCGGGTCCTTGTCTGCGATGGTCGGACGCGGGTTCCGGGGCAGGGGTGACGGAGACAGGTGGCGGGCTGTCGCGGCCCTCAGCCTCAGGCGGCTGGGCGGGTCAAGGGCCGGTGAAGTGCTGGCGGATTTCGCCGATGCCCTCGATGCGGCTGACGAGTTCGTCGCCATCGGTGAGGTAGCGCGGCGGGTTCATGCGGTTGCCGACGCCCGCCGGGGTGCCGGTGAAGACCAGGTCACCGGGGAAGAGCGGCAGCACGGCCGAGAGCCGGGCGATGAGCTCCGGCACCGGGAAGATCATGGACTTGGTGCGGTCCTGCTGGACGATCTCGCCGTTCAGCACTCCGGTGATCTCCAGGTCGTCGGGGACGTCGAGTTCGTCGGGGGTGACCAGGACAGGACCGATGGGGCCGAAGCCGGGGAAGGACTTGCCCAGGCTGAACTGGGCTGGTTTTCCCTGGAGTTGGGTGATGCGTTCGGAGAGGTCCTGACCCACGGCCAGGGCGGCCACCGCCTTCCAGGCGCGGTCCTCGCTCACCCGGTACGTCTCGCGCCCGATCACCGCGACGAGTTCGACCTCCCAGTCGACCTTGCCCTGGGGGAGGGCGACGCTGGTGTGCGGTCCGGTGACGCAGGCCGGGAACTTGGTGAAGACGAGCGGTTCCTCGGGGGGAGTGAAGCCCGCTTCCGCGGCATGCGGCGGGTAGTTGAGGGCCACGGCGAACACCTGGCGGGGGCGGGGCACCGGCGCGCCGAGCGCGGTGGGGTCGACCGGGATGTCGTACGCATCCTCGGGCAGCCCGGCCGCCCAGTCGCGTATGCGTGGCCAGTCCTCCAGCAGTGCCATCGGGTCGGTGGGCAGTCTGCCCCGTGAGGCCCAGCGGACGTTGGCGGCCCGGGCGCCGCTGACCACGACGGTGTGGCCGTCGAGGACGCCGAGCCTCACCAGTCCACCTTCTCGGGTACGGGGGTCCCGTGCCCCTCCTGCCAGCTGACGATGGGGGTGCGCAGGACGCCGAGGCGCTCGACCTCGGCCTCGACGACGTCGCCGGGCTTGAGGTACATGTCCGGGTCGCCGCTGAAGCCGGCCACGCCCTGGACGGTTCCGGTGGTGATGAGGTCGCCGGCGCTGTAGCCCTGCGGGGAGTGGTAGGCGACCAGGTGCGGGATGGAGACCGACATGCGGTTGGTGTTGGACTTCTGCCGGACCTGGCCGTTGACGCGCAGTTCCATGTCGAGGTTCTGCGGATCGGGGATCTCGTCGGCGGTGACGATGTAGGGGCCGACGGGGCAGAAGGTGTCGATGGCCTTGCAGAAGGAGAAGACGCCGGACTTCATCTCGCGGCGCTGGATGTCGCGGGCGGTGATGTCGTTGAAGACGACATAGCCGGCGATGTGGTCGGGCGCGTCGTCGACGCCGAAGAACTTGCCCGGCTTGCCGATGACGACGGCGATCTCCAACTCGTAGTCCAGCTCGCTGGTCAGGTGCTCCGGGTAGATGACCGGCTCCTCCGGGCCGACGATCGCGTCGACGTTCTGGAAGAAGACGATGCCCTTGTGCATGGGGTGCGACCAGTCGACGTTCTTCGACTCGGTCTCGTGCTCACGGAAGTTGCCGGACGTATGGAAGAACTTCTTCGGCTCGATCGGCGCGCGCAGCGTCACGTCGTCCAGCCGCAGCCGCTCACCGGTCTCCAGGACCTTGCCGTCGCGTTCGAAGTACCCCCGGGTGCTGTGGACTTCGAGTGGCAGCACGAGCCGTTCCTCGAGTTCCAGCCTGCCGACCCGCCCGTCGTCGAAGGTGATCAGCTTCACGATTTTCTGCTTTCTTTCGTAGAGTGAAAGCAATATTCACTGTGTGAACTTTGAGTTGAGTATTGAAGGGTCACCGTGGACTGTCAAGGCGTTGCCAGGGGTTGAGGTCCGCGGTCATCAGAACTGGATGCGCTGCCCTCGTCCAGGAAAACGCGCAGCTGGAGGGCGAGCATCGAGTAGTAGCCGACCAGCGTCGTCAGCTCGAACACGCCTCGCTCTCCGACCGCGGCCACGGCGTCGGCGTACTCGTCGTCGTTCAATGTGCCGTGCCGCAGCAGCGCTGTCGTCGCCCACAGGGCAGCTTGCTCGGCCGGCTCGGTGAGCTCCGGCACCCGGCCGGCCCGCAGTGCGGCCATCTCCGATTCGGCCAGGCCGCCGCTGGTGCGGCCGAGGGCTTCGTGAGCTTCCCGCTCGAAGGCGCTGTCCCAGTGGGCCGCCACGGCGAGGATCGCCATTTCCCGCACGCGATCGCTCAGCGAGGAGCCGTAGCGCACAGCCGTGCCGAGGGCCTGCGTCGCCAGCCCCACCGGGGGGCTCAGCAGCATGGCGTTGAAGGGGCCGCGCAGTCGCCCCTCCTGGTCGGTCAGCGGGAACGCCTGCGGCCCCGAGGCGCGGGCGCCGCCGGTGATGGCCCGGTAGACCTCGGCCTGCTCCTCGTCCAGTTCACCGGGCAGCAGCCCGCCCAGTCGCACTCCCATTCCGTCCTCCTTGTCGTCGCCTATGGCAGATGTCTGATGCTGACTTCCATACAATGAAAGTGACCGTGTTCCGTCGTAGTGCTCACCATGCCCAGCAGACAGAAAGCGAGGCCCTTGGTGCCGCCGCCTGAAAAGCCGACCAGCCCTCTGCCCGCCGACGGCTCCGCGGCGTCCAAACGCAGCTACCAGGTCGAGGCGCTGGCCAAAGGGCTGCGGTTGCTCGGGCAGTTCTCCGAACAGCGGTCGTCGATGAAGCTGACAGACATGGCCGCCGGGGCCGGCGTGCCGTTGCCGACCGCCTTCCGGATGGCCGCCACCCTGGTGACCGAGGGGTTCTTGGAGCAGCTGCCGGACGGCGCCTACCGTCCGGCCCCCAAAGTCCTCACGCTGGGTTTCGCGGCGCTGCGTGGCATGAACGTGGTGGAACTCGCCGACGGGCCGCTGCGCCGGCTCGCCGCGGCGACGGGTCAGACGGTCAACCTGGGCACCCTGTCGGGCGACCAGGTGCTGTACCTGATCCGGCTGCGCAACAACGACCTGGTGACCGCGAACATCCAGGTGGGCTCGCGGCTTCCGGCAGTCGGCACGTCCATCGGAAAGGTACTGCTGAGCAGCCTGGACGATGCCGAGCTGACGCAGCGCCTGACGGAGGAGTCCTTCGCCGGGGCGACCGGCCCGAACGCGATCCGGTCGCCGGCCGAGCTGCGGCCGGCGCTGGCCGAGATCCGCAAGCGGGGCTGGGCGGTGCAGGACGAGGAACTCGCCTACGGGCTGCGCTCGGTGGCCGCGCCCGTGCGCGACGCGTCCGGCTCGGTGGTGGCCGCGGCCAATGTGGCGGTACCCGCGATGGGGTACCCCGTCACCCGCCTGCTCGACGAACTGCGCCCGCGCCTGCTGAACGTATGCCAGGAGATCACGCGGCTGCTCGGCGGAAGTTGACGGACGAGGCGGCCTGCGGTGCCGTCCCGTCCGGCCGGCTCCTGACTCAGACGAGTGTGCGGCCGCCGTCCACATACAGCACCTGCCCCGTGATGAACGACGCCCGCGCCGAGGCGAGGAACAGCACCGCGCCGACCACATCCTGCGGGGTGCCCAGACGCCCGGCCGGGACCAGGCTGACCATCTCCTCGCGCATCCCCGGCCTGTCCAGGTACTCGCGAGTGAGTTCGGTCTCGGTGTAGCCAGGGCCAACCGCGTTGACGGTCACACCGTCGGCGGCCCACTCCCGGGCCATCACCCTCACCAGCTGGTCAAGGCCGCCCTTGGTCGCCGCGTACGGGGCATGGTGCGGATGGGCGAGCCGGGAGGAGACCGAGGAGAAGAACACCATGCTCCCGCGCCCTGCCTGGCGCATCAGACGTCCCACGGCGCGCCCGGCATAGAACGCGCTCGACAGGTTCAGCGTGACGATCCGCTCCCACACCTCGTCCGGTGTGTCGACCACCGCCCGGCGGTCGTTGGTTCCCACCGCGTGTACCAGTACGTCCAGCCCGCCGAGTTCATCTGCCGCCGCCCGGACGGCTTCCTCGCACCCCACCGAGGTCGTGACATCGGCGGGAATCACCCGCACATCGGCGTCGGCGAGCGCCGGATCGGCTTGCAGGGCCTTGAGCTTGGCCTCGTCCACGTCCACGACGGTCAGGTGCGCCCCGGCCTGCGCGAGCCCCTGGGCGCAGGCGGCACCCAGGCCGCCTGCACCCATGACGAGCGCCCGGCGGCCCTCGAGTCCCAACCAACCCATGGCGCACTCCTCTATTGACTTTCATGCAATAAAAGTGACTTTCAAGCATGGACGGTAAGTCGAACGATGACGCGATGTCCATCGTTCCTGCCGGACCCGCTCTTGACCTTCACCCGGTCGCAGTGCTTTCGTTTGCTGACAGTTGAAAAAGTTACTTTCATTCTGTGAAAATCGTTGGGAGCGTGTGCAGGGGCTGCCTACTCCTGCACGTCGCTCGCCGAGGCGCTTGCGCAGCGGCTCGCCCCGGCCTGGAGCGCTGGGCGAGTCAGGAGTCTCCGGGCGACAAGGACGCCTTCCCGCTTCCGTACGTCGAGCGCTCGCTATGTGCTCCCTTGCCCTCACTCATTCATCTCAGGAGCCCCCTTGAGCGACTCGACCCCGGCTGTGGAGGCGGAGGAACACAACTCCTCCGGCACTCCTCGCCACTTCGGCCTCATATTCGCCGCTCTCATGGCGGCGATGCTGCTCTCGTCCCTGGACCAGACGATCGTCAGCACCGCGCTGCCGACCATCGTCGGCGAGCTGCACGGCGTGAACCACATGGCATGGGTGACCACCGCGTACATCCTCGCGGCCACCATCGCGATGCCCGTCTACGGCCGCCTCGGCGACCTGATCGGCCACAAGTCCCTGTTCCTCGGCGGCATCGGGGTCTTCCTCGTCGGCTCCGTGGTCGCGGGTGTGGCGCAGGACATGACCTGGCTGATCATCGGCCGGGCCGTGCAGGGGCTGGGCGGCGGCGGACTGATGATCACCTCGCAGGCGATCATCGCCGACCTCGTGCCACCGCGGCAGCGCGCGAGATACATGGCCCCGATCGGTGCCGTCTTCGGCCTCTCCGCCGTCGCCGGACCACTGCTCGGAGGCTGGTTCACCGACAGCATCGGCTGGCGCTGGTCCTTCTGGATCAACCTGCCGGTCGGCGCCCTGGCCCTCGCCGTCGGCGCGTTCGCCCTGCGCCTGCCGCGCAGAGCCGCCGAGGTCGCCTTCGACTACCTCGGCTTCGCCCTCATGGCGTTCGCGGTGACCTGCACGGTGCTCGTGACCACCTGGGGCGGCACGGAATACTCCTGGTCCGATCCGCTCATCATCGGCATGGCCGTCGGCGGCCTGCTGGCCTGGGTGGTCTTCTTCTTCTCCCAGAGCCGTGCCACGGAGCCGATCATCCCGCTGTGGCTGTTCCGCAGCCGGATCTTCAACATCGCCACCCTGATCGGACTCCTGGTCGTCGGCATCGGAATGTTCGCGATCCTCGGCTACCTGCCCACATACCTGCAGATGGTCTACGGTCTCAGCGCCACCGAGTCCGGGCTGCTGCTCATCCCCATGGTCGTCGGCATGATGGCCACCTCCCTCCCGTCCGGAAGGCTGATGAGCAGCACCGGACGCTACAAGGTCTTCCCGATCGTCGGCACGGTCCTCGTCTGCCTCGCCGCGCTGCTGATGTCCACTCTGGACACCGGGACCTCGCTCGTGCTGGTCTGCGTCTACGTGTTCCTGCTGGGAGCCGGCCTCGGCATGACGATGCAGCCCCTGGTCCTGGCCGTGCAGAACGACTTCCCCGGCTCCGACGTGGGCACCGCGACCTCCGCCAACAACTTCTTCCGCGAGATCGGCTCCACCCTCGGCACCGCGGCCGTCGGCTCACTGTTCACCCACCGCCTCATCGACCAGCTCGGCGACCGCCTCTCCGCCGACGCCACCAGGCCCGACACCCAGTCGCTCACCCCGGCCCTGGTCCACTCCCTCCCGGACAAGATCCAGGACGCGGTGATCCTGGCCTACCAGCACGCCCTCACACCGGTCTTCGGCTACCTGGTCCCGGTGTTCGCCCTCGGTCTCGTACTCGCCTTCCTCCTCCCGGAGAAGAAACTCGCCGACGACAAGGACCCCGGCCCCGACCCGACGTCGGCCGCCCAGCCCGGTGTGACAGGGCCGGACAACACTGAGGCGCCGGCACCGACAGGGCGCTGAGCCGCACGCGTCGTCAATGGAGTCGGCGCTCATTTGGCTTCCCGTGGCCACCGGTTCCAGCCGCCGGGCATGGTCGGTGACCCACGCCTGCATGTCCGTGTCCTGGCTCGGATCGTCCCATACCGTGACCAGCTCAATCAGGGTTTCTCCGAGGAGAGAGAAGGCCATGTCCGGCAGCTCGGGGCGTACTCGAGGTTCATCCAGTTGACGTGTGACCGCGGGGTGGGGAGCGAGGTGAGAGCCGCGTCGAGGGCCGGCACCAGGGCGGATGCCGACGCGTTCGACATGATGTTGTCGTGGGCGTACCGGAGACCGGCCGGGTACAGGTCATCCACGCCCGTGAGGTCCTGCATGCCCCCGATCGCGGCGGGGTCAATGTGCCAGATCGCCTTGTCCGCAGGGGCGCGTTCGTGAAGGGCGCGAGTGACTCGTCGGCCTCGCGCTCGGAGTCGGCGAAGGCAAACAGACCCAGCATCATCGTCGGGCCATCCGGGAAGCGGGCTGTTCGCGACCGGAGCCGCGGGGTCGGATGCGCGGGCGGTCAGGTCTGCTGCGGGGGGAGCACGATGTCGAATCGCACGCGGGACCAGCTCTTCCCGGACAGGTCGCGCCCGTCGGGGGTCGGGGTGCCCGCCGGCTGCCGTTCGAACCGCTTGACCAGCGAATCCTTGACGCCGAACACGGCGTCGGAGTCCAGCAGGCTGTCGCCCTCGACGAAGATGTGGGTGACGAGGGTGCGCAGGCCGGGTGCGATGGCCATGAAGTGCAGATGGGAGGCGCGCAGGGGTGAGCGTGCGGTCTTGTCGAGCAGGGTTCCGACGGGGCCGTCGTGGGGGATGGGGTACGGCGTGGGAGTGAGCCCCCAGAAGGCGTAGCCGCCCTTGTCGTCGGTGTACAGATGCGCCCGGCCTGCCAGGTGACCGTCGTCGTACTGCACGTCGTAGAGGCCGTCCTCGTCGGCTTCCCAGACCTCCAGGCGTGCGCCGGGGACGGGGTTGCCGTCGGTGTCGGTGACGGTGCCCTCGACCCAGCAGGGTTCGCCCGGGGCGCCGGCGGCCATGTCGCCGCCCAGGGGGATCTCGGGAGAGCCTTCGACGAAGAAGGGGCCGACGACGGTGGCTTCGGTGGCATCGGCGGTGGCTTCGTGGTTGATGTTGATGGTCTGCATGGACGCGCCGAGGACGTCGGAGAGCAGGACGAACTCCTGGCGGCGGTCGGTGGTGATGTGTCCGGTCGCGGTGAGGAAGTCGATGGCCTGCTGCCATTCGGCTTCGGTCAGGCGAACTTCACGGATGAAGGCATGCAGGTGCCGCGCCAGGGCCTGCATCAACTGCTTGAGGCGAGGGTCCGGTGAGTTCCGGAACGATGCGAGCACCGTCCGGAGCAACTCCTCCTCGACCTGGTGCTGTTCGTCCGACACTGCGGGAGCGGTGGTGGTCATACTCGGCTTCTTCCAGTCTTCGGCAGGGGTGTTCACGCGGCGGAGACCTCCTCGGCGTCGTGGCCGTAGATCCAGCCGTTGCTCACCAGGGGGTCGGACCCGGCCAGCGCCGCGTCACGAGCTTGTTGCTCGGGCCCGTCGGGCAGATGGTTGATGTCTCTACGGGCGCGACTGATCTGCTGAAGGCGCGTGGTGCGTTCGATGCGTGCCGACTCGTACTGCTTCAGCGCCTGCTCGGGGTCGTCCAGGGAACCGGCCAGGCAGCGCGCCAGTACGGCGGCGTCCTCGATGGACTGTGCGGCACCCTGGGCGAAGAAGGGGAACATGGGGTGCGCGGCGTCACCGAGCAGCGTGATCCTGTCCCGGCTCCAGTGCCGAAGAGGCGCCCGGTCCAGCAGTGCCCAGCGTCCGGGGACGCTGCCGGCTGCGATCAGATCCGTCACCCGCGGATCCCAGTCGGCGAACTCGGCGTGGAACTCCTCGATCGTGGCCGTCGCGCTCCACGACTCGTCGGTGAAATCGCCGGCGGGAGCGAAGGCCACGACGTTGACGGCGCTCCCGTCGCCGATCGGGTAGTGCACGAAGTGCCGTCCGGGCCCGAGCCAGAGGGTCTGGGCAGGGCGAAGGGCGAAGTCGGGCGCGGCGTGGGCGGGCACGATGGTGCGGAAGGCGCAGATGCCGGAGTACTCCGGCGGTTCGGGTTCGGCCACCGCGCCGCGGACGACGGAGTGCACGCCGTCGGCGCCGATGACGACGTCGGCCTCGACCTGGCTGCCGTCGGCGAAGCGCAGCAGCGCGCCGTCCGGGCTCGCGTCGACCGCCGTGCACCGGGCGCCCAGACGAATCCACTCGCCGGGCACGGCCGTCCTGAGGGTGTCGAACAGATCGGCTCGGTGAACGACGTAGGTGCGCTCGCCGTAGAGCCGCTCGCACACACCGCTCAGCTTCTCCACCGACAACACGCTGCCGTCCGTCCAGCGACGGAACTCCCAGCCCCAGTCGAGCGGAACGGCCCGGCGCAGAAACTGTTCCATGACGTCGAGCCGACGCAGCAGCCGTGCGGCATTGGGAGCCACGACCAGCCCGGCGCCGACCTCGGCGAGTGCGGGCGCCTGCTCGTAGACGGTGGCGGTCAGCCCGGCGCGGCGCAGGAAGGCGCCGGCGGCGAGACCACCGATGCCACCCCCGATGATGGCGATGCGCGGGCCGTGCACAAGGGCGGGCATGGACCCACTCCTCTGTCTCGAAGGAAACATCCTGGTCAGACCTCGATCCTCACCGATGTCCCGCACAGCCGAGAACGTCTATGTTCGTTCAATGGACACCTTCTTTCGGCAGCCGCCACGATGAGCTGAGTTCCGGCCCGGCCATTCCCGGCTCACCCTCGCCGACCCGACCCGACCCGGGAGACCGGGCTGCCTCATGCCACGGTGTGCCGGCCGGCGCTGGAGCTCGTCGAGGCCCGTTGAGAGAGCGAGGCGTGACCTCAGCGTCAGGCATCTACGGTCCCTGCCGCTTCGTCTGTACTGAGGCTGTCACTCATGGGCCTTGGGTGTCGGGGCTGCGGATGAGTAGTGGCTTGTTCGTCCAATGAACATGCCCATTGGGCGTGACGGGGGCCACACCCTACGTTGTCGCTGCTCGATGGGTTGGCCACCAGGCCGCGCGTCCTGAATCAGGTCCGGTCGAAGAGTCACGCGGAGGCGGTCCGCGAAGGCTCCTGGGGCGTTCGGCAGCGGTGTTGCCGGACGACCGAGACAGAAGCACCCACAGCTGGGTCCGGCGGCGAACGCCGGTCCGATGGCAGCGCTTTGTGCGCGAGGAGTCGTCCATGGTCCAGATCGATTCACCCAGTGCGTCAAAGGGAGAGGGCGGCAGATACACCCTGAGCCCAGGCACTCTCGCGGCGGTGGTTCTCGCCGTGTGCCTTGCGCAGATAGCCCTGTCCGTCCCCTCGCTCATCAACGGGCTGATCCAGCAGGATCTCGCGCCGTCCTCGGCCCAACTGACGTGGATCACCGAGGCCTTCATGCTTCCCGTGGCCGCGTTGGGACTGGGCTTCGGCGTGTTCGGTGACCTGTTCGGCCGCAAGCGCCTGCTCATCGGGGGCGCCGCGCTCATAGTCGTGGGCTCGGCTCTCGCGGTCCTGGTGCCGGCTGAGGGATCCTCGACCGACACTCGGGTGACGTTGCTGATCCTTGCCCAGGTCCTCAACGGCATCGGGGCCGCGGCCATCTTCCCGACGAGCCTCGCCATGGTGGCGGCAGGCACGCACACCACCGCCACTCGCGCCCGTGGTGTGGCGATCTGGGCCACCGCGCTCTCGGTCGGCGGCTTCCTCGGACCGTTGCTGGCGGGCGTCGCCGCCAAGATCGAACTCGGCTGGGCCGGGAACGCGAACTGGCGCTGGGCCTTCGTCGGCGTCCTTGTCATCGCCGCGGTGAGCGTGGTTCTGTCGCTGGCCCGCGCCCAGAACTCCGCCTCGCCGGAGGGCCGATCCATCGACTGGCCGGGTCAGATCACTGCCGCGCTGGGCCTGTTCGCTCTGATGTACGCCGTGATCCAGGGCCCGGAGAGTGGTTGGGGGAACCCGCAGATCGTCATCGCGTTCATCGTCGCGGCCGTCTTCCTCGTACTGTTCGTCTTCGCCGAGAGCCGTGCGGCCGAGCCGCTGCTTCTCCTGAATGTGTTCAGGAACCGGGCGTTCGCCATGAACACGGTGGTCACCCTGATCGGTATGTTCGCGTTCCTCGTGATCATGTACGGCACCAGTATCCGCCTCACCACGATCCAGGGATTCAGCCCACTGAAGAGCTCCGTCGCCTACCTCTTCTTCGGAGGCATCGGCTTCGTACTGCTGCCCCTCACCTCCAAGCTGCTCGAGCGCTACAACCCCCGGTGGGTTCTCTGCACAGCCCTGACCCTCATCGGCACCAGCGGGCTGTGGTTCGCCGGCGTTCCGACGAGCGATCGGGCCCTGGGCGCCATCGTCGGGCCTCTGATCCTCGCCGGCGTCGGCTCGGCACTCGCCTTCGCCTCCATCAGCGCGGTCGCGGTCAACACGTTGCCCAACCACCTCGCCGGTATGGCGAGCGGTGTCACGAGCACGTTCCGCGACCTCGGGTTCGCCCTCGGCCCCGCGATCGCCGGTGCTGTCGCACTAGGGCGAGCTGCCGACGAGATCGACCGCAAACTGGCCGGTGATCCTGAACTGCAGCACGCCTACGAGGCTTTCCAGGCCTCCGCGGCCAATGCTCCCGCGGAGCAGAGACCGCAGCTGGAGGCGGCGGTACACGCCGTGGAATCCGGCCCGCTCGGCGCCAACTCGGTGCCGGCCGACATCACCCTGCCGGATGGTCAGGTGGTGCCCTTCAACCCACTCAAGGACGTTGCTTTCGACGCCCTCAGCAGCAGTTACTCCCTCGCATACGTGCTCGGTGGTGTGGCTGCTCTCGTGGCGGCGGCACTCACTCTCGTCGGCGCACGCGGTGGTGTGGGCGAGTCTCATCTCGAGGACGACCCGCACACCCTCGAGGGCTGACCGCCTGACGAACGGCCGGCGCCGGGACACGGGTGGCAGGCCGGTCAGGACAACCGGTGCGCCCGCCGCGACTTCTCCCCGGCAACAGCAGTCGCGGCGGGCCACGGCGCACAACACACAACGATCACCAGACACACTCAGACAGGCTCTGACAGGAGACGAACAATGACCACTGCGCACCCAGGGGCGAGCGGTACGAACGACGTCCGCATGCCGGCCACGGTCGCTCAGGCGGAGGCGGCGTGGCTCGTCGCGATCACGAAGGGCGACGAGGAGCAGCGTGAACTCATGCTCCCCGACTGCGTGACCGTTCACGGCCCGGTCGGGAATGTCCATGGACGTGAGCACTTCCTCAGCTACAACGCGTCCATGGGACCGACCGTCGAGGCTGAGACCAGCGAGGTGACGTGTCTGGAGCGAGGGGGACGGGCCATCGTGACGTGCTTTCAGAAGATGCGCATCCGGCGCCTGCCCGACCTGCCGCCGTTCCTGGTGCAGGCCGTGGCCACCCGGGTGTGGTTCTCGACCGACGAGGGATGGCGCCTCGGTCACATGCAGCTCTCCCGGCGGCAACCACCGGCCTGACGTGCCGGTTTCCTCGCCCCACGAAGGGTTAGGAGATGCGAATGGGGATGCCCGGCCTCCAGCCGAGACTCCTCGACAATCCCAGTCCGCTCGTGACCAGTGAGGGGACGGCCGCTTGCAGTTTGATCGAGCCCGCAGCCACCACAACAGACAGAGCCGCGACGACTTTGCCGCGGCCATCAAGGATGCGCGTCGCGACCGACTCGGCCCCTTCGCTCATCTCTTCCTTGACGACCACCGTTCCGGTCGAGCGGCAGGACGCCAGTTCGCGACGGAGCTCGGTGGGGTCCACGATCGTCTTGGGAGTGAAGCGCTGCAGCCTTCCCGCCAGCACCTCATCGATGAAGGCGGGACTGCTGTGGCTCAGAAGGACCTTGCCGACACCTGAGCAATGCAAGGGCAGGAGGCCGCCGACCTGCGATGTCAGACCGACGGCGTTGACCGCCGACAACCGCTCGATGATCACGGCCTGGTCGCCCTGGAGAACGGCCAGCTGCACATGCTGGTGAAGAGCCGTGTACAGGTCTTCCACAAACGGCTGCGCGGCGCTGCGCAGCGTCTCGGCGCGCGGTGCGAGGGTTCCGAGGCGCCACAGAGGCAGGCCGATCGCGAACCGATTGTCGCTGGTGCGCTCCAGAGCACCGGCCTCCAGAAGGTCGAGCGTGAGGCGCCTGGCGGTGGCTTGCGGCATGCCGGTACGCCGGACCAGGTCGGCGAGGCTCAGCTCGGTGTGGTTGGGGTCGAAGGAGAACAGCAGATCCCACAGCCGAGAGCTGACTGAGCGTCCTGGCTCGTGCGCGCGAGGCATGGCTCTCCTCCATCGTTGGCGGCCTCGGTCACCCTACCTTTCCTGTTCGTTGGATGAACGTCGATGTTCTAACAATGCGCGCTTTGCTGACGCCCTGCACGCAGCCAGTCACCCACCCACCCACCTGGCGTACTTGCAGGCGGCACATGTGCGTCCCGGCCGGACATGGCTGGGAGCACGGTAAGTATCTGCAACGGGGTCCCGTACTTTCCATGCCGAACAAGGCGTTGACCATCCAACGAACACGGCCATTGTCGTCACCCGGGCCACACCCGAGACTCCGGTACGGACGGCCTGAGATACGGCCCTGTCACCAGCGACTTTTGTTGGAACCCTGAGTACGTCCAGAAGGGCGGATCACCGAATGGCACCCGCAACCGGTAGTGGGCTCGTCGTGCGAACACTGGAGCGAGCCGGAGTCAACGTCGCCTTCGGCCTGAACGGAGCACACGTCGACGGCATCTTCCAGGACGCCCTGGATGCCAAGCTCCGCATCGTCGACGTGCGCCACGAGATGAACGCCGGCCACGCGGCCGAGGGCTATGCGCGGGTCACCGGGGACCTGGGTGTCGCTGTCGTCACGGCCGGCGGCGGCTTCACCAACGTCCTGACCTCCATCGCCAACGCCCATCTGGACTGGACCCCCGTCCTCTACATCGCAGGCTCCGGTCCTCTTGAGACGGACCAGATCAACGACCAGCAGGCCGGATTCGACCAGATCGCCATGGCCGCCCCTGTGACCAAGTTCGCGCACCGCGTCACCCGTGCCGAGCTGATCCCCCGCCTGGTCGCCCAGGCGATCCGCATCGCACAGTCCGAGCCCAAGGGCCCGGTGCTCCTCGACATTCCCTGGGACGTCCTGCGCCAGTCGGTCGACGTCGACGAGGTCGAGGACTACCGCCTCGACATCGACGGCACCGGAATCGCCCCCGCCGGTGGCGTCGACCGGATCCTCGACGCGCTCGGCGCCGCCCAGCGGCCGATCGCGCTGGTCGGCAAGTCCTTCGTCACCGCCGAGGCACGGGCACAGTTGCACGAGTTCGCGGCCCGCACCGGAGTGCCCCTCTTCTCCGACTGGGAGGGCCTCGGGGCGATCGTCGGCTCGAAGCAGCACGTCGGTCTCGTCCAGACCCTGGCCACCGTCCCCGAGGACGAGCGGCCCGACCTGGTCCTTCTGCTCGGGCTGCGCTTCGGACTGGCCACCCAGTTCGGCACGGGCCGACTGCTCCCGACGAGTTCGCGGATCTTCCAGATCGACCCCGACGGCCGTGAACTCGGCCGTCTGCAGGATGTCGAACTCGGCATCCAGGCCGACCCGGTCGGCACGGTCGGCGTGCTTAACGAGCGCCTGGGCGACAGCCTCGTCCCCTCCGGGCGCGACGACTGGCTGGAGACCCTGCGGGACGTCTCGGCCACCCGGCGGTCCGCACTCGCCGCCGAGACCGAGGAGCACGAGGACGCCGCGATCCACCCGTACCTCGCGGTCCGTACGATCGCCGAGAGCGTCCCCGACAACGCCACTGTGGTAGTCGACGGCGCTCTGACCGAGCTGTGGCTCTCCGAGACGATCGCGCTGGCGCCGTTGGCCCACTACCTGGGGCACGGCTACCTCAGCTCGATGGGGAGCAACTTCGGCGTGGCCCTGGGAGCGCAGTGCGCGGCCCCCGACAAGGCGACGATCCTCGTCACCGGCGACGGCGCCGTCGGCTACAGCCTCGCCGAGTTCGACGCCCTCGTCCGGGCGGGACTGCCGGTCATTGTGATCGTCCTCAACAACCAGGCCTGGGGCGCCACTCTGCACACCCAGCAGTTTCTCTTCGGACAGGACCGCGTCACCAACAACCGCCTGGAGAACGGCTCTTACAGCGGCGTGGCACGAGCGCTCGGCGCGGACGGCGTCGACGTCACAGAACTCGACCAGCTCCGCCCGGCGATCGAGGCCGCCCTCGCGGCCCGCCGACCGACCTGCATCGACGTACGCGTGAGCCTTGCGCCCATTCCTCCGGAGGAGCGCGTCCTGAACGGCGGAGCTCCGTTCGGCGGCATCGAGATCGACGCATGAGCCGCCGCTCCCGACCGACCGACCGAGTACGAAGGAGAACCATGGACGACACGACTGATGCGGGAAGCCGAGACCTGGCCGTCGAGGACCGGCGTCAGCGTTTCCTCGGGAAGACCTGCCTCGTCACCGGCGGCAGCAGAGGACTGGGCCTGGCAGCCGCACAGGCGTTCGCGCGCGAGGGTGCACGCGTGGTCATCATCGCGCGAGACCCTGACCAGCTGAAGACCGCGAGCGATCTGATCGGCGACGGCACGATCGCCGTCCGGGCCGACCTCTCCTCGGTGACCGGCATCAAGGCCGCGGTCACGGAGGTCGCCGCACGAGTCGACCACCTCGATGCCGCCTTCCTCAATGCCGGGCAGGCGGGCATCAAACGCCTCGACGACATGGACGAAGCAACCTGGGACATGGTGTTCGACACCAACGTCAAGGGCTCGTTCTTCCTCATGCAGGGTCTCAGGCCCTTGCTCGCACCCGGCGGGGCCGTCGTCTTCTGCGGCTCGGCAGCCGGCCGAAGGGCCAGTGCGGGAATCGCCGCGTACGGAACCAGCAAGGCCGCACTCGAGCACCTGACACGCATCCTCGCCGCCGAAGTCATCGGCGAGGGAATCCGGGTCAACATCGTCATTCCGGGCGGCATGAACACCGACATCGCCACACGCACGACGGGCCTTCCGCCCGGCGGAGCCGACGCTTTCCGAGAGCGGGTCAGGCTCAGCACTCCCATGCTCCGAGAAGGAGAACCGGACGAGCTCGCCGACGCCGTGCTCTTCCTGGCCTCGTCCGAAGCCGGCTACATCACAGGTGCGGCTCTCCCGGTGGACGGCGGCGCCACCGGGTTCACCCGCCCGCCGACATAGAGGCGACGGCCGCCGTCGATCACCACCTGCGCCACAGGACCCGAGCGAGGACAACCACCATGGAGTTTCCCTTCGGCCAGCCGACCGACGCCATCATCCAGGTCGCGTACGCGGTCCCCGACCTCACTGCCGGGATGCGCTGGTGGACCGACGAACTCGGCGTCGGGCCCTGGTTCGTGAACGGGAGGATCGGCGGCGAGGGCTCCACCTACCGTGGTGAGCCGGGGAAGGCCGAGTTCACCCTCGCGCTCGCGTTCTCGGGGCACATGATGGTCGAGCTAGTCCAGACCCTCGACGACGAGCCCTCCATCTACAAGGACGCCTACGAACGCCATGGCTACGGCTTCCATCACGTCGCCAAGGCCGTGCCGAACGTCAGGGAAGAGGTCGAACGTCGTGAGGCGAGCGGAGCGTCGGTGCATTTCCACGATCGTGCCCCAGGGGGTGAGGTCTTCTTCCTGGACACCGGTGAAGATGCCCCGGGAATGATCGAGCTCGTCCAGGACAACGAGATCACGCGAGGGGTCTTCACCTCCGTCTGGCGGGCATCAGTCGACTGGGATGGGGCGCGACCTCTGCGCGACTTCGCGGAGTTGCTGCCGGACTGAGCTCAGCGCGTCGAGCTCGGCGTCCTACTGCCGCCGAATCCCTCCTGCCGTGCGGCGACAACCACCCTTGTTCCGCCGGTTACGTCACCGCTGACAGCGGCCTGCCTGAGCCTTCGCGGACAAGGAGGTGGCCGGACTCGCAGCCATCGCGACGGTGCGCGCCGCCGCGCGGCAGGACCCGCGGCTGCAGGAACTCATGATCTCCCTGGTCAAGGAGGCGGCTCGAGCCGCTGCTCGACTGTCTGCTGCTCCGGCGACACCTCGCGGTGGATCGTGCCGCGGTCGACGGCCTGGGCCGAGCCGAGGTTGACGTAGGTAGCCATGACGGGCTTCGTTCAGTCGATCGGGTCGCCGGCCCACGCCGCCTCCAGCAGCGCGGTCAGGTTCTCGTCCGTGAGGGGGGTGGGGTTGTTGGCCGGGACCGCCTTCATGATCGGCCCCACCGCCTTGGCGATACCGTCCTCGGGCATGCCGTAGTCGCGCAGCGCCTTCGGCGCGTCCAGGACCTGGCGCAGGGCGGCGAGGCCGGCGCCCGCCGCCTGGGTGTCGAAGACCGCGCCGAGGGCCTCGGCGATGCGCGCCTCCGCCTCCGGGGCGTGTGGGGCGTTGAAGGCCAGCACGTAGGGAAGCACGACCGCGTGGGTCTGTGCGTGCGGGAGGTTGAACATGCCGCCGAGAACGTGGCAGATCTTGTGATGCATGCCTGAACCCGCCGAGGCGAACGCGACGGCGGCGAGGTAGGCGCCGTACAGCGTCTGTTCGATGCCCTCGACGCTCGTCGAGTCGTCGGCCACCGCGGGCAGGCCGGTCGCCAGTGCGCGGATGCCCTCCTGGGCCAGCGCCCGGTCGAGCGGGTCGGCGCGTGGCCCCCACATCGAGTCCACGCAGTGCGCCATCGCGTTCAGGCCGCTGGCCACGGTCATCGCGCCGGGCAGCGTGGTCAGCAGACCGGCGTCGTACACGACCGACGCGGGCAGTACCCCGTTGTCCACACCGGTGGTCTTGGTGTCGCCTTCGGTCAGGCCCCAGACGTTGGTCGCCTCGGAGCCGGCGTACGTGGTGGGTACCGCGACGATCGGCAGCCCGGTGGTCATCGCCACCGCCTTGGCCAGACCGGTGGTCGAGCCGCCGCCGACACTGACCAGGATGTCCGCGTCGGCGGCGGCCGCCGCCTGACGAGCTCGTCGCGCGACCTCGACCGGTACGTGCATCACGACCTCGTCGTGACGCAGTACGACCGGGATCTCCTTGGCGATCGGGTCGGCCAGTTCCTTCTCGCGGTCCGATGCGATGAGCATGACCCGGGAACCGCCGAGTGCCTCGACCTCCGCCGCCACGGCGGCGGGTGACTCCCCGGCCGCGAACACCACCCGCTGGGGAAGGGTCTCGTGGGTGAACCTCATCGTTTGTTCCTCGGGTAGGTCTTCGGCTGGGTCGACCGCGTGCGGGTGACGGCCCGCATCAGGCCCCGGCCAGCCATTGTGTGCCTTCGGAGTGGAGCTGCTCCACTGCGGTGCCGGTGAGACCGGGAAGCCCGTTCTTCACCGTGAAGCCCGCCTTGGTCTGAAGGTAGGCCAAGTGCCGATATCCGGTCGGAAACCGATGCAGGAGCTCGGGGTCCAACGTCAGTGAGGCAGCGGGGTCGACGACGTCGAGCCGGTCCTTCTCGTAGATCGGCTGTCGGCGCACGACGGTCCAGCGGCCCTCGTCGCGGGAAAGGAAGTCGTAGAAGCGGCCGGTGCAGACGACGTCGACCTCGACGGTGTCGATGCTCGCACGCTGGTTGATGGTCATCTTCGTCTGGGCGATGGCTCGGTCGCCGACGATGTCCGCGGTGTGGCCACCCAGGAAGTGCAGGATGCTGACCCCGTTCTCGAAGCCTTCACGACTGGCCTTGATGAAGTCGGTGGCGCTTCCCTGGAACCAGGTGGCGGTCATCCAGCCGTCGCGCGGATGCCAGACCGTGGCGAATCGGCTCCAGTCCCCAGCATCGCGCCACAGTGCCCAGTTCTCGATGAGCTGCCGGATCTCGTGGCGGTCGGTGTCGGCCTGCGGCATTGTTGACTCCTTGGAGGGGCGGAGATCCCTGATACAGGGGCCTCGTCAGCCAGACTTGAGGAGTTCCTCCAGCTCTCGGTCGAGCCGCTGGGAGGCCTCTGTCTCTCGGGCGTCCACCAGCCATGCCGCGCCCACCGCCGGGCTGAACGCCGCGGCAAGGCACCACAGCAATGGGAGCAAGGGCCGGGGACGCGGCGCACGCGGTGTCACGGGCGCCGTACGACGTCGTCGCATCGTCAGATCGGGTAGTGCCGGGAGCCGGACTGGATGGTGATCCAGCGCAACTCGGTGAACTCCTCCAGCGCGGCGCGGGAGCCGAACCGGCCCCAGCCGCTGGCGCCGACACCGCCGAACGGCATCTGCGGTTCGTCGTGCACGGTGGCGCTGTTGATGTGGCAGATGCCGGACTTGATCCGGCGAGCCACGTCGAGGGCCGCTGCCGCGTCCTTGCCGAAGACCGCGGCGGAGAGTCCGTACTCGGTGTCGTTGGCGACCGCGACGGCTTCGTCGGTCGAATCCACCTCGATGATCGAGACCACCGGTCCGAAGGTCTCCTCGGTGTAGATACGCATGTCCGAAGTGACCCCGCGCAGCACGGTGGGCTGCACGAACAAGCCGTCGGCCGTACCACCGGTCAGGACCTGCGCGCCCTTGGCGCGGGCGTCCTCGATCAACGCGACCACGTGGTCCCGGGCGACGGCGTGGACCAGCGGACCGATCTGTGAGGCGGGGTCGCTCGGGGGTCCGACGACCAGCTTGGCGGCACGCTCGGCGAGGCGGGAGGAGAGCTCGTCGGCGACAGTTGTGTCCACGATGACGCGCTCGGTCGACATGCAGATCTCGCCCTGGTTCATGAAGGCACCGAAGCTGGCAGCCGCAGCGGCCTCTTCCAGATCCGCGTCAGCAAGCACCAAGAACGGCGCTTTGCCACCGAGTTCGAGGACCACACGGGTCAGGTGGCGACCGCCGAGTTCGCCGATGATACGGCCGACCCTGCTGGATCCGGTGAAGTTCACGCGCGTCACGGCGGGGTGGGCGATCAGCGCCTCGACGACGCTCGGACCGTCCTCGGGCGCGTTGCTGATGAGGTTGACCGCTCCGGCGGGCACACCGGCATCGAGCAGCACCTGGACGATGGCGGCCTGGGTGAGCGGCGTCTGCTCGGAGGACTTCAGCACCACGGTGTTGCCCCACACCAGCGGCCACACGATGGCGCGTACGCCGAGGATCAGCGGTGCGTTCCACGGTGCGATGCCGACGACGACGCCGACCGGCTGACGCACGCCGAGAGCGGTGAGGCCGGGCACGTCCGATGGGATGACCTCGCCGACCGCCGAGTAGGCCTGGGCCGCCGCCTCGACGAGCATGCCCTTCGCGACGTGCACGTTGAAGCCGCACCAGGGGAGAGTGGCGCCCATCTCGCGACTCATCGTGGCGACGATCTCGTCGGTGCGCTCGCCGAGCAGGACGGCCGCACGCTCCAGAACCGACCGCCGCGCGGCCGGCGGAAGGCCTGACCATTCCGGAAAGGCGGCCGCCGCCGCGTCCACCGCGAGGTTGACGTCCTCGACGGAGGCTGCCGCGACCCGTGCGATCGGTTCACCGGTCAGGGCCTCGGTCGTCTCGTAGTAGCGGCCGTCCCTGGCCGCGACGTGCTCGCCCGCGATGACGAGGTCGCTGGTCCGGACCGCGCCGGACGTGGGTGCCTCGGTCTCAGTGGCTGACATGTGTTGCCTCATCTCCACAACAGCGGCGATCGCCGCACGAACCCTGCCTGACGAACTCTCCGCCCACGGAGGCATGCCCTGAACCCTCATGTCCGTTCATCGAACAGCCGAGTGAGGGGCAGGGCGGTCGGTCTTCCCGGGCCTCAGCCCGGCGGCATGCGCTTGGCCTGGTGCAGGTGCGCCAGGCGCCAGCCCTCCGCGGTCTCCTCCCAGACCCGCGTCACCGCCTCCTGGACCGGGAACGGCGGGAGGTTCTCGTCGAAGACGATGTGCATCTCCTGGAGGCATGTGGTGATCGCGGTGGTGCCGTGCACCGTGATGCTGAGCTCCTCGGCCTTCGCGAAAACGTGGCGGCGGCGGGTCCAGGTGAAATGGGCGAAGGTCTCGCGGTCGTCGATCTTTCCGACCGGGCCGTGGACGGCCCGGCTGTCCGCAAGCATGAGGGCGGTCATCGCTTCCTCGCCCTCGGTGAGAGCCACGAGCCATGCGGCCTCTGCCTGCTCGATCGCCTGGACGGTCGCGGTGGGTCCGGTGGTTGCGGTGGATGCGGTCGTCATAGGTCGAGCTCCAGAATCGGTGAGTGTGCTCGCGATGAGCACGTGGTGAACATGCCGTCGGCGCGTTCACGGTCGGTCAGGATGTCGTCGCGGTGGTCGGGCTCTCCGGCGAGTACGCGCACGATGCACTCGCCGCAGATTCCCTGCTGGCAGGAGTAGGGG
The DNA here is from genome assembly GCF_011045015.1 of Streptomyces scabichelini. GTDB lineage: Bacteria > Actinomycetota > Actinomycetes > Streptomycetales > Streptomycetaceae > Streptomyces > Streptomyces scabichelini. The sequence goes on along the minus strand of NZ_JAAKZY010000061.1, from coordinate 14,832 downwards.
GCGTCGACGCCGCCCGCGAGCAGGACGTCGAGTACGCTCTCGCCGTCCTTGACCTCGTACTCGCCGCCGGTCTTGGCCAGCCGCACCCTGAACGTCCCGCCGGCCGTGTGCGCGGCGGCGTCTTCCACGGGCGCGAAGCGCTCCTTGTGGATCGCTTCGGCGGGCCATCCCGCTCCGAGTGCCATGGAGATCACGAAGTCCATGAAGCCCCCGGGGCCACAGACGTAGATCGCCGTGTCGGGGTCGGGCGGACCGAGGTCGGTGGCGGAGATGAAGCGCTGGTCGTCCGGGCCGTCGTCGAAGTGGAGCCGAACGCGGGGGTTCTGCTCCAACTCGTCGAGGAACGCCGAATCCGGCCGGCTTCGAGCGAAGTGGTGCAACGCGTACTCCGCGCCTCTGGCTTCGAGCTCGTGTGCCATGGCCAACAGGGGAGTGACGCCGATTCCGCCGGCCATCAGCAGATGGCGACGCGCCTGGTCCGAGACTCCGAACCTGTTCCGCGGACGCGAGATCCGCAGCCTGTCGCCCTCGCGGAGCCGATGCATCCCCAGCGAGCCGCCGCGCGAGGCCGCCTCGGCCAGCACCGCCAGCCGATATCGGGTGCGGTCTTGCGGCGGCCCGCACAGGGAGTACTGGCGCACCAGCCCGGCGGCACCATCCACCAGTACGTCGACGTGGGCGCCGGCGGCGAACTCCGGGAGCTCGATGCCGGCGGGACTGACCAGATCGAGCACCACGATCCGGGCCGTCGCATCGTGCCGGGCGACCACGATGGTGTCGAGCCACTCGTTGCTCATCGTTCTTGCTCAGACTGCGGCGGTGGCCGTGGCGTCGTCGCCCGACGGGCGCTTGCCGAGGGTGAAGAGGCCGGACTCGGTGCGGTGGACCTGCGACGCGTCGCGGACGATGTTGATCGGGTCGCGCCCGGCCTCGACGTCGTCGACCATCGCGAGAAGCATGCGACGCAGCATGACGACGCCGCGGTCTCCGGTGGCCAGGGTCTCCTCGGAGTCCAGGGTGATCGCTCCCTGCGAGCCCTGGGCCTCCGCGTCACCGGGGAACTTCTGGCGCTCCTCGTCGGTCAGTTCGTGGTTCTGCTTGCCGTTCTGCGTGATGCCGATGACGAAGTGGACCATGCGCTCGGGATCGTTCGTGCGGATCGAGAAGAAGAGCCGGTGGCTGGTGTCGTCGGAGGGCACGACCCACAGCAACTGGTCCGGCCGCTCGTCAAAGGTCATCTTCACGAAGTCCGGCAGGCCGAAGACGTTGGGAAGATGCTGCTCGACCGCGAAGCCGCACTCGGTGACCTCGCCGTCCTCGCCCTCGACCTCGAATCGCTGGGTGTACTTCAGCCCGTGGTCGGTGCGCTCGTACGTCACACGGTCGGCGATGAGGGCCGGGTCGAAGAAGTTCTCGGGGTAGCCGAAGGTGCCGGTGCCCATCATCTGGTACCCGCTGTGCGTGGAGTGGAGCCAGGTGACGTGCGTCGGGTCGGCGGAGTTCTCGTAGATGTTGAGCCAGCTGAAGTCCGTCGGCATGCCGAGGACCGCGGCGTGGGGAACCGGCCAGCTGGCGAAGTACTTCTCGTCCTCCGCGGGGTCCTCCAGCACGTCGTAGCGGGGGAGTTCGGGCTTGAGCTCGGGCGGGCCCATGTAGACGAAGACCAGGCCGTAGCGCTCCTCGACGGGATACCACGGCTGACGTGCGGCGTCGCGCCTGCGCCCCAGGCCCGGCTCGCACGCCTGCTCGATGCAGCGGCCCTGGACGTCGAACTTCCAGCCGTGGTAGCAGCAGCGGATGCCGTCGTCCTCGACGCGGCCGTAGTAGAGGCTGGCGCCGCGGTGGGTACAGCGCTCGATCACGACACCGGGCTTGCCCTGCCCGTCCCGGAACACGACCAGGTCCTCGCCCAGTACGCGGGTCTTCTGCGGCAGGGCACCGGCGATGAGCGTCTCGGAGCTGGCGACCGGGTGCCAGTAGCGACGCAGGGCCTCTCCCATGGGCGTTCCGGGCCCGACCTCGCGCAGACGGGCGTTGTACGAGGGTTTCGGGCGACCGTAGGCCGTGCCGGTGTCGACCCCTGAAGTGTCTGAAGTGGTGGTCATCGTTCTGTCTCCCGTGCGGCTCGGACGCACAGCCGGTGGCGCGCATGCAGGGCTGTGGGGGATCACCTGCGAGGGCAGCGTCGTGTGCGGCCTCAAATAGGATTGTTAATTCACATTCGCATTTAACCTGCGAGTGCGTCAAGGGTCACGTTCAGGTGCTCGTCGGCCGGGGAAGTGGTCGACCGGCGGAAGGCCTGGTTGGGCAGGATGCCGCCCAGGTGCACCGCCGATCGCGGCCGGGCGGTGCCGCGTACCGGGGCTGCCGGAGGGGCTGCAGGCGGTGTATACGCTGGGGCGGTGAGTACCGAACCGTCGCTCGATCTGCCGCCGGCACAACAGGCGCGCAGCCGGCTGACCCAGCAGCGGATCCTGGAAGCAGGCACGGCCCTCCTCGAAGAGGGTGGTACCGAGGCGCTCACCGTCGCGGCCGTCGCTTCCCGGGCGGGCGTCTCGGTGGGCAGCGTCTATCGGCGGTTCGGCGACAAGGACCGTCTGACCGCGGCTTTGCAGCACGATATGATCGATCAGTTTCGCGCTGACATCATTCGCCGCTTCACTCCGCTGCGCACGGATCCGGCCGCGCTGGTCGCCTCGGCGGTCGCCGGACTCACCGAGACATATCAAGCGCACGAGCGCCTGATGCGCGTCTTCTTGGCTGCGGGCGCCACCGATCCCGCAGTGGCTCGGGTCGGATCCGAGGCTGCCATTGATGCCGGCCGTGTCTTCCGGCAGTTCCTGGAGCCGATCGTGCCGACGATCGACGCGCCGGAGCCGGAGGTGCGCCTGGATGTCGTCTATCGCTTGATCTACGGGACCTGTCAGAACCGCGTGCTGTACGGCGAAGTGTTCGAGTCCGACCGGCCTCTGACGTGGCGTCAGCTCACCGACGAGCTGGTGGACGTCGCCTGCCTGTACCTGCTCGGCACGGCTGCGCGGTGAGTCCTCCTCCCTCGATGTGAATGCGATTCCCCCTTCACATTCGCGCCGGGCGGCGACATACTGAGCGAGCTCCTGGCGCCTCCGGGGTCGGCGAACGCCTGGACCGAGGGTGCCCAAGAAGACCGCGGAAGACGGCCGGTCGATGACTCTTCGGTCGTCAAGGGAAGGAACCGCTCCATGCGAGAGCCCCTCAGCTACGAGATCGCGCACGGCGCCGCACTCGCCGCTCTGGAAGCAGGAAGGGCCGAGGGGCACAAGGTGTGCGCTGTCGTGGTCAACCGAAGTGGCGTCGCGAAGGTTCTGCTCAGTGACGACGGCGTCGGGCTCCTTGGCGTGGAGACCGCGCGACGCAAGGCTTACACCTCGGCCGTGAGCGGTGTCCCCACAGCCAAGTTCGCGGCCTTCGCCGCGTCGCCCCAGATGCAGGTGGCGCCTCCCCATCTGGTCGATTCCAACCTTCTGCCCGTCGCCGGCGGCGTGCCGATCGTGACGGCCGACGGGGAGGTCATCGGCGCCATCGGTGTGGGAGGGGCGGACGACACCACAGACGACCGCATCGCGCAGCAGGCTCGCGATTCCGTCGCGAAGATTGTTGCGTAGGTCTTCCTCCTGGTCGGTGCAGCGGCTGTGTTGAACGTCGCTGCCGTCGTCGCGACCTGGGTATGGCTACTCCGACGCACACGCGGTTCGGGTTTCGTCAACCCGTGGGGGCGGGTTGAGGGTCGTAGAAGGTGCCGTCGCGGAGCGGAGCATCGCGAAGAGGGCGTCGGCTCGTCGTCTCGCGAGGCTGGGCAGGATCAAGGCGGCCGCGTCCGTGCATCCGCACCGAGAACACTCCGACACGGAGCCGGCCAGACCATTGCGTGGATCTTCAGGGCCTCAAGGATGCCCAGCGGGAGTGTTGGCCGACGGCCGGCTATGGCGCATTACTGTCCCCAAGCCCTTCGGGTGAGCTCCTGCGCCTGCGGGGCCCTTTTTGTGTGGGTCGTTTCCGGTCTTCGGGGTTGAGCACGCCGCTCATCGGCGCCTGTTCAGGCGGCACGGGCGGCTATTGCTCACCCAGGTTGGTGGCGTGTTGGTCTACCTCGATGTCCGAGCGCCGTACGTCGGTGAAGCGTGTGGGCCGGAAGGACCGAAGGAGGTCCTGTTCCTGATCGGTTGTGATCTCGGCCGCGACCAGGCGTCCCAGAATCGGCGCCAAGGTCACCCCGCTGTGCGAGACGAGGCAGTAGACGCGGGACTGCGCGGAGGCATAGCCGGCGACGGTGTGGCCGTCCGCGGGCAGTGACCGGAAGCCGATACGCAGGTTGATCTTCGGTGCCCGGCTCGGGTCGGTCAGCAGTGCGGAGAATCGCCGAGCGAGGGTGTTTGCCAGGTCCCCGTCCATGGACGGAGGGTCTGCCGGATCGACGTCAGCGTTCAGATCGAGAGCCTGAAGGACGGTATGCCCGTCGGCTGCGGGGCGGAGGTTGAGGCCGGGGCTGTGGATCACACAGCGCAGGTCGAGTCCGGGGGACCTGGCGTACCCGAGCAGACCGACGGTCTGCGCTCCGCGACCGGTGTCCGTCACCATGGGAACGTCGATCCCGGCCCGTGCGGCGAGCCGTTCTGTCCAGCGGCCTGCCGCCAGGACGACTCGATGGCCCCTGCAGACCTCGCCTCCGGCCAGGGTGACGGCTACTTCGTCAGGCCTGTCGTCGATGGCCACGACCTCGCCGATCGCGCACTTGGCTCCGTGCTGCTCGGCATCCGCCAGCAGGTTGTTCACGAAGAGCTCCGGCAGTACGTATCCCTCGCTGGGGAAGTGTGCGACGGACGTGATGGTCGCCGGGATGCGGAGGTCGCCTGCGATCCGCGTTGCTTCGTCGGGCGTGACCCAGTGAGCGGGGTAGCCGATGGCCTGGAGACGCTCCACGTTGCCGGCGAGCCTCTGCTCGTTTGCGGCGTCCGCCCACTGCAGCGCCCCGCTGGGGAAGTACGACGGCGCGCCGCGCAGTTGCTCGGCCAGCCTGGCGTGCTCCTCCATCCCCGCGAGGTTCAGCCGGTGGTAGTCCGGGTCGGGTTTCCGGCTGGAGTTGGTCCAGGCGAAGGTGGTCGCTGTCGTACCGGTGCCGGCTCCCCGCTGATCGAGCAGGAGAACGTCCTCGCCGGCGAGGGCAAGCTGTCTCGCGACGCTCACGCCCAGCACGCCGGCACCGATGATGATGACCTTCATTGCGTGATTCCTTTCCGGCAGCGACACGCTGCTCACATGGGGGGGACGGGCAGCTCCAGGAAGAACTCGGCGGTTCCGGGACGGACGAGGGTCGTGACCACCTCGACGGTGCTTCCGTCATCGGCACGCAACTCCCTGCGTCTCATCAGCGCGGGCGTTCCGGTCTCGCTGTGCAGCAGGGTGGCGTCGTGCTCGTCGAGGGTCACCGGGTCGAGGTAGAGCCGGATCGCGTCGATCGGTACTCCTCTGCGTTGGAGATACGGGAGGGTGACGAGGTCTTCGAGGTTCTCGTTCAGCAGGTCGGGGGCCACTGCGAAGAGGACTACGTGCCGCTCGACCGACTGTGGCTCCTCGCGCACGTCGAGCTTGCGGCGGACCAGTTCCACCACGGCCGTGTCGGCGGAGGCGCCGGGGAGAGTCAGGATGGCGTCGGCGGCCCTGACGATCCGCGAGGAAACGACTTCGTGTCTGCCCGGTACGCCCTTCGCGGCTGCCGCGGGGGTGACGAAGTTGAGCAGATTGATCTGCCGTGTCACGTCCGCGACAAAGGTTCCGTGGCGCCGTCGGCGGATCGCCAGTCCCGCCTCGGCCAGGTCGTTGAGGACGCGTTGGGCCGTGGCACGGCTGACGCCGTGTTGGGTGGAGAGGTCCTTCTCGGTCGGCAGTCGCGCGCCAGGGGGCAGGTCCCCGGCTCGGATCTTCGCTTCGATCTCTCGCCTGATCTGTACGTAAAGCGGCACGGTCATGCCTAGACCGTACATTCAGTGAATTGACTGGTAAGAGCGGGCTGACCAGCCAGTTCTTCGGGGCATATGGAGCGTTCCGGAACGCCGGTCGCGGGTGGTGATCGGGCCCGCCTCCGCCGATTCGTCATGCGTTCTCCCGCCTGATCTGCGCGGCGACCGCGTCAATGATAAGACCGTACAATGACTCAATTGACCGGTCAATACTGAGATCTGCTCGGCAGTCGCCTTTCGGAGAGGAAGGCCGGTGCCGACAGGAACGGGACCGGCGTTGCAATCGGCGGTCGATGTGGGCTACGAGCGTCCATCAGTGAACGAAACCTTGCGGCTGTTGTCGCGCCCTACCTAAAATAATCTCGCTGCTTCTCGTGTTTGGCGAAGAATGTTCTGCGAACGGCTATCGAGAGTAGGTGCTCCATGACGGTTGCTGCTGCGTCGACAGTCCGCCCGGACGAGGTGCACGAGAGACTCGGCCGCCATGTGCTGACCGACGGTTTCAAACTTGTGCTCGACCCGCTCACCAGCCGGGGCTCGTGGATCGTCGATGCGCGCACCGGTGAGAAGTTCCTCGACCTCTACTCGTTCTTCGCGTCCGCTCCGCTGGGGCTCAACGCGCGGGGCATCGTGGACGATCCGGAGTTCATGGCCCTGCTGGCGCAGGTGGCGGCGAACAAGCCCGCCAACCCGGACGTCTACACCACGCACTACGCCGAGTTCGTCGAGACGTTCGCCCGGGTGCTGGGTGATCCGTACCTGCCGAGACTGTTCTTTGTCGAGGGCGGGGCGCTCGCCGTCGAAAACGCGCTCAAGGCCGCGTTCGACTGGAAGAGCCGCCGCAACGAGGCCGCAGGCCGCTCACCCGATCTCGGCACCAAGGTGCTCCACCTTCGGCAGGCGTTCCACGGCCGCAGCGGTTACACCCTCTCGCTGACCAACACCGAGCCCGCCAAGACGGCCCGTTTCCCGAAGTTCGACTGGCCGCGCATCGACGTGCCCGCTGTGCGGTTCCCCCTCGAGAGCCACCTTGCCGAGGTCGAGGAGGCCGAGCGAGGTGCCCTGGAGCAGGCGCGTCGAGCGTTCGAGGACAACCCGCACGACGTCGCCTGCTTCATCGCCGAGCCGATCCAGGGTGAGGGCGGCGACAACCATATGCGTCCGGAGTTCCTGCAGGCGATGCAGGCGCTCTGTCACGAATACGACGCACTGTTCGTCCTCGACGAGGTGCAGACCGGGGTGGGAATCACCGGCACCACCTGGGCCTACCAGCAGCTCGGCCTCGAGCCGGACATCGTCGCCTTCGCCAAGAAGGTCCAACTGGGCGGGATCATGGCCGGCCGCCGGGTCGACCAGGTACCCGACAACGTCTTCCGGGTCTCCGGGCGGATCAACTCCACCTGGGGAGGCGGGCTGGTCGACATGGTCCGGGCACGCCGCATCCTGGAGATCATCGAAAAAGACGACCTGGTGGCCAATGCCGCCGCCGTGGGAGCGTGGTTCCTGGAGGGACTACGTGATCTGGAAGTCCGACACGCACCAGTGGTGTCCAACTCGCGGGGGCGCGGACTGATGAGCGCCATCGATCTGACCGACAGCGGCGTCCGCGACGAGGTGGTGCGCCGGCTGCGCACCGAGGAGCAGGTGATCGCATTGCCGTGCGGTGAGCGTTCGGTGCGCTTCCGTCCTGCCCTGTCCATCACCCAGGACGAGCTCGGGGTCGCCCTGCGGGCCCTGGACCGGGTGCTCGCCGGTCTGCACTGATCCCCGTACCAGCGGATTCCCAGCGGACAAGGAGCAAAGTCATGGCACGTTCCGTCGCCTCGGTCGTTGCCGGCCACCCGGTCGCCGGCGCTCCCGGCGGGACCCTTCAGCGGCCCAATCCCGGTCGTACCGCCGAGCTGGTCTCCGAGGTCTCGCTCGGGGACGCCTCGACGTTCGTCGCGGCCGCCGAGGCCGCGACGGCGGTTCAGCGGTCCTGGGCGGACACCCCGGCGCCGGTGCGCGGATCCGCGATCGGAAAGATCGGCCGGCTCGTCGAGGCCAACAAGGACCGGCTCGCGCGCATCGTGACCGAAGAGATCGGCAAGCCGTTCGCGGAGGCTCTCGGCGAGGTCCAGGAGATCATCGACACCTGCGACTTCTTCCTGGGCGAGGGCCGCCGGCTGTACGGGCAGACGGTGCCCTCGGAGATGCCCGACAAGCAGCTGTTCACCTTCCGCAACCCCATGGGCGCGGTCGCGGTGATCACCGCGGGCAACTTCCCGGTGGCCGTGCCGTCCTGGTACCTCGTGCCGGCGCTCGTGACCGGTAACACCGTGGTGTGGAAGCCCGCCGAGTACGCCGCCGCGAGCGCCAAGGCCCTCTTCGAGCTGTTCGTGCACGGAGGCGGCCTCCCCGACGGCGTACTCAACCTCGTACTCGCCGACGGGGAGCAGACGTACGCCGGTCTGGAGGCCTCCCTCGAGGCCGGTCTTGTCGACAAGGTCGGCTTCACGGGGTCCACGCTCGTCGGCCGGAAGATCGGCGCCCTGTGCGGAAGCCACCTGCAGACCCCATGCCTGGAACTGGGCGGCAAGAACCCCCAGGTGGTCACCCCGAGCGCACATCTCGACCTGGCGGTCGAGGGCGCGTTGTTCTCCGGATTCGGCACCGCGGGGCAGCGCTGCACCTCCCTCGGGACGCTCGTCGTGCACGAGTCGGTGCACGAGGACTTCCTCGCCCGCTTCGACGCCGCGAGCCGTGCGGCCCGGATCGGCGACGCGTTCGAGGACGTCCTCTACGGCCCGATGCTCGACGAGCGGTTCGCACAGCGCTACGAGACCTTCCTCGGGTGGATCAAGGACCACCACCGGACGTACGGCTCCGACGGCATCGGGCGGATCACGGCCGGCAACCCGCGCAAGGGCTTCGTCGGGGACCCCGAAGCGGGCATGTTCTACCACCCGGTGATCGTCGACGGAGTGCGCCGCGACGACGACCTGTTCCTCACCGAGACCTTCGGCCCCATCGTCTCAGTGACCACCTACCGGGACTTCGACGAGGCCCTCGATCTGGCCAACGCCCACGGTTACGGGCTGTCCGCCGCGATCTACACCACCGATCCGCACGAGGTGTGGACGTTCCGGCGCGGCACTTCCGCGGGCATGGTCAGCGTCAACAACACCACCTCCGGAGCCGAGGCGCACCTTCCGTTCGGCGGCAACGGCAAGTCGGGCAACGGCAGTCGCCAGTCGGGGCAGTGGGTCCTCGACCAGTTCACCCGCTGGCAGTCGATGAACTGGGACCACTCCGGCCGTCTGCAGAAAGCGCAGATGGACGTGGCCACGCTCGAGCCCGACCTGTCGTTCCGCCTGTGAACGGCGTCGAGGACCTGGACCGGCACTTCCGCGAGGCGGTGGCCGGTCCGGCCGGAAGAACGGAGGCGGCGAGCCGGCTGCAACGCGGCGGACTGGACACCCGTACCGCGCTGGACCTGTTCGACGCCCAACTGGAGAGCCGGCACACCGACGCCGCCGCGCGCTGGATGCAGCAGCAGGGCCGTGGCTACTACACCATCGGATCGAGCGGGCACGAAGGCAACGCCGCACTCGCCCTCGCGTTGCGCCCCACCGACCCGGCGTTGCTGCACTACCGGTCCGGCGCCTTTTACTGCGCCCGCGCCCGGCAGGCCGGCGGCGTCGACGCGGTCAGGGACATGCTGCTGGGGGTGGCCGCCGGGGCCGACGAGCCGATCGCCGGTGGACGGCACAAGGTGTACGGGCGCCGCGAACTGGCCGTCATCCCGCAGACGTCGACGATCTCCTCGCACCTGCCCCGGGCGGTCGGGGTGGCGTGGAGCATCGCCCGCGCCAAGAGGCTCGGGGCCGAGTGCGCCTGGCCAGGCGATGCTGTCGTCTGCTGCTCCTTCGGTGACGCCTCGGTCAACCACTCCACGGCGGCAGGCGCCATCAACAGCGCCTGCCACGCGGCTTACCAGGGCCTCCCGATGCCCGTGCTGTTCGTCTGCGAGGACAACGGCCTGGGGATCAGCGTGCCGACACCGCACGACTGGGTGCGGCGCGCCTACGGCAACCGGCCTTCTCTCGCCTACTTCGCCGCGGACGGATGTGATCCGTCGGCCGCCTTCGACACCGCGTGCGCGGCAGTGGCCCATGTACGCAAGCGCCGGCAACCTGCGTTCCTGCACCTGTCGATGGTGCGATTCCTCGGCCATGCGGGCTCGGACGCCGAAGCCGCCTACCGGATGCCCTCGGAAGTCGCCGAGGATCTGCGACGCGACCCGCTGCTGGCCACCGCCCGGCTGCTCACAGCGGCAGGCGTTCTCGACCAGCAGCAGGTTCTCGACCGGTACGACGAGGTAGGCGCACGGGTGTTCGCCGTTGCCAAGGAAGCCCTCGAGAGTGAGTCCCTGACCACCGCCACGCAGATCGCCGCCCCCATCGCACCCCGCCGTCCCGACCTCGTGGCGGCTTCGGCACGCCGTACGAGCGAACCACCCGCGGTGCCCGTGGGCGAGCCCGTCACCGTCGCCCAGGCCATCACCCACACACTCGCCGACCTGCTCGGCAGCTACCCGGAGATGGTCGTCTTCGGCGAGGACGTCGGCCGCAAGGGCGGGGTCTACGGACTGACCCGGGGACTGCAGCGGCGTTTCGGTACCGCTCGGGTCTTCGACACCCTGCTCGACGAGCAGGCCATCCTCGGCCTCGCGCTGGGGGCGGGCCTGTCCGGGCTGCTCCCGGTGCCGGAGATCCAGTATCTCGCGTACCTGCACAACGCCGAGGACCAACTGCGCGGTGAGGCCGCCACGTTGCAGTTCTTCTCCCAGGGCCAGTACCGCAATCCCTTGGTGGTCCGCATCGCCGGCTACGGCTACCAGCGCGGCTTCGGCGGTCACTTCCACAACGACAACGCGCTGGGCGTCCTGCGTGACATTCCCGGTCTGGTCATCGCCTCGCCGTCCCGCCCTGACGACGCCGCCGCGATGCTGCGCACGTGTGTGGCGGCCGGGAAGGTGGACGGAACGGTCAGCGCCTTCGTCGAGCCGATCGCGCTTTACCACACGCGAGATCTCCACGCGGAGGAGGACAACGCCTGGCTCGCGGCGTACCCGTCACCCGCAGAGCACGTACCGATCGGCCAGGCACGCACCTACGGCACCGGAACGGACCTGACTCTCGTGACATTCGGCAACGGCCTGCGTATCTCGCTTCGGGCCGCACGCCGGCTGGAGCAGCAGGGCATCGCGTGCCGGGTCGTCGACCTGCGCTGGCTGGCACCTTTGCCGGTCGACGATCTGCTGCGGGAGGCTCGTGCGACGGGACGCGTCCTCGTGGTCGACGAGACCCGCCGTACGGGAGGCGTGTCGGAGGGAGTCGTCACCGCCCTGGTCGATGCCGGATTCACCGGCGCGATCCGAAGGGTCGCCGGCGCGGACAGCTTCATCCCGCTGGGAAACGCAGCGCAGTTGGTGCTCGTGTCCGAGGCCGACGTCGAGCGCGCCGCGGGCGAGCTGCTCTCAGCAGGCCCGCATCCTCACCGGTGACGGCTGGTCAGGCCCGGTGTGCCATCACATTCTCCCGGAAGCCGGACTCGCGCCGCCGGTGAGGCTCTTACGTGCTCCTCGCGGGACGGTGGAGCGGACCGTCCGTCGGGGTCCAGCTCGTCCCGACGTCGTGCCGGACACGGCGAGAACGGCGAGCAGGATGAGTGCGCAGGCCGGCCCCAGTACGATCCAGGGCGCCAGTTCCACGTACGGCTGGTTCTCCGACAGCAGGCGGCCCCACTCCGCGGTCGGCGGCTGTTCGCCCAGGCCGAGGAAGCCGAGGGAGGCGAGCACGAGGACGGTGGTGGGCAGGCGCAGGAGGGCGTTGCGCAGTACCGCGGGCAGTACTGCGGGCAGCAGGTGATGGCGGAGCAGATACGCCGGGCCGGCGCCGAAGGAGAGGGACGCGAGCATGTGGCCACTGGCCCGTTCCTGTTCGAGCAGGGCCGCGGACTGGGCGGCGTAGGGGGTCCAGCCGACCAGGCAGACCGCGCACGCGGCACCCCAGGCCGACGGGCCGGTCACCGCGGTCGTCAGCAGTCCGGCGAGGACCGCAGGCAGCGTCGACACCGCTTCCGTCAGGCCCGCGCCCAGCTGTGCCGCCATGCCGAGCAGCAGCCCGGTGACGGTGCAGATGGCCGTCACCGCGAGGGCCGTGCCCACCGTGCGCAGCGCTCCGTGGCCCAGGCGGGCGAGCAGATCACGACCGAGCGCGTCGGTGCCCAACGGGTGCGCGGCCGAGGGCGGGAGCAGCCGGGCGGCGGTGTCCACGTGCAGGGGATCACGCAGCAGTCCGGCCACGACCAGGGCGAGCAGGGTGACGGCACAGATTCCGGCGATCCAGCGGGTGGAGCGGCCTCGTGGGAGGTCCGGTGCGTGCAGGGCGGGCAGGGCGCCGTCCCGCAGTGCCGGGCCGAGGAGGGCGCGGCGCAGGGCCTGGATGAGGAGGCCGGCGGCGATGCCGAGCAGGACGAGGACCAGTGTCGCGGTCTGCAGGGGCGGGAGATCCTGGGCCACGGCGGCATCCAGGGCGAGCCGGCCGAGCCCTGGAATGTTGAAGATCTTCTCCACCGCGACGGCACCGCCGACCAGGGCCACGACGGTCGGCAGGAGTTGCGGGAGTACACCGGCCAGCGTGCGGCGCAGCGCGTGCCGGGCGACGTGGCCGGGCGCGAACCCGTAGGCGTACCAGGTCCGTGCCCAGGGTTCGTTGAAGGCGGCGGGCAGTGACTGGTCGAGCAGACCGCCGATCATCGCCCCGGACGGCACACCGAGGGCGAGCGCCGGCAGCACCATCCACTGCGGCCCCTCCCAGCCCTGGGACGGGAACCAGCCCAGCCACACCCCGCACACGGTGGCGAGCAGGGAGGCGAGGAGGAACTTGGGCAGCGCGGCGAGGACGGCGGCCCCGGTGGCCGCCTTCCCCCGGTGCAGTCGCCGCCGGGATCCGAGATACAGGGTGCGGGCGCTGACCAGCGCGGCGACCGCGATTGTGACCACGAGGGCGCCGAGCATCATCGTGACGGAGACCGCGAAGGCGGCGGTCACCTCGGGCAGGACCGCATCGCCCGACACCCAGGAGCTGCCCGCGTCGCCGCGCGGCAGTCCGCCCAGCCAGTGCGCGAGATGCGTGAAGGGGCCCTCGTCCAGGCCCAGTTGCTCGCGTACGGCGGCCAGCTGCGCGGGGGTCGGATCCTGGTCGGCGGAGCGGGCCCGCAGGACCGTCAGCGCGGGGTCGGTCCCGGACAGCCAGGGCAGCAGAGCCACGGCCGTCAGCAGCGCGCCCCCGGCGGCGAGGCGGCCGGCGCCCGCGCGCCACCGGACCGGGCGGGCGTCGGCCGGCGTGACGCTCATCAGCCGCTACTTCAGGTGGGTGTCGACGTCGATCAGGGAGCGCTCGCGGGGGTCGAGGAGCACACCCTCGACCTCGTCGGCGATGCCCTGGACGACCTTCTCGTGGACCAGCGGCACGACGGCGTCGGTGCGCAGGATCTCCGCCTCGGCCGACATGATCTTCTGCTGCCGCTTCGCCGTGTCGCCTTCCCCGGCGGCGGACTTGATGGCCTGGTCGACCTGGGAGTCCTTCAGCCCGGCGATGTTGTAGACGCCTTCGCTCGTGTAGTCGCTGGCGAGGTAGGCGACGGCGTCGCCCGTGTCGAGCAGGGTGACGCGGGAGAAGACGAGAGCGTCGTACTCCCCGGCGAGGAGGTCGGCCTCCATCTGCGTGTACTCGCGCACGTCCTGCTTCACGGTGAACCCGGCCTTCTCCAGCTGCTGCTGGAGGACGCTCGCGGCCTCGGGGAGTTCGGCGCGGTTGGTGTAGGTGGCCAGGCGCAGGACCTTGCCCTTGGTGTTCGCCTTCACCTCCGCGGCCGTCGCGGCCTTGGCGCGGCCGGTCACCTCGGCCCTGTTGTCGGCGGCCCAGGAGACGGCGGGCCCGAACAGGCCCTGTGCGGGGTCGGCGTACCCGCCGAAGACCGAGTCGACGAGGGCGGAGCCGTCCACGGCCTCGCGGGCGGACGCGCGCAGCGCTTCGTCGGTGAAGATGCCGCTTCGGGTGTTGAGGATCAGGCTGTCGGTCCGTACGGAGGGCACCTCGTGGCGGGCGTCCTCGGCCAGCAGCTTCGCCTGGGCGGTGGGGATCCACTCGGCGATGTCGACGTCGCCGCCGCGCAGGGCGTTGGCGCGGGCGGTGCCGTCGGCTATCCAGGTCACGTCGATGCCGGACGTCTTCGCCCTGCCGCCCCAGTAGCCGTCGAAGCGGTCGAGTGCGGCCTTGGTCTTCCCGGTGAGCTTCGTGATCTCGAAGGGGCCCGTTCCGGTGCCGACCGGGCTGACAGTGCCGTCCTTGCCGTACGCCTTCGGGGAGAGGATGCCGAGGGCGGGGCTGGCCAGCCGCAGCGGGAGCACCGGGTCGGCGGCCTTGGTCGTGATGGTGACGGTGTCGGCGTCGTCCGCCTTCGCGGACAGGGTCACGTCGCTGAGGACACGCGGCTTGGTCTCGGCGGCGTTCGCGTGGTCGAGGGCGCCCACGACCGACTCGGCGGTGACGTCGGTGCCGTCCTGGAACGTGGCCTTGCGCAGTTCGAAGGTCCAGGTGGTGGGGTTCTTCCGGGTCCACGACTTCGCCAGCGCGGGTGCGGCGGCCCCGCCCTCGTCCAGCCCCGTCAGGCCCTCGGCGACGGAGAGCTTGCTCAGCACGGTGGCGTCGTTGCTGTACGGCGACAGGGCCTGCACCGGCGGCACCGCGAGCGCGACCTTCAGCCGCCCGCCCTGTCCCTTATACAC